>CAZQTN010000009.1:0-30947 GCA_964596195.1 uncultured Ruminococcus sp.
GAACTACTTCACCCTTATGCATGGCATTAAGGTAGCAGGAATCGATCTTAACCGCAAGATGCTTGCAGAGCTTGCCGTTTCCGATAAGGAAGCATTTGCAAAGATCTGCGAGATGGCAAAGGCTGCACTTTAATAACAAATCCCGGTTGACCGTAAGGAAGACCGGGATTTTTTAACCCCAACGGAGGATTGTAATGAAATTACAAAAAACGATACTTACAAGCAGGCAGAATAATACTGTTAAGTGGGTGACAGCTCTTCATGACAAAAAGGAAAGAGGCCGTTCTCGCGCCTTTATTGCAGAGGGGGAAAAGCTCACCTTTGAGGCCGCACAGGCTGGATTGCCGATAACACACGTGTTCGTTTCCGATAAAAAAAATGACGCGCTTGCCGAGCGTATAAAGTTGGCCTTTTCGTCCGATTTGTATGCCGATACGGAGATCATCACCGTGACTGAAGAGGTTTTTCGGAAAATTTCTACCGAAAAAGCGCCTCAAGGCATCATAAGTGTGATAAAACATCTTGACTTTTTTAAAGAGTTGGATATAATATATAAGGAAGACTTTTTTTTGAAGGACGGAGAAAGAGCCATCGCATTGTACTCTGTACGCGATCCAGGCAACGTTGGTTCGGTTATTCGGAGCGCCGTTGCGTTTGGCGCGGAGCATATTGTATTAAGCGCCGACTCGGTCGATATATATAATCCTAAGACCGTAAGGAGTGCCATGGGCTCGCTTTTCAAGGTCAAGGTTACCGTCGTTCGTGATTTTGCTTCATTCATCGACGCCGCACAGGCAAACGGCCGCAGAGTGTTTGCTGCCGAGCTTTCGGATAACGCTGTTGCACTCAACGAAGTGGACGTGCTTTCTGCGGACGTTTTCGTGATCGGCAACGAGGGGCACGGAATACCAACGGAGATTTCCTCCGCCTGTGACAATAGCGTATATATACCTATTTCAGACAACATCGAGTCCCTCAACGCATCGGTCGCGGCTGCGATCTTTATGTGGGAGCAGGGCAAAAATACGTAATTAATAAGTATGGGAGGTTAACATGCACGATCTGATATATTGGATATGGCTTTCGCTGGCGTGTACTCCCGGCTCTCAGACGTTTGCGACCTTGCTTGGTAAATTTGACACCGCAAGGGAGGTGTATGAGGCGGACGACGGCGCGATTGCATCGGTAGTTACGTCCAGATCTCGTGATTACGAGGCCCTGACCAACAAGAACCTCGATCAGGCCGAGATCATTCTCGATTTCTGCACCTCGAAAAACGTGGGTATACTTACGTATGCCGACGACAGGTATCCCGACTCGTTAAGGGACATACCCACGCCGCCGGTTCTTTTGTATTATCGCGGTGTTTTACCAGATTTTTCAAGCTTGTTTCCCATAGCAATAGTCGGTACCCGCCGTCTTACGGAGTACGGAAAGAAAAATGCATTCAATATAGCATACGATCTTGCGCGTTCGGGCGCAACGGTGGTTTCCGGTATGGCAATAGGTATTGATGCTGTGGCACACGCAGGTGCGATAGCTGCAGGTAAGATAACCGTTGCTGTTATAGGTAGCGGTATTGACGTTTGCTATCCAAAGGAGCATCGCCCGCTGGCTCGTGAAATAGTCAAAAACGGTTGTGTGTTTACGGAATACCCTCCGGGAGCTCGTCCCGATGGACATAATTTTCCCGTGAGAAACCGTATAATCAGCGGTTTGTCAAAAGTCACGCTCGTTATCGAGGGTAAGGAGCGTAGCGGAGCCTTGCTTACCGCCCGTCATGCGAAGGAGCAGGGGCGTACCGTATACGCCGTTCCCGGCAACGTTGGAAATCCGAACAGCGAGGTGTGTAATCTTCTCCTCAAGAACGGTGCGCGGGTTTGTACGTGTGCGGATGATATCGTTCGTGATTTTGAGATGTCATCTCTTGGCAAACTTAATCCCTTTGAGCTTGCCAAGAAAGCTCCTGTAAATATGCCTGAGGTTTTGTCGATGCTTAAAATAGCGTGCGTAACCAAGGACGATCCGGTATTTAAAGCATCACGTCCTAAAGCATCTGATGCCGTGCATACTTCCGCGGCTGACGACTCAAAGCCGCGCATAGAGCAGATGGAGCAGACGCCGCCCGCTCCAACCATGGATTTTTCCAGCTTTGATGCAAAGGCGCTTAAGATATATAAGAAAATACCGCTCGGCGGTGAGTGTACGATAGAGTCGCTTACAGATGCCGAGCTTAATATGAGAGACGTTATGAAGGGGCTTCTCAAGCTCGAAATGGGAAGATTCATAACCGTATTACCGGGCGAGAAGGTTCGTCGGAA
Source organism: uncultured Ruminococcus sp. (assembly GCA_964596195.1). Lineage (GTDB taxonomy): Bacteria > Bacillota > Clostridia > Oscillospirales > CAG-272 > UBA1740. The sequence goes on from CAZQTN010000009.1 coordinate 2,322, forward strand.
TTAGGCAAGAGAGAATAATATAAACTCGCTCTGAAGCCTGAATTTTCAGCGCTTTAGGCACTTGTCCCTATTGCAAAGTCGTACTTGGCTTCTACTGCCAATCACCAAAATCATTTTAAAATTAAGGCTTGAGAGTTCCTCAGTATCTTTAAACGGGGGCATATTATTCTCTCGTGCCTAAAGAAAGGAGCTCTGCTCACCCCATTATGGCAAATTTGGTAATCGTTGAGTCGCCGGCAAAGGCGAACACAATTAAAGGATATCTTGGCTCAAATTACAGGGTCATAGCCTCGAAGGGTCACGTACGTGATCTGCCGAAGAGCACTCTTGGTATAGACGTTGAGAATGGCTTTGAGCCTCATTATATAAACATACGCGGTAAAGGCGACGTCATAAAGGAGCTTAAAAAGGAAGCCAAGGGTGCTTCCAAGATATTCCTTGCAACGGACCCTGACCGCGAGGGAGAAGCAATTTCCTGGCATATCGCATCACAGCTCGGTATTCCGCCGGAAAAGGAATGTCGAGTCACCTTTAACGAGATAACGAAATCGGCAGTCAAGGAGGCTATAAAGAAGCCAAGACGCATTAATGTAGATCTCGTAAATTCGCAACAGGCGCGTAGGATCCTTGACAGACTTATAGGCTTCAATCTGAGTCAGATACTTTGGAAAAACGTTAAAAGCGGTCTTTCCGGCGGACGCGTTCAGTCTGTTGCTATGCGTATCGTGACCGAAAGAGAAGAGGAGATACGTGCATTCGTTCGCCAGGAGTATTGGACTGTCGAGGCGTCGCTTGCGACGGATGATGCTGAGACTACCGTGAGATTCTTCGGTGACGAAAATGGTAAGATAAAGCTTGACGATGAGGAGTCGGCTCAAAAGGTTGTCGACGCGATAAGTGGCAAGAACTTTAACGTTATCTCGGTAAAGCATCAGGAAAAGCTGAAAATGCCCGCACCGCCCTTTACTACCTCTACGCTTCAGCAGGAGGCCTCGAAGAAGCTTGGCTTCCAGGCGCAGAAGACGATGAAGGTCGCACAGGAGCTTTACGATGGTTTGAATCTCGGTGCGGAGCTTGGCGGTGTCCAGGGCCTTATAACCTATATGCGTACAGATTCGACGCGTATATCGGATGCAGCACAGGAGGCGGCTCTCGCACTTATCCGCAAGAATTACGGTGACGAGTACGTTCCTGATTCTCCACGCGTGTACAAGAGTGGCGTCAATTCTCAGGATGCTCACGAGGCGATCAGACCTGCAAACGTTGCCATAACGCCCAAATCGGTCAGAAAATTCCTCACGTCCGAGCAGCATAAGCTTTACAGACTTATATGGGAGAGATTTCTGGCAAGCCAGATGGTGAGCGCGGTGTTTGATACCGTATCGATTGAGCTTGAAAACTCGGGGTATATCTTCAAAACCGGCGGATATCAACTGAAATCCAAGGGATATCTGGTGCTTTACGGCGGTGAGTTTGAGGATCTCGACGTTGAAGAGCTTATGATGCTTGGTCTTCCGAATATTAAGGAAAATCAAACGCTCAAGTGCAATTCCGTAGTTAAGCAGCAGCATTTTACCGAGCCGCCAGCAAGATACACCGAGGCCTCGCTCATTAAATTCCTTGAAGAAAACGGAATTGGCCGCCCATCTACCTATGCACCTATAATTTCGATAATAATATCAAGAAATTACGTTAGGCGCGATGGTAAATCGCTCGTTGCAACCGAGCTCGGTGAGATAACCACCAAGTTTATGCGCGAGTATTTCCCCGAAATAATAGATTATGAATATACCGCGTTGATGGAGTCTAACCTTGACTCCATTGAGCACAAGGAAAACACGATCGTCGGTGTTCTGTCCGACTTCTATACCAAATTCAGCGAGGAGCTCAGCGCAGCCTCAAAGCTCGAATCAAAGGTAAAGGTTGAGCCCGAATATGAGGAAAGCGACATCGTGTGCGAAAAATGCGGCGCGACTATGGTATATAAGAACGGCAGGTTTGGTAAATTCTTAGCTTGCCCCAACTATCCCTCGTGCAAGAATACGAAGGCTGTTGATAAGGACGGAAACGTCGTTGTGCGCAACGAGGAGAAGCAGGTCGAACTCGCCGGCTTCAAGTGTGAAGCCTGCGGTGAGGAAATGGTCGTCAGAAACGGCAGATACGGCGTTTTCTACGCCTGCTCCAATTATCCCACCTGCACCTTTACTAAGCAAAAGACAACGGAAACCGACGCATCCTGCCCGAAATGTCAATCCAAGATACTTGCTCGCCACGGTCGCGGAAGGACGTTGTTTTATAGCTGTGAAAATTATCCCAAGTGCGACTTTTCAACCTGGGATATGCCCCTCAACGAAAATTGTCCCGATTGCGGCGAGCTTCTCTTTTACAGAAAGAGCAAGAAGATCGTAATGTGCAAAAACAAATCTTGCGGATACAAACGCGAGGAAGAGATGGCGGTAATCGAGTAATGAACGATAAGCCTGTAATAAAAGTGATCGGAGCCGGTCTTGCAGGGTGCGAGGCGGCGTATCAAGCCGCAAAGCTTGGCGTATCGGTAGAGCTTTACGAGATGAAGCCCGTAAAATTCTCGCCCGCTCATCACAATCCCGATTTTGCAGAGCTTGTATGCTCAAATTCATTGCGTTCAAACGATGCGTTGAACGCAGTAGGTCTCCTGAAGGAGGAGCTTCGTGAACTTGGCTCGCTCATAATGGAAGCGGCTTATGCCACGTCAGTACCTGCAGGTAGCGCATTGGCTGTAAACCGTAATGATTTCAGTCGTTATATAACCGAAAAGATCAAGTCGATCGAGATTATAACGATTCATAACGCAGAGGTTGACCGTATTCCTGACGACGGCATTACCGTTATCGCTACGGGCCCCTTGACCTCTGACTCTCTTTCCGCACGGATAGCAGATATGACAGGTGGCACCGAGCTTCATTTCTTTGATGCGGCGGCACCAATCGTTGATTTTTCGACCGTAAATACCGATGTAGCCTTTTTTGCTTCTCGCTATGGTAAGGGTGATCCCACCGACTATCTCAACTGTCCGATGACGAAGGAGCAGTATGATGCGTTTTACAATGCGCTCGTCAGCGCAGAGGTAGCCGAGCTTAAGGATTTCGACAAGAAGGAGCAATCCGATCTCACCGTATTCGAGGGATGTATGCCTGTAGAGGTAATGGCCAAGAGAGGCTACGATACTCTGCGTTTCGGTCCTATGAAGCCCGTCGGACTTCCTTGCCCCAATACGGGGGAGGACGCTTTTGCTACCGTGCAGTTGAGAAGGGAAAACAAGGAGGGGACGATGTATAATATCGTCGGCTTCCAGACCCACCTGACGTTCGGTGAACAGAAAAGGATATTCAGGTTGATTCCCGGACTTGAACACGCAGAATTTTTCAGATACGGTGTTATGCACAGAAATACCTATCTTAATTCTCCAGGCTTTCTCACGCCCAACTATTCGACCGTCTCGAATCCGCATCTCTTCTTTGCAGGGCAGATGACGGGAGTAGAGGGGTACGTTGAGTCGACCTCATCCGGATTTGTCGCTGGATTGAATGCTGCTCTTGCTGCACTTGGAGAGCCGCCGCTCATATTCCCGAAAGAAACAGAGATAGGCGCACTTGCTCACTATGTCAGTGAGGGTGGCATCAGCTCGTCGTTCCAACCGATGAATGCGAATTTTGGTATAATAGCACCTTTTGATAAAAAAATCAAAGGAGGAAAAAAGGCGAGAAACGCTGCATATGCAGAGCGCTCTGCTTTGATAATAAAAGAGCGTTTTTCCCACCTCAAGAATAAATGAAAATTGTTGTAGACGTAATGAGTGGCGATAACGCCCCTCTTGAGCTTATAAAAGGCGCGGTCGATGCGGCTGAGGCCTTTGATGCTCATATAACGGTCGTCGGAGATGAGAATATCATTTCCGACATCGCCGTAAAAAACGATATAGATATTTCGGCGCTTGAAATAGTTAACGCCGCCTCCGTTATAACTATGGAGGACAAGCCCATGTGCGTTGTCAGGGATAAGAAGGACTCGTCTATGAGTGTTGGCCTGCGCATGGTTGCTAACGGTGAGGCTGATGCCTTCGTAAGTGCCGGAAATACGGGCGCACTTATAACCGGCGCAACGCTGATCGTCAAGCGTATACTTGGTATAAACCGCCCCGCAATAGCATCTGTCCTCCCCTTGGCAAATCCTGTTTTGCTGATGGACTCCGGTGCCAATCTGACAGTAACGTCGGATAATATTATGCAGTTTGCATTTATGGGCGCAAAGTATATGGAGAAGATATATAAAATAGACCGTCCGAGAGTTGGTCAGCTTAATAACGGAACCGAATATAACAAAGGAAATGCACTTCAGGTGGAATCATATCAGATGCTTACCGAAAGCGGACTGAACTTTGTTGGTAACGTTGAGTCCAAGGAGGTGCCGTTTGGCGCCTGCGACGTCCTTGTGTGTGACGGATACACAGGCAATATACTTCTCAAGAGCATCGAGGGCATGAGCAAGTTTATGATGGGTATACTTAAGGATCTTCTCACGACGAACCTTGCGACCCAGCTCTCAAGCCTTACGATGAAGGAGAAGTTGCGCGATCTTAAGCATCGCTTTGACGCTTCGGAGCACGGCGGTGCGCCTATACTCGGCATTGCAAAGCCGGTCATAAAGGCACACGGCTCATCTGATGCAAACGCTATAAAGAATGCCGTAAGGCAAGCCATATATTTCGTAGAGACGGGTATAAATACCGATATAGCTGTTTATGCCGTTGACTACGACGAAAAAAAGCTTATTGCAGAGGCAGAAAAAATATATAATACCATAGAGTAAGAGAGTGAGGTGGCGCTGTGTCAATAGGTAAAAGTATATTTGAATTGAGCAAGGCTATTGATTACAGCTTTCGTGATATTTCGTATCTCGAAAACGCGCTTACACATTCATCTTACGCAAACGAGCAGCGCGTACGTGGAATAAACTACCCATCTAACGAGCGCCTTGAGTTCCTCGGTGATGCGGTATTGCAGTTGCTTATATCCGAGCATCTGTATGAGGCTCTTGCAGGCAAGAGCGAAGGCGTCTTGACCAAGATGCGCCAATATCTTGTATGCGAAAAAACTCTCTCTCGCATTGCTCGCTCCATCAATCTTGGCAATTATCTCAACGTAGGTCACGGTGAGGAGCTCACCGACTGTCGCAGAAGACCCAAGGTGCTCGCGGATGCACTTGAGGCCTTAATAGCTGCTATTTATCTGGACTCGGATAATTTTGGCATCAGCGGCGCAAGAGAGGTTGTTCTGTCTCTTTTTGCCCACGAGATAGACAAATGCGAAATGACGAACAACGGCGACTATAAGACTACGTTGCAGCAGCTTGTTGAAAAGGACGGCTCCGCCACGCTTGAATATACAGTAGTTGCCGAAGACGGCCCCGAACATGACAAAACCTTCACGGTAGAGGTCAAGGTCAACAACAACGTTGTTGGCAAGGGTACCGCCACCACAAAAAAAGATGCGGAGCAGCAGGCCGCAAGGATCGCGCTTGCACTTTTCGGTGTCACGGTATGACAAGGCATGCAAATATCCCCGTGTTCATTCCGCATCTGGGATGCCCCAATCAATGTGTTTTTTGTAATCAACGCTCCATTACCGGTGTAGCAGAATTTGATTTTGCTTCAATACGGACGATAATAGATACGGCACTTGAAACGATAGAGAAGGATGCGGAGGTCGAGATCGCATTCTTTGGTGGATCCTTTACCGGCATTGATTACACTTTGATGTGTGATCTGCTCCGGATCGCTCACTCGTACGTTATATCGGGTAGGGTGCAGTCTATTCGTTGCTCGACGCGACCGGATTACATAAACGACCATATATTAGATACGCTGAAGCGATATGGGGTTAAAACGATAGAGCTCGGGCTTCAGTCGTCGTGTGATGACGTTCTCCTGCTTACCAAGCGCGGTCATACGCATCAAAGCGAGATCACGGCGTGTCGGATGATCGTTGAGCGCGGATTTGATCTGGTAGGGCAAATGATGATAGGATTGCCCGGCTCAACGGCAGAAAGCGAGGAGGAGACCGCGCGCTTTATAGTGTCAATGGGAGCCGTGGGAGCCAGAATATACCCGACCGTGGTCTTTAAGGACACAGAGCTTTGTTATATGGCAGAGCAAGGTGGATACAAGCCGCTTTCGCTTGAAGATGCAATCGTGCGATCTTCGCGTGCGCTGCGCGTATTCAAGGATGCCGGTGTCGATGTTATAAGGATCGGGCTATGCTCATCTGACAATTTATCGGACGAGAAAACCTATTACGCCGGTCCAAACCATCCTGCCCTAGGTGAGCTTGTTGAAAGTGAGTATTACTATGGGCTGATCAAAGAGAAAATTACACAGATGCGTATAACGGATTCGCGCGACGTTGAAATATGCGGCGCACCGCGTACGCTTTCTAAGCTTATAGGTCAAAAAAAGAAAAACAAATTTCGCCTAACGTTGGATTTCCCTATGCTTGGATTCTCCTTTATGGAAAGTGAGGAGATTGCCGAATACGAGGTTGAGATCCGAATTCGGAAAGGAAAAACAGATGTATTTAAAATCACTTGAGCTTCACGGATTTAAATCATTCCCGAACAGGACGGTGCTTACTTTTGAGCGCGGAGCCACTGTAATCGTCGGTCCTAACGGAAGTGGTAAATCGAATATTTCCGACGCTATGCGTTGGGTTCTCGGTGAGCTTTCCAGCCGTAACATCCGAGGCACTAAGATGGAGGACGTTATCTTCGGCGGTACCGATGAGCGTCGTCCGATGGGATTTGCCGAGGTTTCGGTAACGTTTGACAACACCGACGCCGAGCACAGACTCGATTCGGAGTACGATGAGGTTATCGTAACTCGTCGCTACTTCCGTACCGGAGAGAGTGAATATCTCATCAACCGTCAGCCCTGCCGTCTGCGTGATATATACGAGCTCTTTATGAACACCGGTGTAGGCCGCGAGGGTTACTCCATAATTGGCCAGGGTAAGATCGCCGAGATCATTTCCAAAAAGAGCGACGAGCGCCGCAGTATTTTCGAGGAGGCGGCCGGTATTTCAAAATACCGTCACAGAAAGGAAGAATCTGAGCGTAAGCTTAAGCAGACACAGGATAACCTTGACCGTGTTAAGGATATCCTTTTGGAGCTTGAAAACCGTGTTGGTCCTCTTGAAAAGGAGGCAGAAAAGGCACGCAAGGGTCTCGCTATATACGAGGAGAAGAAGCGCGCTGACGTTTCACTTTGGCTCTTTGATACCGAAAAGGTAAGAGTTGATATCGAGGAAGCGGATAAAGCGTGGAAGCTTGCGAATCATGAGCTCGAAATCATAGATCAGATCATAGTTGATCTCGATGCTCAGGAGCAGAACCTGTATGAGAAAACGCAGGCAAACCGTGCACTCTCTCATGAGCTCTCCGAGCAGATCATTCAGTCTAACCAGAAGCTCAGCAGCCTTGACACAGCACTTCGTACCGCTGATTCCGATTTTGCACACTCCGCAGAGATGATAGAGCAGTGCAAGCTCCGCATCGCCGAGATTGAAAAGGCGATTGAGGGCATCAATGCAAATAAAAAAGGCTACGAGGATAAAAAGAGCGAATTTGAGACCTATTTGCAGGCACTTATGGATAAGAGGCTCGAGTTTCTGTCCGAGCAGCAGAGATTGGTCGATGAAATCGCAAAAATAAAGCACGACCTCGACGAGGCTCTGGACGAGCTTACCGTCGAAGAGGGCACGGCTAACAATCTGCAGGTCAGAATAGGAGTTCTTAAAAACTCCAAGGTGAACGATAACACCAAATCGGAGGATATCGAGCTTGAGATAAAGGAATATGAGAATACAGGTGCCGCTCTTAAGGCAGAGGCAGACCGTTGCGAGAGCGCAGCCGCCGATTTCAAGCTTAAAATAGCCGAAAAGGACGAAATAATCACGGCGTCCAACGAGCGCATAGAGCAGCTCCAGGGCGAGCGCGAGGAAATAAACGAGAGCTTGAACTCTCTGAAGCTTGAGAGAGACACCCTAGTTCAGCGAGCCGATGTTCTCCAACGTATGAACGATCACTTCGAGGGATATGCCGAGAGTATCAAGTTCGTAATGCGTGAGTACAACGATGGCAACATATCTGGCGGAAAGATCCACGGCCCTCTCTCGTCGCTTATAAATGTTGATAAGCAGTATATTACCGCGATAGAAACGTCGCTTGGCGCAAGTCTTCAGAATATAGTGGTTGACAACGAAGATGTTGCCAATTCCGCCATCCGCGCCCTCAAGCGTGCAAACGCAGGTCGTGCTACCTTCTATCCCATAAGCGCTATCAGATCTGCCGGCGAAACGGATGAGATCCGTGAGTCGAAAAAGATGCACGGATTTATAGGACGTGCCGATACTCTTGTTCAGACCAACGATCAGTATCGCTCTATCATTGAGTGGCTGCTTCTCCGTACCGTGGTTTTCGACACCATAGAGAACGCGACTGCCGCCGCAAAGAAGCTGCGCTACCGTGTAAAGATCGTAACGCTTGACGGACAGCTGATCAGCGTAGGCGGTGCGTTTACCGGTGGTAGCGCAAAGAAGGACAGCGGTATTCTCTCAAGACTTACCGAGATCTCCACGCTTCGTGTAAACGCCGAAAGGCTTAGCAAGAAGATAGATGAAACCATATCCGCCATAAACGAGATAAACGAGGAGCTTGCGGCATCACAGGATGCACTCCATGCCGCAGAGCAGGACAAGGAGCTTCTGCTTACACTCTCTCGCTCGCAGTTTGCGGCCCTCGACAATGCTAATGCAAAATACGAGGCAAACTGCAATATACTTGAAAAGCTGAAGTACGACTACAACCACCTTATCGGCCAGCAGAATGAGGCAGAGGCGGAGATCAAGCGTCTTGAGGGAGAGTATTCCGCAGCACTTGAGCGTATAGCCGCACTTAAGGATTTCAGACTGAAGCGCGGTGCTGAAATGGGCGTGCTTGATGAAAAGAGCGACGAGCTTGCAAGCAAGGCGAATGAGACTTACATATCCATCGCCGAAGCGCGCAAGGATATCGAGGGCGTACAGCAGATGATCGACAGCTTTAACGACCGCATCGCCGAGCACGAAAGCGATAAGGGTGTTCAGAATGCAAGGATCAGAGACCTGACCTCCAAGCGCGATAATATTGATAATATCAAAACGGAGAACAAGGCAGAGTATCTTGAACTTGAAAAGAAGATCAGAGAGCTTATGCAGCTTCGTAGCGAGACCGACAAGGGCGGCGACGAGTTCGAGCGCGAGCTTCGCTCCATACGCGAGAGCAAGGATGAGAAGAACAGGAGCAGAAGCGTTGTTCAGGAATCCACACTCCGTGCCGAAAACCGTTATGAACAGCTCAAGGAAAAGCAGGATAAGCTCGGACATCAGCTTTGGGATGAGTACGAGATAACCTACGAGCAGGCCGTTGAGCTTGAGTATCCGCCCGTAACTGCGGAAAACAGAGAAGAGGTTGCCGCAGTTCAGACCTCATGCAAGAACCGCTTGAGGGCACTCGGTAGCTATAATCCTGCCGCAATCGAGGAATATGCAGAGGTCAAGATCAGATACGATGCGCTTAATGCGCAATACACTGACCTTACAAACTCGTACACCGAGCTCGTTGATATTATTGCACGTATCGAAAGCGAGATGAGAACAAGCTTCGTTACCGCATTCGAGGCGATCAACCATAACTTTGGAATAACGTTCAGAGATCTGTTCGGCGGCGGTAATGCAGAGCTTCAGCTCACCGATCCCGAGGACGTTCTTACGTCCGGAATCGAGATCAAGGCAGCACCTCCCGGCAAGATCATCAAGAGCCTTGCTCTTCTTTCGGGTGGTGAGCAGTCCTTTGTTGCAATAGCGCTTCTGTTCGCAATTCTGAAAGTTAACCCCACACCGTTCTGTATTCTTGACGAGATTGAGGCGGCGCTTGATGAGGTCAACGTATTCAGGTTTGGTGAATATATCAAGCGCTTTGGTGACGGAACGCAGTTTATTCTCATTACTCACCGTCGTGGAACGATGGAGATAGGTGACCGACTTTACGGTGTAACTATGCCTCAGCGCGGTATATCTCAGGCAATAGAGCTTGACGTACACGAAATTGAAGGAAAGCAGAAGGAGCTACTCGATGGGGTTCTTTGATAAATTAAAAAGCGGTCTCAATAAGACCAAAAACGCCATAGTAGGCAAGATAGACAGCATAGTCAAGAGCTTCAGAAAGGTTGACGAGGAGCTCTTTGAGGAGCTTGAGGAAGCGCTTATTTCCGCTGATATAGGCGTTTACGTTACCGAGGAAATACTCGACAGACTGCGCGATACTGTAAAGGATAAAAATATCAAGGAGTCAGAGCAGGTAAAGGACGAGCTTTTTGCTATCCTGCGCGAGATGGTTGGGGAGCACGAGCCCCTCAACCTCTCCACCAAGCCGTCTGTTATTCTTGTTATAGGTGTCAATGGCGTAGGAAAGACTACTTCCATAGGAAAAATCTCGGCAGAATTGAAATCGCAAGGTAAAAAGGTCGTCGTTGCGGCGGCTGATACCTTCCGTGCCGCAGCCGCGGAGCAGCTGACAGTATGGTGCGATCGCGCCGGTGTTGACATTGTAAAGCAGGGTGCCGGAGCTGATCCTGCATCTGTCGTATTTGATGCTATCGGTGCGGTCAAGAGTCGCGGTGCCGACGTTCTTATCATCGATACTGCGGGCAGACTTCATAACAAGAAAAATCTTATGGATGAGCTTGCGAAGATCGATAGAGTTATCGGGCGCGAGCTTCCCGATGCGGCCAAGGAGACACTGCTTGTTCTTGATGCGACAACTGGTCAGAACGCAGTTCTTCAGGCCAAGGAATTTAAGGAAGCCTCAAAGATCACAGGTCTTGTACTGACCAAGCTTGATGGTACAGCAAAGGGCGGTATTGTCCTTTCCATAAAGCAGGAACTTGGCATTCCCGTTAAATTCATCGGTGTCGGTGAAAAAATAGATGATATGAAGCCTTTCAATTCTTCCGAATTTGCAAGTGCGCTTTTTGAAAGAGAGGATGTATGATAACAAGTAAGCAAAGAGCATATCTTCGCTCTCTTTCTCAAAACCTTGACACGATCTTTCAGATCGGAAAGGGCGGAATAACTGAGGAGATATGCACGCAGATTGCAAACGCGCTTGAGGCGCGTGAGCTGATAAAGGCGCGCGTTCTTGACAACAGCGGATATACCGCTAAGGAGGCGGCAAACGAGATTGCTGATGCTATTTCGTGTGACGTTGTATCCTGCGTTGGAACCCGCTTCGTGCTTTATAAGGAATCGCAAAAGAAAAAGAGGATCGAACTTTGAGCGAACGCAAGAGCATTGGCATTTTCGGCGGTACCTTTAATCCGCCGCATATCGCCCACGTTGCAGCTGCGGAGGCATTTTCTAGGCGGATAAATCCGGATACTCTTATGATAATTCCGGATTTTATACCGCCGCACAAGAGCTTTGCAGGCAATGTAACTCCAAGCCAAAGGCTGGATATGTGCAAACTTGCTTTTTCACATATAAAAAACGTTTTGGTTTCCGATATGGAAATACTTCGCGGTGGAAAAAGCTATACGGCAAATACTCTTACTGAGCTTTCGAGCACCGACTGTGAACTTTATTTTCTTTGCGGTACTGATATGTTTTTAACACTTGATAGCTGGTACTCGCCCGAGACGATCTTCAAGCTGGCTACGATATGCTACGTAAGGCGAGAGATTGATAGCGCTCTCGAACGTGAGATAGATAGATGTACCGCACTTTATGAGCAAAAGTACGATGCCAAAATAATTCCCATTGATATGGATACCGTAGAGCTCTCATCTACCGAGGTACGCGATGCACTTTCGGCTTGCGGTGAAAGCGATGCGATACCGACAGCGGTGTTGGCTTATATAAAGCAAGAAGGGTTATACAGATGACCGATTTTGAAGTAACGCGTGAGAATTTATCGCGAAGTCTTAGAGCGAAATTATCAAAAAAGAGATTCGAGCATACCATTGGCGTCTGCAGAATGGCCGAAAGGCTTGCAGAATATTGTCTGCCTGACGACCGAGATGAGATATGCCTTGCAGCGTTGCTGCATGATGTGGCAAAGGAACTCACCGCAGAGGAACAGCTTAAGATAATATACGACAAGAATATCTCCCTACTTCCTGCTGATTCTGCTTCGGTCTACCATTCATACGTTGCACCGCACGTTGTGAAGAATGAATTTCCGGAGATTGCTACGCCTAAAATTCTTTCAGCGATTGAGAAGCATACTGTCGGTGATGCCGATATGTCGATTTTTGATGAGATAATCTTTTTGGCAGATTATATAGAAGAGGGGCGCACGTATCCCGATTGCGTAAAAACACGTGAGTTCGTGCTTTCTTCTCTTGTTGATGGGGATGTAGTAAACAATATCAACGTATTGCACAGGGGATGCATTATGTCGATAGATCTCACTTGTAAGAGTTTGCTTGAAAGAGGAAAAATTGTAAATCCAAGATCCTTTGAAGCAAAAAAAGCATTGGAAGCCAAAATATTTTAGTTTATCACAACCAATACGTACAAAAACTATCCGTAAAAACCTTACGGGAGCTTTTGTATGAAAAACAAGATGAAAATTTATGCGGCCGTAGTGATCATCGTTCTTATCATGTCTGTGGTTGCGTTCGGCAGCTCGGTCTTTGCAACTTCACCGGGAAGAATGACCTGTCTCGTTGCAGGCTTTGACGATGCGGCAGAGAACACGGATGTATTGTGTATCGTTGATTTCAATTTCAACACGGGTGATATCAATGTATTCCAAATACCGCGCGATACCTATTTTAAATCAGGTGTATCGCAAAATAAGATCAATCAGATATTTCCCGCCATTCGTTCACGGGGCGTGACAAGACATAGTGCCATGCGTGTCCTCAGCGAAACGGTGGAAAAGCATTTGGCGATAGATCTAGACGGATACGTTGGGATCACTACGGAAGCATTTAAGGATGCAATCTCCTACCTTGGCGGTATGTACGTCGATTCGGATAGAGATATTGAGCTCTTATCAGATGACGGCACGTCTCTTGTCAGGTTGACAAGGGGAGAGAATCATTTGGATCCGGAGCGCGCTTTGCTTCTTGCGCGATACAGATCCGGTTATACCCGTGGCGATCTTGATAGGCTGGATGCACAAAAGCTTCTTATACAGGGCTTTTATAAAACCATCGTCAGAGCGGGCGGATACAAAACCCTTGCTAATATGCTTTTATCGCTCGACGGCGTTGTAAGCGATATCTCGCTTGCACAGGTCGTGCCTCTTATTGGCAGGGTGCCTAACATCTCGGGAATGCGGGTTTCCGTATCTACCTTGCCGGGTAAGGCATTGCAGGATATAGGAGGCTTGTGGTATTATGTCTTAAACAAAAGAGGGACAGCCAATCTTTTGCGATCCTGCGCTTCCTTCGATGAGAATGGATTTGATCCCGAGGGCTTGTTTTTGAAAAAAGACGATAAAAAATTCAGTGATATTTATTACAGTTAATTTATTGGCGCATTTGCGCTCAATTCCCGGTGTGGGAGAAAGGTGATTAAGTATGGAGTCAAATAGCATGACATTACGCAATGCTGATTCTGCTACGCTTGCACAAGCGGTAACAGCAGTTCTCATAGAAAAAAAAGCATTGGATGTGCGACTATACGAGGTTGGTGAGGAGAATCCCCTTACAGACTATTATGTCAACGTAACAGGTAGGTCACTTACGCAGGTAGCCGCCTTGGCTGATGAGGTCGTATATAAGCTGTCAGAGCAGGGCAAGGATGCCCTGAGAGTTGAGGGCAAACGCGGTAATGCGTGGATACTTGTGGATTACGGAAACGTTATTGTAAACGTATTTGACAAGGAGTCGCGAGAGTTTTACAACCTTGATAGGCTGATGCCCGCCGGAGCGGAAAGGGATATCTCGGCAATTGTCGCACGGGTTGACGCCAAACTTAAAATCAAAAGCATAGAGGAATAAGAAATGAATTACAATTATCAAAAAATCGAAGAAAAATGGCAGCAGAAATGGGATGAGGCGAACGCCTTTTCTGCGAAGCAGGATTATACACTTCCCAAATATTATGCTCTTGTTGAATTTCCTTACCCCTCCGGACAGGGACTTCACGTTGGTCACCCCCGCCCTTACACCGCGCTTGATATAGTATCAAGAAAGAAGAGAATGCAGGGCTACAACGTTCTTTTTCCAATGGGCTGGGATGCGTTTGGTTTGCCCACCGAGAACTTTGCAATTAAGAATAAGATTCATCCCAAGATCGTTACCGAAAGAAACGTTGCGCGCTTTAAATCGCAGCTTAAGGCACTCGGTCTTTCGTTCGACTGGTCAAGGGAGATAAACACGACCGATCCCAACTACTACAAGTGGACACAGTGGATATTCCTCAAGCTGTTCGAAAAGGGGCTTGCTTACAAAAAGGAGATGGCTGTTAACTTCTGTACCTCTTGCAAGGTCGTTCTTGCAAACGAGGAGGTCGTTAACGGTGTTTGCGAGAGATGTCAGTCGGCAGTTATCCGCAAGGTAAAGAGCCAGTGGATGCTCAAGATTACCGAATATGCCGACAGACTCATATCCGATCTTGATGGTCTTGATTACATAGAGCGTGTCAAGACTCAGCAGATCAACTGGATAGGCAAGTCTAACGGTGCTGAGATAGATTTTACTACCACGACCGGAGATAAGCTCAGAGTTTATACCACGAGATGCGACACACTTTTCGGCGCAACCTATATGGTAATAGCACCCGAGCACGAGATGATAGAGAAGTGGAGTTCGGTAATAACCAATCTCCCGGAGCTTGATGCCTACAAGCTTCAAGCATCCAAAAAGTCCGATTTTGAGAGAACGGAGCTTGTTAAGGACAAGACCGGTGTAGAGATCAAGGGCGTAAAGGCAATCAACCCCGCAACCGGCAAGGAGATACCCATCTTTGTATCCGACTACGTCTTGGCCGGCTACGGCACCGGCGCTATCATGGCCGTTCCTGCGCACGACGAGCGCGACTGGGAGTTTGCGAAGAAATTCGGACTTCCTATCATTGAGGTTGTCGCGGGCGGCGATGTGCAAAACGAGGCGTTTACCGACGTTGCGACCGGAAAGCTCGTGAATTCAGGCTTCCTTAACGGACTTGATGTTGCCGATGCAAAGATTGCTATGATAAAGTTCCTTGAGGAAAATAAAATAGGCGCGGAGAGAGTCAATTTCAAGCTGCGTGACTGGGTATTCTCAAGACAGAGATACTGGGGTGAGCCTATACCGCTTGTTAATTGCGAAAAGTGCGGTTGGGTAGCTATTCCCGAGGATCAGCTTCCCGTTGAGCTTCCTGAAGTTGAGTCATATGAGCCCACCGAGAATGGCGAGTCGCCTCTTTCCCTTATGACCGATTGGGTCAACTGCTCCTGTCCCAGATGTAAGGGACCTGCAAAGCGAGAGACGGATACTATGCCGCAGTGGGCAGGATCATCCTGGTATTTCCTCAGATATTGCGACCCCAACAATGACAAGGAGCTTGCTTCACGCGAGGCTCTTGAATATTGGATGCCCGTTGATTGGTATAACGGCGGTATGGAGCATACGACTCTCCACCTTCTTTACTCCCGTTTCTGGTCCAAGTTCCTTTATGATATCGACATTCTGCCCGAAAAGGAGCCCTACCTTAAGCGCACGAGCCACGGTATGATCCTCGGTGAGAATGGTGAAAAAATGTCTAAGTCTCGCGGAAACGTCGTAAACCCTGATGACATAATCAGAGATTACGGCGCGGATACAATGCGTCTTTATGAGATGTTCATCGGCGATTTTGAGCAGTCCGCTCCGTGGAATACTCAGTCCATAAAGGGATGTAAGCGTTTCCTTGAAAGATTCTACAATCTTCTCGATATGGTTGACGGTGAGGGATTCTCTCCCGAGCTTGAAAAGCACATCCACAAGCTCATCAAGAAGGTTACCGAGGATATCGATGCGATGAAGTTTAATACCGCAATCGCTACTATGATGGGAGCTCTTAACACCATATACGAGGTTGGTAAGATAACCAAGACGGAGCTTTCTGTTCTTGCTCGTCTTCTTTCTCCATTTGCACCTCACCTTGCAGAGGAGATATACGAAGCGCTTGGCGGCGAGGGACTCGTATCCCTTGCAGAGTGGCCGGTATATGACGAGGCAAAGACCGTTGATGATACGGTTGAAATGCCCGTTCAGGTAAATGGCAAGGTAAAGAGTGTTATTACCGTTTCCAAGGCCGCAGACAAGGATTCCGTTCTCGCTATTGCGCGCTCGGATGACAAGGTTGCAGCTGCGCTCGATGGTAAAGCCGTGATTAAGGAAATCGTAGTTCCCGGTAAAATAGTTAACATTGTTGTTAAATAAAAAAGACGGCCCTCCCGATGAGGGAGGGCTGTAAATTATTCGATAGATATAAGCTTGGCTCCGCCAACCTTTTCTATTTTGTTGATGCTTTTTACGAGAGATTCAACCTCGCAGGAAAGTGCCGACACATCAAGCGTAAGTATAACGTGCGCTCTGGAGTTTATAGGCAGGTTCTGTGTGATAGTAAGTATATTTGCTCCGTTCTCGGAGAGCATCGTAAGAACCTTACTGAGGATACCGGGCTTGTGGGAAAGCGTGAACGAAATGATTGCTTTTCGGCCGTCAAGTGCTGAATTGGTTGCAAAAATGTAATCCTTATATTTGTAGTAGGTGCTTCTTGATATACCTACCATTTTAACTGCCTTTGAAACGTCTTTGGTGGCTCCGCTTGCGAGAAGCTCGCGGGCATCTATTACCTTTTCGAAGTATGGAGGGAGAATTCTTTTGTCAACCAGAAGATATTTATTGTTCGTCATAGATTTCTTTTGCTCCTTCATTATCGACCGAAACGCTATACGCGACCCAGTTGTTATCTAAATTGTTTATTTTTGTATTAAGGTCTTTTGCGATTTGATTTTGTGAAAATGCAAGGCAAGTAGGTCCTGCACCGCTTATCGTAAATGAAATTGCACCGCATTCGTATGCAGCTTTTTCAACGAGATCAACGTTCTTGAAAAGAGGCTTTCTGTATTTCTCGTGTAGCTTGTCATCGGTTACCAGCTTTATAAATTCCGTGGATCCGTGCTCGAATGCGTGCGGGAGCAGAGCAACCCTCTGCATGTTAAAAATCGCATCTTCTCGGCTGATATTTTTGGGCAGAACCGCGCGAGCATCCTTTGTATCAACCTTGAAGTCCGGTATTATAGCCGTAAAGCATATTGTATCTGAAACGGTGTACTTTTGTGCCCTGGGCTTGCCGTTTGCGACAATGGAGGTACAAAGTCCGCCAAAAAGCGCCGGTGCGATATTATCGGGATGTCCCTCAATGGAGTTGCATATTTCAAACACCTCCTGTACGGACAGTCTTTGTCCCGTAAGCAGGTTAGCTGCATAAGCGCCGGCTACGATCAAAGCGGCCGATGAGCCGAGTCCCCTCGTGATCGGTATGTCGGTTTTGATGCTCTTTATTTTCACGAATGCTTCGCAGCCTACTGTGTCGCAAACTTTTTTGTAAGCGACGTAAGCCAAATTATTTTCATTAGCAAACGCGCTGTCAAAGTTTTCAAATTCAACGCCTGATTTTAACTTTTCAAAAGAGAAGATGTCGTATCTCCTGAAAGCAATTCCCGTGCAGTCAAATCCCGAACCGAGATTTGCTGAGGTCGCAGGGACTCGTACGATGACCTTGTTTCTCCTTATCACGCTTTCGACAAGAGTCATCATACTTTCTTTTTTGATCGTATTCGAGTGAACGATTTTTTTGTTCTTTATATCAACGATGACCTTTGGCGGGCGTATGCCTGTCCTTTTTGAAAGAATGTCTATCGCATCATACTCGTTTGGACATTCAAGACCAAGTGAGTGAAGTACTCCGGATGAGAATTTGTATGCCGATGCGGTTGAAAGAACAACGCTCTTACATCCGTTTGAGTTCGTTTTTTCCCACTTTTCGTATACGTTCCAAGCAACTGCTGTATGAGTATCAATAAGATATCCGTGCTTGTCATACACGTCTTTTATTGTCTTGTAAGTTTCTTCGTCGTCGGCACATCCGGCATCAAATGTCTCGCGTATACGCGCAAGCTCTTCCTCGGTGATCTTATATTTTCCGTCTCTTGCGAGCTCTGACATATAACGCTTGCATGCTTCGCTACCGCAGATGTAATATAACAGTCTCTCCAGATTGCTTGAGATAAGGATGTCCATTGATGGAGATTTCGTCACGTGAAATTCTCGGTTTTTATTGTAAACACCGCTCTCAAAAAAATCAGTCAAAACGTTGTTTTCGTTTGACGCACAAATGAGCTTTGCCACAGGCAGTCCCATCAGCTTTGCGAAATAACCGGCGAGAATATCTCCGAAGTTTCCCGTAGGTACTATGAAATTCAGTTTGTCACCGAATTTTATTTCTCCGTGCTTCACAAGGTCGCGGTAGCTCTTGAAATAGTATGCGATCTGCGGTGCAAGTCTTCCTATATTAATAGAATTAGCGCTGGAGAGCCTTACACCCTCAGGGAGATTAATCGTGTTGAATATGTTTTTTACACCGCTTTGTGCATCGTCGAAATTTCCCTCGACAGCGCAAACGCAGGTATTCTTTCCCGCGCACGATACCATCTGTCTTTCTTGAACGGCGCTTGTGCCGTGCTTGGGGTAGAATACAACTATCTTTACGCCCGGAATATCGGAAAATCCTTCAAGTGCGGCACTTCCTGTGTCGCCACTCGTTGCGGTTAGTATGACAATGTCATCGGTCATCCCGGTGGATCTCTTTGCCTCGGATATGAGGTGGGGTAAAAGCTGGAGCGCTACGTCCTTGAATGCGCACGTAGGGCCGTGATAAAGCTCCATGACAAACGTATCACCAACCTTTGCCACGGGTGCGAAGTCTCCGTTTTCAAACTTTCCATCATATGCCCTTGAAACCGCAGCAAGGAATTTTTCCTCATTGGAGTCGAACATCGATCCGTCGGAGAAGAGCAGGGAAAGCACGGTTGCGGATATTTCCTTTTCACTGAGGTCGTTCAGCTTTTCCATTGGGAAACGTGCGGATGATATATCGTTTGGAATGTAAAGACCGCCGTCGTCAGCTATACCTTTAAGGATCGCCTCTGCGGCGGAAATTTGGATGTTTTTATTTCTTGTGCTGATGTAAAACATTTTTTTGTATCACCTCTTGACTTTTGACATAATATATGATACACTATTTTTCGTTCAAATACAAGTGTTTTTGCAACAAAGACAGAAAAACATTAAATTTGACCGAAAAACAAGACCTTTCAGGTCTGCCGTTTTGTGATATTTTTACAAACTGTAATAAGAAAAAACCAAGCATCTCCCCGGTGCATATCATAAGAAAGGATAAATATGCATGAAAATTGCGATTCTCGGATTTGGTGTAGTCGGCTCGGGCGCGTATGAAATTTTGAAGTCCTCCGGGTATGAAATCGGTAAAATTCTTGACATCCGACCGCACGACGAGCTCGGAGACGTGCTTACTACGAATTACGATGATATATTAAATGATAAGGAAATCGGCGTGGTAGCCGAAGCTATCGGCGGGCTTGAACCTGCACATACCTTTTTGGTCAAGGCGATAAAGGCCGGCAAGCACGTTGTCAGCTCAAATAAGCACCTTGTATCTACTTATTATGACGAGCTTTTGTCGCTTGCCAAGGAGCACGGTGTAACAGTTCGCTTTTCCGCAAGCGCCGGCGGCGGTATTCCCTGGCTCCACAATCTCCGCAGGGCAACGCGCTGTGACAATATAACTAAAGTATGCGGAATAATGAATGGAACGACCAATTTTATTCTTGATGCAATGATAGCCGATTCTGCCGATTTTGCTGACGTTTTGGCTGTTGCACAACGACTCGGATACGCCGAGGCAGATCCGTCCGCAGACATTGATGGTCTCGACACGGCACGTAAGACCGCTATATCATCGTCTATCGCCTTTGATTCCGAGATTTCCGAGGACGGTGTTCAGGTATTCGGACTTAGGAACATAAAAAAATGTGATATAGATTACATCAGAGAACGGATGCACAAATCGATCAGATACGTTGGAACAGGTGTCCGCGACGGAGATACTGTGTCGGCGTACGTTGAGCCTATGATAATTGACAACGATTCTTTGTTCTCAGGCGTAAAGAAAAACAATAATATGATTTCCCTTGTCGGTGACAACGTCGGTCAGCTCTCTTTTTTTGGGCAGGGCGCAGGAAAATATCCGACGGGAACTGCTGTTGCACAGGATGTCATTGACATAGTAAACGGCGATGTCTCTATTCTTACCCCCGGCGATAAGCTCGAGGTGGATAACGATAAGGTCGTAAAAGGCTACTATGTAAGAACAAAGGCGGATGTTCCGTCAGAAATAATTGAAAGCAAAACAACAATCGGTGGCGATAATTACGTAGTCACGTCTCCGATCAGCGTTTCCGCTATGCACAAGCTTGCGGAGACAATATTACAGAAGGATGGTGAGAGTTTCTTTGCAGGTATCGAGAGGTAAAATAGTAAAGGTAGTTAAGTTCGGTGGCTCGTCCGTCGCAACGGGTGAATGCTTCGATATGGTTAAAAATATCGTTACGGCAGACCCCGCAAGAGCGCTTGTGGTCGTTTCCGCACCAGGAAAGAGATTCAGCTCTGATATTAAGGTTACGGATCTTCTTTATCTTCTTCGCGCACACATCAAGTATAATGCGCCTTACGATGAGATACTCAACAAGATCAAGGCAAGATACGATGAAATATGCGAGCATTGCGGTATTGAGAAATTTCTTGATGACGATTTTGAGCAGTTTAAATCAAAGCTGAATAAGAAGACCAGCGTTGATTATATCGTATCAAGAGGCGAGTATTGGTGCGCGCAGATCATGGCCAGATATCTTGGCTATACCTTTGTTGATAGCGCCGAATGGCTCGTATTTAATTACAATGGTAAGGTCAATCTTGAAGAGTCTTATGCTAATCTTTCAAAGATAGCCGAAACCGCACAGACAATGGTTATCCCCGGCTTTTACGGTGCTATGCCAGACAAGAGCATCAAGACCTTCTCGCGCGGCGGCTCGGATATTACCGGCTCTATTGTTGCAGCGGCGCTCAATACCACCGCCTATGAGAACTGGACTGACGTTTCCGGAATACTCGCGGCAGACCCTAGGATCGTTGAGAATCCACGTCCGATCGACAAGATCACATTCTCCGAGCTTAGAGAGCTCTCCTATATGGGAGCGGACGTTCTTCACGAGGAGGCGGTTTTCCCGGTGAGAAACAAGAGCATCCCGTTGTATATTAAAAATACAAAGGATATCACAGCCCCCGGAACGCTCGTTATGGAGAGCTTTGATGAGGATAAGGATGCCGAGGCGCTCATCCGCCCCATTACCGGTATCTCGGGTAAAAAAGATTATTCTATTATCACGATCTCCAAGTCAAAAATGGACGAAGAGCCCGGATGCATAAGAAGGGTTCTTGAAATCTTCGAGGCTAACGAGATCAACATTGAACAGATCCCTTGTAGCATTGATACGTTTTCCGTTATTGTAAAGGGAAGCGCCATTGAGGATAAGCTTCACAGCATAATTACTCGTATAGAGCAGGAGATCGATCCTGATTCGGTCAAGATAATTGATGACGTCAGCCTTATTGCCGTTGTCGGTCGAAATCTCAGCCACAATATAGGTATTGCTGGTAAAATATTTACCGCTCTTGGTGAAAACGGAATTAATATCCGTGTTATTTCACAGGGCTCAGATGAGGTCAACATCATGATCGGCGTTGATGACGCAAATTATCAGAAGGCTATTAAGGTCCTTCACGATTTCTAATTTTTAGCAAACGTTCACAAAGGAAAATAACAATGAAAAAGTATAACGTAGGTATCCTTGGCGCCAGCGGTGCCGTAGGAAGAGAAATGATAAAGGTACTCGAACAGAGAAATTTCCCCATAAACACCCTTAAGCTGTTCGCAAGTGAGAGAAGCGTTGGTAAAAAGATACCCTTTGCCGGTGGTGAGCTTACCATAGAGCTTGCCGATTTTGGTGCATTCGGCGGCTTGGATTTTGTTCTGGGTGCGGCATCTAATGCGGTTGCAAAGCAGTTCGCCGAGGATATAGTTGCTTCAGGTGCAATCTTTATTGACAACTCCAGCGCATTCCGTATGGATCCCGATATTCCTCTTGTAGTTCCTGAAATAAACGCAGAGGATGCGGTAAATAACAAAAAGGGAATTATAGCAAACCCCAACTGCTCCACCATAATCACCCTCGTTGCTGTAAACGCTATCAATAAGCTCTCCCGCATCAATGGCATAGTCGCTTCTACCTATCAAGCAACGAGCGGCGCAGGTGCCGCGGGTCCCGTGGAACTTGACGAGCAGATGCGCGCAATCGTTAACGGTGGCGAAATAACCAGCTCTGTCTTTCAGTATCAGATAGCAGAGAACCTTATTCCTCAGATCGGATCATTCCTCGACAATGGCTATACCACCGAGGAAATGAAGATGCAGAACGAGGGAAGAAAGATACTTCACAACCCCGATCTTAAGGTTACCTGTACCTGTGTTCGCGTTCCCGTGGTCCGTTCTCATTCTATTTCTGCAACAGTCATTACCGAGGATAAGCTCTCGGTTGAGGCTGTCAAGGCGGCAATTGCCGATTGCGCGGGATGCAAGCTCTACGATGACGTTGAAAACAAGATATATCCTATGCCTCTTGTTACCAGTGATCAGGATCTCGTATACGTTGGCAGAATACGTGAGGATATCGTAAACGATAACGCGATAACCCTTTGGTGCTGTGGCGACCAGGTTCGCAAGGGCGCCGCAACTAACGCTATTCAGATTGCTGAGGCGCTCATATCCAAATGAAGATATTTAAGGTGTCCGAAATATCTGGAGAGTACGCGACTCTGATTGACAACGAGGGCGAGGAGCTGTTTATAGCTATGGCACTATTGCCGTTCGGCACAGATATCGGAACGGTATTGAACTACGAAAACCTTGAATTTTCAATTATAGGCAACGAATAGATATATTATATTCTGCCTTGAAATTTATTCTAAAAAAACAAAAAACGCACGAAGTGAAGCAAACATTTCGTGCGTTGATCATTATGATGGAGAGATGACAGCAGTATGGATTGCGTATTTTGTAAGATCGTAAACGGAGATATACCAAGCCTCAAGGTGTACGAGGATGATACCGCGCTTGTGTTTATGGATATAGCTAAGGATGTTGACGGTCACATGGTTGCGATACCTAAAAGGCATTGCACAAGTATCTTGGATTGTGACCGAAATTCGCTGTTAGGGCTAATGGATGCTGTTGCACTGGTAAGCAGGCATTGCGTCGAAAAATGCGGATACAGCGGAGTAAACCTGTTGAACGCAAGTGGCGAGAGCGCCGGGCAGTCTGTTCCTCATTTCCATCTCCATATTATCCCTCGCACGGATGACGATGGAGTAGATGCGTGGCCGCTATTCAATGGTGCAAAGTGCGACGTAAATGACGTTTTTGAAAAAATCAAGATGAAATAATAAAGCCGCCAAGGATGTTGCTTCCTTGGCGGCTCTGTTATTTATTAATCGTCTCCTGCGAAATTATCGCTTATAAGATCCTTTGCGGTCTTGCCGCCGAGATCCTTTGCATCTCCGTGCTTGACGAAGAACATAGTGATAAATGAGAACAGGACGAACGCAGTACCGAACGCGAAGAACATTACTCTCATAGTGAACAGATCGTACAGAAGACCTGACAGTATCGGTGCTACTATCTGCGCCGCCATCGATGCGGTGTAGTAATATCCTGTGTATTTTCCGACCTCGCCACCGCTTGCCAGCTCAACAACCATGGGGAAAGAGTTGACGTTTATAGTTGCCCAACCAATTCCCGCAAGTGCAAAAATTGGGTACATTATTATGGGGGAGATAGAGGAAGTGATAAAGTTTCCAGCGAAAAATGCTGTTGCAAGAATGAGTATTCCGGCAAGTATGGTCTTTCTTCTTCCTATTTTGGATGCCACGATACCTACGGGAACGTAAGCAACTACGGCAGCAGCCTGTGCTACGATGAGGGTGAAGTTGTAGTCAAATCCGAGAATGTTGGTTGCATATACGGAATATTTACTCGTTATGGAATTGTAACCGATGTACCAGAGTGCAACGGATGCAAGAATAAGCAAAAGGGAAGTAAGCTCTGTTTTTGAGAGCTTGCGTTTTTCCGTGGCTTCTGCCGGAGCTGCATCTTCAAGACCGAGCTCCATAGTCTGCGTTTTCATTTCAGCGGCCCACTTCTTTTCCTTAACCGTGAGCAGGAATACGATAAGTCCAAGAACCATAACGCCGCATACTGCAAGCACGTAGCCGGTATACTGCATATAAAGGTTCTTCGAGGTCTTGAACACCATACCAAGCACGAGCACTATAATACCACCTGCTGTTCCCATAAGGTTGATTATAGCGTTTCCCTTAGAGCGCAGGGGCTTAACGGTTACGTCAGGCATAAGTGCAACGGCAGGGGAACGGAAGGTAGCCATAGAGATCAGCACGACGAGAAGCGTAGCTATGAAGCCTATGAGAGGCCAGGGGTTAGCAAGCGTGAGCTCAAGCGTTTTTGCTGCTGCATCTGTGGCGGACAAGGCCGATAATTCAGGGATTGCGGCCGATGCGAGCTTGACCAGCTGATAATTGTCGATAAAGGTTAATGCAAGGAAAGATACTACGGCAACAAGCGTACCGACAAATATAAACGGTGTGCGCTTTCCGTATTTCGTGTTCACCTTATCCGACAAGGAGCCAAAAATGGGGAGCAGGAACACCGCCAGCACGTTGTCGAGCGACATTACCGCGCCCGATGCCGTCTGCGGCAGTCCGAAATGGTTCGTGAGTATGAGCGGAACGATCGCGTCGTATGCCTGCCAAAAAGCCGAGATGAGGAAAAAGGCAAATCCGACGAGTATCGTGCGCTTAATGTTTAGCTTACAGCTATTCATAAGAATCTCCTTTACCCGTGGGGGTTTATGTTATCCAAACTATATTTTAACATAAATATTTCAAAAAGTAAATATTGACAGCACAAAATAGGCGTTTTGTACAGTTTAAGGGGACAAAAGGAAGGGATTAATCGATTTGTTTTAGTTAATTTAACCATCGTATGTACTTTAATTCGCGGCATAGGATATTTTACGATGTGTATAACTTGCTGAAGCCGGTTGCGTGGCTTTATATCTTCAATGGACCGATAAAGAGCTACACCAATCGGTAAAATAGAAAAAGCAAGTCAGAAGACTTGCTTTTTCTGGCGCGACAAGAGGAAGACAATTCTAACAGAGGCGAGTCTTCGTGACACACCTTGTTGAATAATTAGTGTTTTTTTCTTGACTCTCGATAGCAAAGCATGCACCCAGCACCTTTGTTTCTACTTGCAATAACGGCCTCCCATTCGTGACCTTTTTCGCAAATCCACCAAGCTTTTTTGTTAGAGCCTGGCATAAAATCGGAAGGCGTTGATTGACCATTCAAAATAGGATGCCATTGTCTTGCAAGTTCAGGATTTAATGTCTGCAAATCATTATAACCCTTTAAAACGATTTGATTAGCACAGTAAGGACAGCCATTACCACGATTTCTGGTGTTAATAGAATTTTGCCATTCGTGTCCTTTATCGCATAACCACCAAACTTTTTTGTTGCATCCGGGCATAACATTGCGAGGGGTTAATTCGCCATTTTTTGTTGAGTGCCATTCGGACGCAAGGCGCGGGTTTAATGTTTCTAAATCATTAAAACCGACCAGCAATTTTTGGCTTGCACAATAAGGGCAACTGTTACCAGAATTTCTGCTACTAATAGACGCTTCCCATTCGTGACCGCATTTGCCAAGCCACCACGCTTTTTTATTTGTGCCAGCCGTAACAGTTGACGGTAAGAAAACTCCATTTTTTGTTGGATGCCATTCGGATGCAAGAGTTGGATTAACAGTAGCTAAGTCATTGTAACCTGCGATAACTCTTTGACCTGCACAATATGGACAGTTATGTCCTGCTTTTCGGCTTGAAATAACCGCCTGCCATTCGTGACCGCTTTTGCATTGCCACCAAACTTTTTTGTCTGAACCTATCGTTACATTTTGCGGAGTTAAATTTCCATTTTTGCTTGGATGCCATTGTGAAGCTAAATCTGGATTTTTTGTAGCCAAATCATTTTCTCCAACAATTGCTTTTTTACCTGCACAAAAAGGACATCCAACGCCGTTTCTTCTGCTATTGATAACAGCTTTCCACTCATGACCTCTTTCACATAGCCACCAAACTTTTTTATTGGAAGAAACCGACACATAATCGGGTATTAAGTTTCCATTTTTAGTTGGATGCCATTCTGATGCGAGTTTAGGATTGATAACAGTTAAAGAGTTTTCTTTTTCACCTTGTATATACTGTTCATATATTCGGGCTCTATCTCTTGCAATATCAACGGCTATATCAAACGAATCATGAGTTTCGTTAATAATACACGTACACAACGCGTTTATAACAAGGGCAAGTTCAATATCGTTAGCACCTGGCTTTGCATATATAACCTTACCGTTTATCACCCCATTACTAAAATCGTTACTTTCTTTAACACGAAATAGCGTTATCCCATACTTAGTTAACTTTTCCTGTTTTTTCTTTTCACGTTCCGCTGATTTTTCACTGCTATGGAAAAATATACCGTCATACTCTATACCGATATTATAATCTGGTAAATAAACATCTATTTCTGTATGTGAATCCAACTTATAACGATTAAATGCTGTGGCTACTCGGCGAAGGTAGAAAAATATTGCTTGTTCGGGAAAGCTTGTTTTGGTCTCGCCAAAACACTTCGGACATCTTCTTCCATTACTTCTATGCGAAATAGTAGCTTGCCACTCGTGTCCCCTTTGACATTGCCACCAAACCTTTTTGTTAGACCCTGCCGTAAAGTTTTGCGGAACTAAATCACCATTTTTAGTGGGATGCCATTCGCTCACAAGTATTGGCATAACTGTTGAAATATCATTGTACCCCACAAGAACCTTCTTGCCCGAACAAATAGGGCAACCGCATCCAGATGTTCTGTTGTTGATTTGGCTTTGCCATTCGTGTCCTTTATCGCATAACCACCAAACTTTTTTGCCATTTCCAACAGTAACCGCGCTTGGTTTTAATTCTCCGTTTTTTGTCGGGTGCCATTGCAACGCGAGGTCTGGTCTTGCGGTTGCTAAATCATTAACTCCAACAACGATTTTATGCCCAGAGCAGACAGGACAACCTATACCACTATTCCTACTGTTGATAGGAGCATCCCACTCGTGACCTTTTCACACAGCCACCAAACACGCTCATCTGAATTAACTGAAATGTCGTTAGGTGTTAACGGTATGTTTTTTGTTGGATGCCATTGAAGAGCTAAATCGGGATTGTTACTTGCAAGCGAACCGCGCCGAGCAACAATGTTTCTTCTTTTCGTTATAAAGCGCTGAATTTTTGCGCACTCAGGACATCCTCTGCCTCTACTTCTATGATTTGGTGATGCCTCCCATTTGTGTCCTTGTTGACATATCCACCAAACTTTAATAGCAGAACCATATGTTATTGTTTGCGGTTCGTATCCAAGTAGAGAGTTTTTATCAAAATTCCATTCAGACATAAGTTGAGCGTTATCGCTCACATATCTTTTCTCTTTAGTTTCAGCCAAAACGCTCACCTTCTTTCTGTATAAATTATATCACAAAAAACGAAAAATCTCAACCCTTTTGTAGCAAATACAGAAATCAAATCCGTCCACCAAAATATCATCACAAATAATAAGTGATCGCAGGGCTAGTGCTTGTCTTGATACGAGTGGCGTCGTTTCGATATCCAAAACAAGTGCGCTAGCAGAGGAAAAGAGAAAAACAAAAAAGCAAGCACCTAGGCTTGCTTTCCTGTATTTTAATTTGTATCACGGCAGAGCCGCGTATATCATCAATTCCGTGAGGAATTGCATATCATCCGTCTGAAACGAGCATATCTCGTTTTCGGGCGAGTATATCATCATTGCGAAAGGGGATACAGCCTACGGCTGATGAGATACTCGCCAAAGGCGAGATGATATCCAGCCCTGGAGGGCTATGATATACCATTACTTTCGCAATGGATAAAAAAAGAACGAAGTACGAGCTTCGTTCTTTTTTTTGGCGCGCCATTTGAAGAGGATATGCTGCTCGGGGGTAGATTTGAACAAAATGTTCCGCAAAGTTCTGATTAAAGCCAACATCTCCTCGCGACGCAGATACCGCGGTTAATCTGTTCCTCGTGGTGTGCTCTGTGGCGGCGGTATGCGAACCCTGCGGGTTCGTCCGACCCGACCGTGATATAAAAATAAACACCGTCCACAAGGGATGGTGTTTATTTTTATGGCGCGCCCAGGAGGATTCGAACCTTCGACCTACCGGTTCGTAGCCGGGCACTC
>CAZQTN010000010.1:0-30643 GCA_964596195.1 uncultured Ruminococcus sp.
GTAGGGGACGTGGACGAGCTTATCATGCCATTCGTAGCCCATAAGCTCAACGACCTTGAACCACTGTGCAAAGTGGAGCGACTGTGCGGCGCTGGTAACGTAGATCGCCTTGTCGAATTTATAGGTATCCTGACGGTATACCGCCGCGGCGATATCACGCGTGGGATAGAGCGTCGTGCCGTCGCGCTTAAGAATAAGGCAGACGGGCATATTCCACTTATCGAGGTTGACAATGGAGGCTCCGTCGTCTATCTCGAGCAGTCCCATATTACGCAGCTTTTCAACCTGGGCGGGCATCTTATCGGTATAGAAGGACTCGCCCTTATAGCTGTCGAAGGTTATGCCGAGCTGCTTATAGGTCTTTTCATACTCCTCAAGGCTGACCGAAACGAACCAGCGCCACAGAGCGAGGTTCTCCTCGTCATTATGCTCAAGCTTTGCAAACTCGGCACGAGCCGCATCACCGAGGTCGGAATGCTTGGCCTTTGCGGCCTCGTCGGGGGAAAGACCTGCGACGCTTGCATCCTCCTCTGCCTTGATGGCGTTATTTATCTTAACGTACAGAGCAACAAGCTCGTCGACGCCGCCCTTTTCTATTTTCTCCTTATCGCCCCAGAGCTTATATGCAACGATAAGCTTGCCGAACTGGGTGCCCCAGTCGCCGAGGTAATTTATACCCACGCACTTATATCCGACGAACTCGTGGAGGAGCTTGAGTGAGTGGCCGATGACGGTAGTGCCGAGGTGGCCGATGTGAAACGGCTTTGCAACGTTGGGAGAGGAGTAGTCGAGGACTACTGTCTTGCCGACACCCTCGTCGGATGCGCCGTAGCGAGCCCCCTGCTCGGTCACGTTTGCAACCACGCGGGCGGTGAAGGCGGCGGGAGAGATGCGGAAGTTGAGGTATCCGCCCATAGCGTTGATCTCGGAGAACTCGTTACAGGAGACGGTCTCGGCGAGCGTCTTTGCTATATCGACGGGAGAGCGGCGCAGGCTCTTTGAGAGCTTGAAGCACGGAAGTGCGAGGTCGCCCATAGTTTTATCCGGGGGATACTCGAGCATCGAGAATATCTCACCCTGCGAGAGGAGTCCCTCGCCGAACTTTTCCGCTACTGCGTCTGCAAGCAGAGCGGCGGTCTTTTTCTTTAAAGTAAGCATATATACATCCTTTTCATCAGTAATCAGAGTGAATTTTTCATTTTAACGTAATTTTTGCCTGCGGTCGAGCCACGTACGAGCTTACAGGGCACGAAGCGCTCGCCCTCAAAGGCGTGAGCTATGGCGGGCTCGGGTGAGGATGCGACGTAAAATTCGCCCTCCTCCTCGAATATTTCAACGACGGGGATATCAAGGCCCTCGTCAAGCATACCCGAATACTCTCCGACGAGATCCATATCGGCCTCATCGTCGGGGTAATTGAGGCGTTCGGGAGAAACGTAGGCTGTTTTTGCAGGTCGGGCGAGCCAGTCGTTCAGGGAAACGATGATAGCGCTCGCAACCTCATTCGGCGTGGCTACGGTGGTATCGACCACGAGGTCGTAATTGGTCAGATCCTTTATATCAACGCCGTACTGGGTCATATATCTCTTTTTCTCGCTCTCACGTCGGGCACGAGTCTCGGCCACGGTAGCCTCAAGGGTAGCGGCGTGCTCCCCTGCTCTGTTAGCGCGCATTATACGAAGTGCGCTGGTTTCGGGATCGGTGGAGAGGTAGACCTTAAAGGTGCCCTCGGTAAAGTGCCAGGCCATACGCGAATCGATGACCATAGGCTTGTCCACGCGGGAAAGCGCCTTAAGTCCGTCGTCGATCTCGTTATCGATCTCGGGATGGGTCTCCATATAGACGTTCAGCTCCACGACGGTCATCCCTCGCTTTGCGGCGATGGAGCGGACGATAGCGCCGGTGGAATAATACTCGGCACCGAGCTCGCGGATGAGGATATCGGCAACGGTGCTCTTACCGCTTCCGAGGTCTCCTGCCAAAGAAATTTTAGCGTTCATACAAGTCTCCGATAAACAATATTTGTGCATTATAAATTATTATAATATATTTTCGCGGGCGTGTCAATACGGTTTTTGAGTTTTGGATGGCTGTACAAACAAATACCTGTCTCTTTTTTCGTTTTATGTGAATAATTCCCTCTGCTGTTGCAAAAATAATGATGTACAAACCCACGAAAGGAACAGATAATGGAAAAAAAGATCAAATTCACCGATAATCCAAGCTTTGCCAAAACGGTATACGGAGTCGTTATCGCGGTGCTCTGCATCACGGCGATAGTCATCGGTATCGTAGCGGCAAATCAGCGACAGGACGACGAGCTGCCCGGTGACGACACCGTGAACGAGGGCGGCACGGGCGACGGCACGACGGACGGCAACGAAAACGAGGGCGGCTCCGGCAGCACCGACACCGAGGAGCCGAAGAAGCTCTCCTTTATTTCGCCCGTCAGCGGCAAGGTCATAACCGGACACGACCTCACGGTACCCGTATTCTCGGTAACGCTTGAGGAATGGAGAGTACACGCAGGTATTGATATTTCGTGCGCGGAGGGTGCATCCGTATTTGCATCGGAGGACGGCGTTGTAAGCGCGGTTTACAGCGATCCTATGCTCGGCGCAACGGTAGAGATCACGCACGGCGACGATATCAAGACCGTATACTCCAACCTTGTGGCGAACGAGAGCTACGTTAAGGTCGGCGACACGGTAGAGAGAGGCGCAAGGATCGGTACGGTCGGTGACACCTCCGTATCCGAGCTTGCAGAGGAGCCGCATCTGCATTTCGGAGCCGAGAAGGCGGGAGTGGCCGTTGACCCCCTTAGCATTATCTCGGACGAGGCAAAGGAGGCCTCACTCGGTATTACCGAGTAGACCTCCGTTTTCCGACAGGCGAACGAGCCTGTCGGATTTTTTTATTATGGCGAGGATAGTAAGAACCGTCAGAAGCAGCAGCACGTGGTCGGTGACGGTGATGAGTATCCGATCGGTGAATACGGTGCCGAGCAAGGTCGCGCCAAGAAAGATGATGAGATAGGGGGCGGTGGCGTTATGACCCAAGAAGCGCAGGCAACGCGAGCCGTAGCAATACCAGCAGATCACGGTAGAAAAGGCGAATGCGGCAATACATAAGATAACGAGACCGGGTGCCGAGGCACCAATGCTTGCAAGGACGAGAGACACCCCGTTTTCGTAAGCGGAGGGATCGGGGACGGCGACGAGAATGGCGAGAGCGGTCAGCGGACAAAGGACTACTGTATCGAAAAAGACCTCGCACATACCGAGAAGCCCCGCAGCTGACGGATCGTAGGGCAGGCGCGAGTGCGCGAGCGAGGACGTACCCGCGCCTGCTTCATTTGAAAGCAGGCCGCGCGAAAAGCCCTCGCGCAGGGCGTCAGAGGTGAGAAAGCCGACGACACCCCCGGCGGAGGCGGTGGGAGAAAAGGCTGAGCTGAATATATCGGTGATAACGCCCGGAAGTCGGGCAGGGGCGGAAAATATCGTAAAAAGGGCGAGAAAAACGTAGACGAGCGTCGTGATCGGAATTATGACCGACGTAAATACGCTGACGCGCTCTGCACCGAGGATGATGACCGCGAGGACGGCGACAGAAAACACGATACCGACGGCAAGCGGAGACAGAGATAACTTATCGGCAGAGGATATAACACCCGAGGATTGGAGGGCGGCACCCATTGTGAGGGATAGAAGAATACAGCCTGAGGCGTACGCGACCGAGAGTGGGCGACCTATGCGAGGAAATGACGAGAAAAGGACGGACATCATACCGTCGGAGTGTGGGGTGTACATATCGGCGGCCAAGGAGGACTCGGCATATTTGAGCGCAGAGGCGAAGACTGAGGAGACGAGGAGCCAGAAAACGCTACCCGCTCCGCCGACCGAAATGCCGACGGCTACACCGACGATATTGCCGATGCCGAGCGTGCCTGCAAGGGCGAGAGCAAGAGATGAGCGAGCCTCGCGGTCGGAGAGTGCGGAGGCAAGCTTGCGGACGGTGCGAATGGGATGCAACATAAAAAAAGCGCGAAGCCGTATTATAACGAAAAGTCCGCCCGAGGTTATAACGAGCGGCAAAAGACTGATCAAGGACATAAAAACACCTCCGCATAACAATATGCGGAGGTGTGAAAATTTATTCGATATACTCGGCGTTGTCGACTGCCATATCCATAACGCGCATAAGCGTGTCGGTGGTGTTGAGAAAAGGCAGAAAATCGGTTTTACCGTTGATCATATCTCTGAACGAGGCAAGCTCAAAAATCATATTATTGTTACACGGGGTGGGGTGTACAAGGTTTTTTGTGCTGCTTTTAGTGATTACGGTCAGGGTGTGCGGCTCACTGATCTTGTCAATGAGAAGCTCACCTCTCTCGCATCTGATAACGGACGGAGAATCTCCCTCGACTATCTTTGAATAGCGGACGAGGCAGTTAAAATCGGGATATGAAAGCGTCACCGTACCGTCGGCATCGAAGCCGTTGGAGAGGCGCTTCGAAACCGATGAAACGGAGTCGGGAGAGCCAAAAAGAGATACGGCAAGCCACATTGGGTATACGCCGATATCCGAGAGTGCGGAATTTTTGAGCTCGGGGTTGAAGGCGTTTTCGACTATGCCTCGCTTGAAGCTGTCGTAGCGAGAGGAATATTTTTTAAACTCAAGCTCGGCGCCCGTAACTTTACCGAGGCGTGATAGCTCGTCCTTGAGAATACCGTAAAACGGATCGTGCGCAGGGCGCATAGCCTCCAGCAGTACCCTGCCCGAGCGGAGGCAGGCGTCCTTCATATCAACAAACTCGGAGTGTGAGGTAGCGATGCTTTTCTCACAAAGAACGTGCTTGCCTGCCGCGAGTGCGGCGACGGTGTGATCACGGTGAAGGAAGGTCGGCGATGCGACGTAGACTGCATCGATATCTGCTGATGCGAGCATTTCGGAATAATCGGCAAACACGGTTTTGATGCCGTGTTTTGCGGCAAAGGCGGCACCCGTGTCGCTTTTTCGCGAATAAACAGCGGTTATTTCAACGCCATCAACGAGGGCTGCGGCCTCGGCAAGGCGATCGCTGATAAAGTTGGTGCCGACGATAGAGATGCGTATATTACTCATCTGAAGAATACCAGATAAACAACTACCGCGAGGCCGCCGAGCAGAAGTGCAAGCGACACCCAGTTAAAGATCTTATCGAAAAAGGCATTTTTCTTTTTCTCCTTGGCGTCGAGCTCTTTATCCTCCTCGGTCTCACGCAGTTCCTCGGGAATATCAAACTCCTCCTCTGTTCCCTGCTCTTCGGCGGTGCTTTCGGTCGGTGCTTCATCGAGAGAGAAATCGTAGGTTCCGTTCTTTATTTCCTTTGCCCTTCTCTTTGCGCCGATGAACAATTCTCCGACGGTAGCGATAACGAGCTCGTCCTCGATATTATTCTTTGCCATTTTCTCGCCAATGGAGTCCATGGCGGCCTTAACGGCATCGTACTCGCGAGCGGCGGTGGCGCAATCAAGCTCGGCGGCGCAGTCCTCACAGAGGTACTTGGCATTGCCGTAGCCGCCGACGGTAAGAATAGACGCGGTCTCGGAATCGACCGTTTTTTTACATATAGAACAAAGTTTTTGCATTTTTTATCCTTTCATAGGAGAGATTTCTTATTTACCGCGCAGTTGGCTGCGAACCTCGGCGAGGTATTCCTCGCGCAGGGTCTTCTGCTCCATTTTCTCTTCATCGGTGAGCTCACGGGTCTTTGAAAGACGGCCGAGCTCGTTTATTCTGTCGATTTTTATCTTATCCATTATTTTGGGCTCCATAGTTCTTTGCAAGGCCGCCCTCCGCGGTCTCGCGATAGAGGTGTGAGAGATCCTTACCGGTCTCGTACATCGTTTTTATAACGAGGTCGAGAGATATTTTACGCGAGCCGGAGAGGAAATTGGCAAGGTTGACGGCGTTTATGGCACGCATAGCCGCGACGGCGTTACGCTCGATACAGGGTATCTGCACAAGTCCGCAGATGGGGTCGCAGGTGAGGCCGAGGTGATGCTCAAATGCTATCTCGGCGGAGTATTCGATCTGATCTATACCCATCTCAAAGAGCTCGGCGAGTGCGGCGGAGGCCATTGAACAGGCGGTGCCGATCTCTGCCTGACAGCCGCATTCCGCGCCGCTGATCGAGGCGTTGGTCTTGGTGAGAGTGCCTATAAGTCCCGCAACGGCGAGCGCCTTGAGGATAGCCTTATCTGAAAAGCCGTGCTTTTCCTGCATATATTTGAGGACGGACGGGAGGACGGCGCAGGCGCCGCAGGTGGGAGCCGTGACGATAACGCCGTTGTCGGCGTTTTCCTCGCTGACGGCGTAGGCGTAGGCACAAACAATACGGTTTTCGCGGGTGACGGGGCTTTCATCAATGTGGCGCTGGTTGTAGAGATACTGCGCCTTTCTCTCAACCTCAAGTCCGCCGGGAAGTATGCCGGAGGTGGTAAGGCCGCGATGGATAGCCGCCTTCATAGTTTCCCATACCTCGATGAGGAATTTATATATATCCTCACCCTCGCGCATTTCGATAAAATCGGAGAGGCGGATGCCGTGATGCTTACAGTATTCGGCTATCTCGGTAAAGGTGCTTTCAGGATATACGTCATCGACGAACGACAACTCCCTGCCCTGTATTTTGATATCACCGCCGCCGACGCTCATAACGCGCATCGGCTCACTCTTTTTCCCGTCCTTCAGGGCGAAAATATCCATTGTGTTCTCGTGCGGAAGATCGCGATCGGTGGAATTGAAGATGATATTTACATCCTTCTCGCCTGCTACGGCCTTGATAGCTACGTCGGTGCCGTGGCCGCGCCCGGTGTCGGAAAGCGAGCCGTACAAAATTACCTCGTAGGAATCCGCATCGGGATGCTCGCTGACGAATATCTGCATCGCCTTTACCGGACCCATCGTATGAGAGGACGAGGGGCCTGTACCTATTTTATATATTTCTCTGATTGATCTCATTTAAGTCAGCCTCCGTGGATTTTTCACATATATATTAACACATTAAAGGGGTTTGTTCAAGCGTTTTTTGATTTTTTCACACATAAATACGGTTAAAAACAGCTTTAAAGCATCCGGAAGCAAAAACGGAAGCACCGTAAGAGTAAGCGTGGAGAAAAATCCGGCACCGTCCGAGTAGCCGATATAAAACCACAGCGCACCGATGAGATACAGCGAAAGATGCGCGCACGCGGCGGATACGACCGTCGCATAAAGTGAGGTGCCGATGAGGCTTGAGATAAGCCAATAGATTAGGGCGGCAACCAAAAAGCCGATAATAAAGCCGCCCGTAGCATCAAAAAGCCGCCCGACTCCGCCCGTAAAGCCCGAAAAGATGGGCAGGCCGAGTGTGCCGAGGGCGATATATACAGCGACAGATATAGTGCCGCGCCGTCCGCCAAGCAGAAAAAGCGACGAAAAAACGCCAAGGGTCTGTAAGGTGATCGGAACACCGAAAAGCGGGATAGAGATAAGGGAGGTTATCGATATGACTGCGGCAAAAAGCGCGATAAGTGTCATATCGCTAAGTAATTTATTTTTCATTGTTTTTTCCTTTTATTCTGCATCCGTCACGGATTTTCTTCTCAAAAGCACGCTCACGCAGACTGCCACTTCGGGCAAGAAACCGATACATCTACACTCACTTTTGCCGACGTGTGCTTTTGTTAAGAAAAACCGCGACTCTCACTAAAAATGCATATACAATGGTAAAAAACAGCCGCAATCAGGGGTGACTGCGACTGTTTTTTTGTGTTATATCTTATCCTGAAGATAGTCACAAACCTCGCCGACCGTAGTAAAGCGGACGAACTCGGTGAAGCGGTAGCCAAAGGCATCCTCAATGCCCATAGCCATCATCATAAGTGCAAGAGAATCGAAGCCGAGATCCTCGACAAGGCGAGTATCGCGCGTAACCCCAGACAAATCAACGTCGGGTACGACTCTTTCAATGACTGTTTTGAGTCTTTCTTCCATTTTAAATTTCACCTTCTTCTATTTTCTTAAGGTATGCGCGGCGGCGCTTATGCTGATGAGCATTAAAGTAATTCCACTGCGACATTACCTGTGAATTGGTTTCAAGATTAAGATTTGTTTCGTAATATTCAACCTCGCCGCGTGTGAGCACGCCGAGCATATGGTTGATGAACACCGAGTTGATGCCCGTGCTCTGATACTCGGGGAGTATTGCAACGAGGCCGAGGTCGATCGCGCGGGGATGCTTAAGTGTGCGGAACAGGCGAACGAGAGTGGCGGGAGTCATTCTGCCGCCGCTTTTCTGAAACGCCTCGCCTATGGCGGGGAATGAGAGCGCGAAAGCAACCACACGCTCGTCCTTATCGCATATGAACACAAGGTGCTCGTTTTTCAAGACGAGCATAAACTGATCGATCAGATCGCGCTTCATATTTTCGGTAAAGGGCACGGTGCCGTAAAGGTGCTTGTAGCACTCGTCGATGCAAGCAAACGCACCGTCGGCATATTTGGCGATGTACTGCTTTTTCGGCATATTCATATCCGCGATATGAAGTCCCTGCATTTCAAGCACGCGCTCGGCAACCTTGGACATCAGGGGATTGGGGTTATCGGGGGCTGTCAGACGGAACTCGAGCCAGTCGATCTCCTTGGCGAAGCCGTAATCCTCGACAAGTCGGGGATAGTAATCGTAGTTGTACTGCTCCTCAAAGGTGGACAGGTAGTCAAAGCCGTCGATAAGAAGCCCCTCCCTATCAAGGTCGGAGTAGCCGAGGGGACCGCAGATATCGGTCATACCGCGATCGCGGCCGTACTTCTCTGCCGCGGCAAAGAGTGCGCGTGAGACCTCGGTGTCATCGACAGAGTCGAAGCGGGAAAAGCGGACGCGCTTTTCATTGTGAAGCTCGTTATACTGTCGCTGAATTATAGCCTGAATACGTCCGACGACCACGCCGTCGCGCTCTGCGATATAGAGCGCCGAATCGGCAACGTCGGCATAAGCAGGGTTGCCGCCAAGAAGCTTCATCTCATCCGCATAGATAGGCGGCACGAAGTGGGGGCAATCCTTATAAAGCTTCAGCGGAAATTCGATGAACGCGCGCATATCGCGCTTTGTGAGCACCTCTCTTACGGTAACCATAGCTTACTCAAGAGGCTCGTCGTCACGACGCAGGAACACGAGGCCGTAGCCTGCAAAGCAGGGGCCGTTGTGACAGCCGGAGACGGGAGACATAATTACGGGGTGGTGATTGGTCTTGATGCCGAAGCCCTCTTCGATCTGTTCCAGCACAGGAAGAAGTGAGGAGCCGGTGTATACGTGCCAGAGAAGGTAATCCTCGGGGGCTCTGTTGCCGATCTTTTCCTTAAGTATCTCGCAGGTGCGAATAAGTGCCTTTTTCTTGGTTCTTACGCTTTCGATCGAGCCGAGAACGCCCTCGTGATCGAAGCCGACTACGGGACATATACCGAGCATCTTGCCCATAAAGGCCTTACCGCCCTTAAGACGGCCGTTGTAGATGAGGTAATCAAGCTCGCCGTCAACGCCGAAGAACTCCTGCGTTTTCATTATCCAGGCGATCTCCTTAACGATGGTTTCGGTAGGAACGCCTGCCTCTACGAGCTGTGCGGTCTTGATGGCAATATAGCCCTCGTTAAAGGAGTTTATCTTAGTATCAACGACGGTGACCTTAAGCTTGCCCTCAAAATCCTTTGCGATCTGTGCGATCCTGTTGTAGGCGCCGCTCAGATAGGAGCTGAGGGAGATCACGATAGCCTCGTCGTAGCCGCACTCAACTGCCTTTTCAAAGTGGGCACGGATATCCTCGTCAAGGGGCATACCCGTCTTGGGAAGATTGTTCTTCGGATCCTCAAGGGTCTCAAGTTCGGAATAGAACTTCTCGGGGTCGAGATCGTAGCCCTCGCGGTAATCGTGACCGTTGAAATAAACGTGAAGTCTGATGATGTCGATATTATACTTCTTGTATTCCTCTCCCGCATAGTCGATACAGCCGGTGGAGGTGCACATAACTATTCTTTTATTCGTCATTTCCTGTCATTTCCTATCGTGTTGAAATGAAATTCTGCTTTAATTTATAGCGTGAGTTCGTTGGATTTTGTCATTCTATGGCTACAAGGTAATTATATACCTCCTGACCGCCCTCGTAGACGATCAGCTCGTGGTCGGGATACTTTTCCTCAACGGCCTCGGTAACGGCGGCGCGCTCTTCATCGGTGACGGAGGCTCCTGTGAAAACGTTGATTATCTCATAGTCGTCAAGATCCTCGATAGCTTCAAGAAGCCCGAGAAGCGCACTCTCGGCGCTATCGGCGGTAGCCTTGATCTCGTGCTGAGAGAGAGCCATAAACTCACCCTTTTTGACGCTGACACCGTTGATGCTGGCATCGCGGACGGCGTAGGTTATCTCGGCGTCTATTATGCTTTTGGCCGCTGAGGTGGCGCTTTGTATCACGAAGTCGATATTATCGGGGGCGGGTGCCATAACCGAGAGTGCGGAATAGCCCTGCATCAAGGACTCGGTGGGCACGATGTATACCTTGGACTGCTCGTACATTTCGGCAGCCTGCTTTGCGGCGAGAAATATGTTTTTGTTGTTGGGGAGAACGATAATATTATCTGCGCAGGCGTCGTCAAAAGCCTTTATAAACTCCTCCGCCGAGGGATTGTTTGTCTGTCCGCCAGAAACTATACCGTCAGCACCGATCGATCTGAAGAGTGCGGCCATTCCCTCTCCGCTTGCAACCGTGAGGATAGCGATGGGCACACGCTTCTTCTTTTCCGATTCGTTATGCTGGAGCGACATATTCTCTATCTTGGTGGTAAGAAATTCACCGTACCTGCGCATTTCGGTAAGAACGCGGCCGGGATCCATAGTATGAACGTGAACCTTTATCACGTCGTCAGTCTTATAGGCAACGATGCTCTCGCCTCCGATCTCGGTGAGGAAGGATATTACCGTCTTTACGTCGAAGGTGTCGGGATCGACCTTTGCGGTCTGGAGACGGAGAAGAAATTCGGTGCAATATCCGAACTCAAGAACGGAGTCACGGGTGAATGCGTTGATGTTTACGGGTGCGCTCTCGCCCTCGTCGGTGGAGAACTGATATGCCTCGGAGGTAGACTCGCCCGTCAGGGCGGCGTACATCCCCGACGCTATGCAGAGATAGCCGGCCGCGCCGCTGTCAACTACGTCGGCCTCCTTAAGGACGGGGAGAATGTCCTTTGTCCTTGCCAAGGAGCGCTTAGCCTCCTCTATATGGTCTGAAAGGAACTGCTCTATGGTGGTGTCCTTACCCGCCCTCTTTGCGGCGTATTCGGTAGCCTCGCGAAATACGGTAAGGATTGTGCCCTCGGTGGGGTTTACGACAGAGTCGTAGGCTCTGATAACGCCTGCGCGATATGCGTTGGCAAAATCGGTTACGCTAGCCGTATCGCACTTTACCAGCTCCTGCTCAATTCCCGCAAAGATCTGCGAGAGGATAACGCCGGAGTTGCCGCGCGCACCGAGGAGAGAGCCGCGTGCGAACTTGCCCGAAACGTCGGATACCGAGGGGTCGGAGAGTGCAGCTATTTCTGCTATACCGCCCTCGACGGTTTTAGTCATATTAGTGCCCGTATCTCCATCGGGTACGGGGAAAACGTTAAGATCGTTGATTTCGGAGGAATTTGCGCGGATATTCTCTGCTGCTCCTATAAGCATACGGCGCAAGGTCCTGCCGTCAAGAATTTTCGTACTCATATATTTATCCTATATCACTTGAATTTATGCTCCGCGAGGGAGCATATAACCGCCACTAGGGTTGCATTGAGAGGCAATCGGATCATTTGCCACCGAACATTATAGCACAAAATGTCGAAATAGTCAACCTCTGGTACCAAGTTTATCTTGTTTAACATCCTTTTAACCTTGGAATTTTGACGTTTTTACTTGACAAAACCTTCATATTTTAGTTATAATATAATTATATATAATTGGGCAACGGAGGTTTGGTATGAATATTATAATCGTTGGATGCTCAAGAGTTGGCGAGACTCTGGCCGCAGAGCTCGGCAAGGAGGGCAATGACATTACCGTCATAGATCTCTCTGCAGATAAAATAAACGAGGTGACCGCCAAGTACGACGTTATGGGTATCGTCGGAAACGGCGCAACGCACACCACGCTGGTTGAGGCCGGGGTAGACTCTGCCGATCTTCTGATCGCGGTGACGGACTCGGACGAGCTCAATCTGCTTTGCTGTATGATAGCAAAGAAAACGGGAGATTGCAGGGTTATTGCAAGAGTTACAAGCCCTGAATATAATGCGGATATTTCATATCTTAAGGACGAGCTCGGCATCGAGATGATAATCAACCCCGAGTACGCCGCAGCAGAGGAGATCGCAAGGGTTCTGAATTTCCCTACCGCGATAAAGATAGAGACCTTTGCAAAGGGGCGCGTTGAGCTGATAACCTTTCGCCTTGGCGAGGGCTGTCCCCTTATCGGAATGAGGGTCAAGGACGTCGTGACACAGCTTAAGTGCGACGTGCTGATATGCACGGTTGAGCGCGGCGGTGAGGCGTATATTCCCAACGGTGATTTTGCATTTGAGGAGAAGGACGTTATATCCGTTGTTTCCACGCGCAGAAAGGCGGTAAACTTCTTCAAAAAGATCAATTACAAGATGGATGCAGTACGCGACGTAATGATAGCCGGAGCTGAGGAGGTCACGCACTATCTGTGCTCGCTTCTCAAGGGCTCGGGCATTGCCGTCAAGGTAATCGAACCGCATATGGACGCTTGCGACGCGCTCGCGACGGCGTTTACCGACGTGACTGTCATAAACGGTGACTGCGCAGATCAGGCATTGCTGGTCGAGGAAGGCATTGCGAATGCGGATTCCTTCGTGGCGCTCACCTCAAAGGATGAGAGAAACGTGCTGATCTCGCTGTTTGCAAAGAATTTTGACAGTAAAAAGATAGTCACAAAGATAAACAGACCCGAGTACGAGGACATTATAAAGCACTTGGATCTTGATACGACGATCTTCCCCAAAAATATAACGGCAGATATCATCGTGCGATACGTGCGCGCTATGAGAAACGCGATGGGAAGCAACGTTGAGACGATGTACAACGTTATAAAGGACAAGGTTGAGGCATCGGAGTTCTTCGTGCGTGCTGATTCGCCCATCACCGAGGCGCCGCTTATGGGACTTAAGTTCAAGAGTGACGTGCTTGTGGCGGCGATACTGCGTGAAAGAACGGTAATTATCCCACGCGGACACGACACGATACAGCCGGGTGACTCCGTAATCATAGTTTCAAAGCGAAAGGCATTGCGCGATATTTCGGACGTGCTTGAGGCGAAGAAGATATGAATTACGGAATGATAAGATACACCCTTGGGTGGATATTGATCTTCGAGGCGGCGTTCCTGACGGTGCCGCTTATCACAGCGCTTGTATACGGCGAATGGTGGCCGCTTGCATCCGTGGCGATCGCTATGGCGATATGCGTGGTGATCGGGCGGCTTATGTCGTTTAAGAAGCCGAGGGATATGAAGCTTTATGCACGCGACGGTCTTGTGATAGTGTCGCTGAGCTGGATAGTGCTTTCGGCATTCGGTGCACTTCCCTTCGTTATTTCGGGCTCAATACCCAACTATATTGACGCGCTGTTTGAGACGGCGTCGGGCTTTACCACCACGGGCTCAAGCATCGTGCCCGCCGTCGAGGACCTGCCGAAGTGTATGCTTATGTGGCGCAGCTTCACGCACTGGGTCGGCGGTATGGGAGTCCTGGTATTTATGATGGCGTTTCTCCCTCTCGGAGGTGCGCAGAACCTGCACATAATGCGTGCGGAGTCGCCCGGACCGACCGTATCAAAGCTCGTGCCCAAGATGAGGACGACTGCACTTATACTATATCTTATATATTTCGTTCTGACGGTAATTATGTTTATCATACTGCTCTTTGACGACGGAGCGGATGCCGCGAACGGAAAAATGACCGTATTCGACGCACTCAACACGGCGTTTGCGACGGCGGGAACGGGTGGCTTCGGATTTAAGAACGACTCCTTTGCCGGCTTCTCAACCTTCGCACAGATCGTGGTTACGGTGTTCTTGATTGTCTTCTCGATCAACTTCAGCTCCTATTATCTCGTGCTTAAAAGGAGATTCAGAGATGCGTTTAATCTCGAGGTAAGAGTATTTCTGCTTATAGTTATCTCCGCGATAGCGATAATTGCAACAAATATACACTTCTCGCCGATGGGTGACGGAGTGCTTGACGTGACGAACACCGATTACGTGGTTGGTGAGGGATACAGCTGGGCTGATTCCTTCAAGCACGCGGCGTTCAACGTGGCGTCGATAATCTCTACGGCGGGATTCGGAACTGAGAACTTCGCGGCGTGGCCGCAGCTCTCGCAGGTTGTTTTAGTACTGCTTATGTTTATCGGTGCGTGTGCGGGAAGCACGGGCGGCGGTATCAAGGTATCGCGTATTATAATCCTTGTAAAGGGTGTCGGACGCGAGCTTAAGGCAGCGATACACCCCCGTCAGGTGAAGAAGATCACCATTGACAACCGCCCCGTTGAGACGGAGACCGTAAGGAGCGTCAATTCGTATATCGTATGTTATATCGTTGTTTTCATCGCGATATTGCTGATAATTTCGCTCGACCCGTACGTTAACGATCTGACTACGGCATTTACGGCCGTTACTGCTACGATAAACAACATCGGCCCCGGTCTTGGAGCGATAGGCCCTACGAGCAATTATGCAGGCTTTAACAACTTCTCTACTCTCGTACTCACCTTCTCGATGATCGCGGGACGACTTGAATTGTTACCGATGCTGCTGCTGTTTGCGCCGTCGACCTGGAGAAATAAATAAAACACGTGGCTTTCGCCTTTAGGCGTAACCGAATAAAAAACGCAGAGGTATTGTTATAAAACAGTGCCTCTGTTGTATTTGATTAATTGAATTTGATTTTATGAAAAAAGTACTAGGATTTGCAAAGACTAACGCGGTGATGCTGATCGCCGCCGTGTGCGCGCTGGTCACCTCGATAATCGTGCCACCGGACAAGGAGTATCTTGGGTATTTTGATTTCAAGACGCTGACCTGTCTTTTCTGCGTGCTTGCTATGGTGTGTGCGCTCAGGAACATTCGCTTCTTCTACACTCTGGCAAAGGCGATCGTACGCCGATTCAGAAACGCGAAGATATGCATTCTTGCGCTTGTGTACATAACCTTCATCGGCTCGATGCTGCTGGCGAACGATATGGCGCTTTTGACCTTTTTGCCGCTCGGATATTTTATACTGCATACGACGGGCAAGGAAAAGCATATGGCCTTTACGTTTATAATGCAGAACATTGCGGCAAATCTCGGCGGTATGCTGACTCCGTTCGGCAATCCGCAGAACCTGTTTTTGTATTCAAAATTCAATATTCCGACGGGCGAGTTTATGATGATAATGCTCATTCCGTTTATCGTGTCGATAGTGCTGATCACGGGATGCTGTCTTATTTTCGTGCGCTCCGAGCCGCTTGAGATCGGCGAGAAGGCGGCGAGCCTGCCGCCGATAAGGACAACGGTGTATCTGATGCTCTTTGCGTTTTCGCTGCTTATCGTTTTCCGCGGTGTGCCGTATCAGCTCGGACTCGTGGTAATTCCGCTGGCGCTGTTATTCCTTGACAGACAGGCGCTGTTGCAGGTTGATTACGGCCTGCTGTTTACATTCGTTTTCTTCTTTATTTTCGCGGGAAATATGGCGAGAATAGACGTGGTGCGCGAGTTCTTCTCTGCTCTGCTTGAGAAAAACACGCTGGTGGTAAGCGCGTTCTCCTGTCAGTTTATCAGTAACGTGCCGTCGGCGGTGCTCCTGTCGCAGTTTACCGACAACTACAAGGAGCTGTTGCTTGGCGTTAACATCGGCGGTGTGGGCACGCTGATATCCTCGCTGGCAAGTCTGATAACCTTCCGCGAGTATTCAAAGCAAGCCCCCGGACATACGGTAAGGTACATACTTAAGTTCTCGGCGTTTAACTTCGCGTTTTTGGGGATACTTATACTTGTGTGCTCGGTTATATAATGAAATTTAGGCGTATGCCGCAATGCGGCATACGCCTTGTTTTTTATTCGAGAAATACTATTACACCACAATGTATGTGGTCGTCATACCGCTCGCCGTCTCTAGTGTTGGTAAAATGAATAAAAAACTCATCAACTATACAGCACAGACGGCCGTCATACCTAACGAATGAAAGCTGACCGTCATCTATTTTTACCTCGGT
The DNA here is from genome assembly GCA_964596195.1 of uncultured Ruminococcus sp. Classification (GTDB taxonomy): domain Bacteria; phylum Bacillota; class Clostridia; order Oscillospirales; family CAG-272; genus UBA1740. The sequence goes on from CAZQTN010000010.1 coordinate 16,322, forward strand.
TACAGGAAATTGCGGATCGAAATTATCACGAACGAAGGCATCAACTGCACTTTTTATTTCAGCGATGCTTACTTTCGTAGTTGAGGTGTCTATCTGCTCACGGGTGACTGAGACAGTAAACCAGTCAGCACTCATATCTATATACAACTTTTTGTTGAATACAACATCACCGATAGCATAAGGCTTTTTGAGGGAAAACGAAGAAGACAGCCACTCTTTACCCTCGTGCTCGAAGCCGAAAAATCCATCCGCTCCACCTCCGCGATATGCCGTGCTGATTTCAAATTCGTATGACTCAATATCACTAATTCCAATCATTACAGCCAACACGTTAACAGCTGATATTGCATCCGAGTCGCTTTCGCAGTTTCGCAAAAGGCCTTTGTAGTCAAAATCGTTTTCGCTACCACCGTAAATATCCAAGTATGACAAATTACCCGTATCGGCAAAAACACTACACTCGATAGAGAAATTATCCACCTCAAACTTATAAAATCGTGAATCATTCTGGGTATATTGATATATGAGACTAACTATTCTTCCATCGTTTAACTCAAACTTCAACGGTTCAACACTTTCTTCAACGTAACTGGTGGATACATCATACTTGACAGCATTAAATTTATCGTTTCCCCAAGTCTTTTTGACCTCGGTTACGTGGTACTCGACGGGCTCAGGCGCCGGATCGTCGGGGGCGGGAGTGCACGCCGTGAGAATGCAGGTCAAAAGTAAAATGAGGGCTAAAGTTTTGAATAATGTTTTTCTCATAGCAGTGCGCTCCTTTCGCTTGGCGTTTCGAGGTAAAAAATACAAAAAAGCACAAAGGTGGGGCGTTGATGCTTGCCCTGCTTTTGCGCTTTCGGTTATCGATATATTTATTATACCGTTTAGTCCGACTGCGCGGCGGCGTCGGGCTTTTTGTATTTGCGGCTTTGTTTTTCTATATTTATTTTAGCATATAAGTGAGAGATTGTCAAGTATTTCTTTGCCTGTGGCAACGTGTGCCCTCTCCGTCGCCTACGGCGACACCGTCTCGCTGCGGCTCGGTCACGTTTCGGCTCTAGCATCATTGATGCAATTCACTACCGAAACGCCGCTTCGCTACCCAAAGGGCGAGGCTACGTGAACTCGGCGCAAAGGCGCTTGCGCGCGAGCGCAAGGACGGAGTCGGCCTCGCCCTCGCCGACGAGGGTGAGAGAGCCGGCGATAAGCGCGCGGGCGGTAAAGGACTTGAGGGCGGCGGCGTCGGGGTCGAGGCCGTAGGCCTCGGCATAGGCGGTGACAGCGCGTATAACGGCGGTGTCAAGCGTGAGATCGCCATGCTGCTCGGCGGCGAGGGTGAACACGGCGCGCAGGTTGCGGTTGGCTATACGAAAGCGTAGAGAGGCCATACACATCTCTAGTGCGAGCTTCGACGGGTCGGCCGAGTAGATGCGCTCGATCTCGTGAGAGAGGAGCTCCCACTTTGAGTTGACGTATTTGATTATTTCCCTTACGTACTCGTCCTTGTCCTTGAAGTGACGGTAGGGGGCGGCGCAGGAGACCTGCGCGGCGAGGGCGGCACGGCGCAGAGAAAAATCGGCCAGGCCGTGCTCCTCAAGCTCGGCTATGCCTGAGAGTATAAGGCGCGTGCGGACACTTTGTTCAACGTATGCTTCTTCCATATCTGCCATCCTTTGTTAATACTGTTAACAAGTATAGCACACAAATCATAAAAATGCAACAATATTTCAAAAATTGCAAATAAAATTGATGAAAAGTATTGACATACGCTTCATTTTATTTATAATATAAGTATATTATATTATGTTAACAGTGTTAACATTCCTTTTTTTTGAGGTGCTTATGATAAACAAAAAGATGCGAGAGCTTGGCGCGAGGAGATCGGTCATACGCGAGCTGTTTGAATACGGAAAGAAAAGAAAGGCCGAGATCGGCGAGGATAACGTATTTGACTTTTCGCTCGGAAATCCGAGCGTGCCTGCGCCCGATAAGGTAAACGATGAGCTGGTGCGACTCATTAAGGAGTGTGACCCCACCGTACTGCACGGCTACACCTCGGCACAGGGGGACAAGGGCGTACGCGACGCGATCGCGGCGTATATAAACCAAACCGAGGGCGAGAGCGTACACGGTGACTGCCTGTATATGACGGTCGGTGCGGCCGGCGCACTTACCTCTGCTTTGACGGCGTTGGTAAGCCCAGGTGAGGAAGTGGTTATCCCTGCCCCGTACTTCCCCGAATATAAGGTATTTGTTGAGCGGTGCGGCGGTGCTGTCAAGGCGGCGCTGTGCAACAGCGAAACGATGGAGCTTGATATAGCTACTATTGAGGCGGCTATAAGTGATAAATGTGCGGCGGTGATCATCAACTCCCCGAACAATCCGACAGGAAAGGTATACTCCGAGGAAAGCGTTATTGCCCTGTGCAAGCTGCTCCGAGAAAAGGAAGCCGAATACGGACACCCGATATATCTTATCTCCGACGAGCCGTACAGAGAGCTTGTTTACGGGGATATAAAGGTGCCCTACCTTACTAAGTACTATGACAACACGGTGGTGTGCTACTCATTTTCAAAGTCGCTGTCCCTGCCCGGCGAGAGAATAGGCTACGTGCTTGTATCGCCCAGAGTCCGTGATTTTACGGCGGTATATCAGGCCGTGTGCGGAGCGGGACGTGCGCTTGGCTTTGTATGTGCGCCGAGCCTTTTACAGAGGCTTATTCCCTCCTGTCTTGGACTGACGGCGGACATTGGCGTGTACGACAGAAACCGCAGACTGTTGACCGAGGCGCTTGGGAGATTTGGATACGAGTTTGTAAGTCCCGACGGCGCTTTCTATCTATTCGTAAAGGCACCTATGGGGGATGCAAACGAATTTTGCGAGAGAGCGAAAAAAGAGGAGCTGCTGATAGTGCCGAGCGACGACTTCGGCTGTGGGGGCTACGCGAGAATATCATACTGTGTGAGCACGGAGCAGATAGAGCGATCGCTCAGTGCGTTTGAAAAATTGGCAAGGAGCTACAAGTAATGGCATCACTTAAGGAAGTCAGAAAAAGGATAAACGAGATAGACAAGGAGATGGCCGAGCTGTTCGAGAAAAGAATGGCGGCTGCGCGCGAGGTTGCAGAGTACAAGCGCGAGCACGGCCTGCCCATCCTGGATGCGGCGCGCGAGGAGGAGGTCATAAGACGCAACTCCGAGCTTATCGAGGACGACGAGATGCGCGCGTACTACGTTAATTTCCTGAAGAACAATATGGCGGTATCGAGATCGTATCAGTCACGCCTGCTTGAGGGAATGCGGGTGGCGTATTCGGGAACGGAGGGCGCGTTTGCGCACATTGCGACAACGAAGCTGTTCCCCACCGCGAAGAAGGTCGCGTACGGCGACTTTGAGAAGGCGTACCGCGCGGTCGTAGACGGCGAGTGTGATGCGGTGGTGCTACCGCTTGAAAACAGCTACAACGGCGAGGTCGGACAGGTGACTGACCTTATGTTCTCCGGCTCTTTATATATCAACGCACTTATGGAGCTGCCGATAACGCAGGATCTGCTCGGAGTTAAGGGTGCGACGGTGGCGGACGTGAAAGAGGTGTTCAGCCACTCGCAGGCGCTCGGACAGTGCGCGCAGTACATACACGAAAACGGATTTATTGAGCACGAGTACGTTAACACCGCTTTGGCGGCAAAGTACGTGGCCGAAAAGAACGACAAGTCACTCGGTGCGATAGCAAGTGCCGAGGCGGCAGAGATATTCGGCCTTGAGGTGCTGGCAAGAAATATTAACGCGAGCAGGAGCAACACGACGAGGTTTGCCGTGCTTTCACGCTCGGAGAACAAGCACAGAAAGAAGGATATGGGAGTGCACACGGTGCTCCTGTTTACGGTAAGGAACGAGGCCGGTGCGCTGGCAAAAGCGATAGACGTTATCGGTAAGCACGGCTTCAATATGAGGTGTCTGCGCTCAAGGCCTATGAAGGAGCTGCTCTGGCAGTACTACTTCTACGTTGAGGCAGAGGGCAACGTACACACCGACGAGGGTGCGGCTATGATGGCGGAGCTCGGCAAATACTGCGACAGGCTTAAGGCCGTGGGAACCTACGCTAAATAACAAACGGAGATAGGTATGACTAAAATACATCTTACACTACCGGGCGGCGGATACGACATTACTATCGGTCGGGCGCTGCTTGAGCGCTGTGACGAATATATGCGCCTTGATCGCAAGGTATTTATAGTGACTGACGACGGCGTGCCTGTGCAGTACGCAAAAGCAGTCGCCAACAGATGCGCCGACGCTATGATATATACCGTCAAGGCGGGCGAGGCTAGCAAGAGCCTCGGCGTTATGGAGAAGCTGCTCACGGCTATGATGGAGTTCGGTATGACGCGCACCGACTGTGCGATCGCGGTCGGCGGCGGTGTTGTCGGCGACCTTACGGGCTTTGCGGCGGCAAGCTATATGCGTGGAATAGATTTCTACAATATTCCGACAACGATGCTCGCACAGGTGGATTCCTCCATAGGCGGCAAGACGGCGGTAAATCTCGGTGAGGTCAAGAACGTTGTCGGTGCATTTTATCAGCCGAAGGCGGTGCTGATCGACACCGACGTGCTCAAAACTCTGCCCAAAAGGCATCTTGCGGCAGGACTTGCAGAGGCGGTGAAGATGTCGCTGACCTCGGACAAGGAGCTGTTCACATTCTTTGAAAATGAAGAAATTAACGATGAAAATATAGAGAGCGTTATAGTGGCGGCACTCCAGATCAAGCGCCGTGTGGTTGAGGAGGACGAGAAGGAAACTGGTCTGCGCAAAATACTCAACTTCGGCCACACGCTTGGGCACGGAATAGAGGCCGAGGCAGGCCTTTCGGGACTTTACCACGGTGAATGCGTAGCACTCGGTATGCTTCCCTTTTCCTCACCCGAGGTTAAGAAAAAACTCGGCCGTGTGCTTGTAAAGCTTGGTTTACCTACCGAATTTCACGGCGACCTCGATCGCGCGATCGAGTACGTGGCACACGACAAAAAATGTGCGGGTGGAAGCGTATCGGCAATTTTCGTCGACGAGGTCGGCTCGTACAGGATCGAGAAGCTTACGCTTGACGATTTCAAAAAGCTTGTAAAAGAGAGATTTTGATTATGAAAAACACCTACGGACAGAGCGTATCGGTGACGATTTTTGGTGAAAGCCACGGCCCCGAAATAGGCGCACTTATTGACGGACTCGCTCCGGGAATAAAGGTGAATGTCGAATATATTAAAGACTGCCTTGATTTAAGACGGCCTTTTGGAAAAATTTCAACATCCCGACGTGAGGGCGATGAGTTCAGGATCGTGAGTGGTATCTTTAACGGCTATACGACGGGAACGCCCCTTACTATACTGATACCGAATGTGGACACAAGGAGCAAGGATTACTCCTCGCTGACGGATCTGCCACGCCCATCACACGCTGATTACACGGCGGCGTGCAAGTACCGCGGCTATCAGGATTACCGCGGCGGCGGACACTTCTCCGGTAGGATAACGGCGGCGCTCGTTGCGGCAGGTGCGCTGATACGCGCGGCACTCCTCGAGAATAAGGGCATTAAAATTGCTACGCACATATCTCGCTTACACGGAATTTCAGACAGGGCTATATGCCCCGGAGAGGATATGGACGTGCTTGCGACTAAGCGTTTCCCCGTGCTTGACGGGGCGGCGGAGGCCGCGATGGTTGAGGCCATCGAGAGTGCGGCAAGTGAGGGCGACAGCGTTGGCGGCGTGCTTGAAACTATGATCACCGGTATGCCTGCGGGAGTCGGTGAGCCATTCTTTGACAGTATGGAGAGCGCGCTTGCGCATATGCTGTTCTCTATCCCCGGTATCAAGGGAGTGGAGTTTGGCGCGGGGTTCGGAATCGCCGATATGCTCGGCAGCGAGGCGAACGACCCGCTCACCGTCACGGACGACAAGGTAACTACGAAAACGAACAACAACGGCGGTATTAACGGCGGTATCACGAACGGAATGCCTATACTTTTCCGCTGTGCGGTGAAGCCCACGCCGTCGATATACAAGGAGCAGACGAGCGTCAGGCTGTCCGAGATGAAGGAAGAAACGCTCAAAATCGAGGGCAGACACGACCCCGCCATAATTCACAGGGCGCGTGCGGTGGTGGATGCGGCGGCGGCTATCGCCATTGCAGATATGCTTGCCGTAAGATACGGTACGGATTACCTTTCATTAGAGGTCAAATATGAGTAAATTATACGGTTGTATCGGCGAGAAGCTGAAGCACAGCTTCTCAAAGGAGATACACAACGCACTAGCGGATTACGATTACAGAATAATCGAGATACCGCGCGAGGAGCTTGGGGCGTTTGCCGAGGCGGGGGAATTTGCGGCGATAAACGTGACTATCCCCTATAAGGAAATGATAATGCCCTATCTTTACGAGATAGACGAGCACGCAAGGAGCATCGGCGCTGTCAACACGGTGGTAAACCGCGACGGCAGGCTGTACGGCTATAACACCGATTTTTACGGTATGAGTGCCCTGCTCGCGCACGCGGGTGTCACGGTTAACGGCAAGAAGGTGGCTATTCTCGGCACGGGCGGCACGTCAAAGACGGCATACGCCGTGTCAGAGGCAGCGGGCGCAAGAGAAATTCTGCGCGTGAGCCGCACGGGACGCGAGGATGCGATAACCTACGAGGAGCTGTACGCAAGCCACGCGGATATAGAGGTGCTGATAAACACGACACCTGCCGGAATGTATCCGAATATATTCACGGTGGCGGCGGATATTGAGAAATTTCCGAGGCTCTCGGGCGTTATCGACGCGGTATACAATCCCCTGAGGACACCGCTTATAAACGAAGCGAAAAAGCGCGGAATTGCCGCCGAGGGCGGCCTGTATATGCTTGTCGCGCAGGCGGTAAGAGCATCGGAGATATTCCTCGACAAGGAATACGACGAGGGCGAGATTGAGCGCGTATATCGCAAGATCGCATCGGAAAAGGAAAATATAGTTCTCATCGGTATGCCTGCTTGCGGAAAGAGCACCGTCGGTGCCCTGCTGGCAAAAAACCTTGGGCGCGAGGTGATAGACACCGACAAGCTCATAACAGAGCGTGCGGGAAAGGACATCTCCGCGATATTTGCCGAGGACGGCGAGGCCGCATTCCGTGAGCTGGAAGCCGAGATAGTCAAGGAGTGCGCGGCACAAACCGGAGCTATAATTGCGACGGGAGGCGGCGCGGTACTGCGCGCGGAGAGCGTGGATGCACTACGCGAGAATGGCAGACTGTATTTTATCGACCGTCCGCTTGAGTGGCTGATGCCCACGGGCGACAGACCCCTTGCCTCGACGAAAGAGGCGATAAAGCAGAGATACGAGGAGAGATACAGTATTTACACCTCGGCGGCTGACGTAACGGTGGACGCCGCGTGCAACCCAAGGGCGGTTGCCGAAAAAATCAAGAAGGAATTTTTGAAATGAAGATATACGTTATAAACGGACCGAATCTCAACATGCTCGGCATCAGAGAGCCCGATCACTACGGCAAGGCGACCTATGCGGATCTGTGCGAGATGGTAAAAAGGCACGCCGAGGACAAGGGCGCAGAGGTAGTGCTGTATCAGTCCAACCACGAGGGCGACCTTGTTGACAAGATACAGGAGGCGTACTTTGAGGGGGCAGACGGAATAGTCATAAACCCCGGTGCGTACACGCACACAAGTATTGCTCTGCTCGATGCGGTGAAGTCGACCTCCCTGCCCTGCGTTGAGGTGCATATATCCAAGGTCGAGGAGCGCGAGGAGTTCAGACAGGCAAGCTACATAAGACTTGCTTGCGTAAAGACGATCACCGGCCACGGACTCGACGGATACCTTGAGGGTATTGACTATTTAATAGACGGAAAGAAATAGTACGTAGCGTTTGGTGGTATGCTTTTTTAAAATCAAATACGGAGAATGGCTCCCGCAAACTGCCACAAGGGCAAGAAACCGGTGCTTCCGTACCTCACTTTAACGGAAAAATAGTGATTTTAAAAAAGCATACCACAGCACTTAGTATAGACAACTAATCACAAGATATTACGGAGTTAAGTAATGAAGGTTAAGATAAACAAGGGCGTGGCGCGAGGTACGATATCTGCGCCGCCGTCCAAAAGCATGGCGCACAGACTGCTGATTTCGGCGGCGATGTGTGACGGTGTATCCGTGGTGCACGGGATATCGACCTGCGAGGACGTGCTGGCGACGCTTGACTGTCTCGGCGCGCTCGGTATTGAATATAAGATGGCCGGCGACGACGTGACCGTTTACGGCAAGGATCCGAAAAAGATGCACCCGACGGCACCGCTTAAGTGCCGCGAAAGCGGAAGCACACTGAGATTTATGATCCCTATCGCAATGCGGTCGGAGCAGACGGCGGTGTTTTACGGAGAAAAGGGTCTTATGTCAAGACCTATGAGCGTATATGAGACTCTATGCCGCGAGCGCGGACTTACCTACGTCAGCGACGGTGAGAGCATTGTAGTCAAGGGACCGCTGGGCGGTGGAGAATTTACTCTGCCGGGCAACGTAAGCAGCCAGTTTATTTCGGGCCTGCTGTTTGCCCTGCCGACGGCGGACGAGAACAGCACGATACGCATACTGCCGCCGATAGAGAGCCGATCGTATATCGAGCTGACGATGGATGCGCTACGCAGCTTTGGCGTTATGGCGGTGTGGCAGGACGAGCACACGATATTTATACGCGGAAAGCAGAAATACCTGCCGTGCGAGGTGACCGTTGAGGGTGACTACTCGGGTGCGGCATTCCCCGAGGCGCTCTCGCTGTTTGACGGCGAGGTTACGATCAACGGACTGCGCGCCGACACCATACAGGGCGACAGCGTATACAGAAAGTATTACGATATGCTCGTGCGCGGCGTGCCGACCATACATATAGGCGACTGCCCCGACCTTGGCCCCGTGCTGTTTGCGGTTGCGGCTGCAAAGAACGGCGGCGTGTTTACGGGAACGAGGCGCTTGAAGATAAAGGAGAGCGACCGTGCCGAGGCTATGGCCCAGGAGCTGAAGAAATTCGGCACGTCGGTGACGGTATACGAGGACACGGTGGTGATATACCCTGCCGAGTTCCACGCGCCTGACGATGTGCTCAAGGGGCACAACGACCACAGAATAGTTATGGCACTGTCGGTGCTACTCACGCTGACGGGCGGCGAGATAGACGGCGCAGAGGCGGTAAGCAAGAGTTACCCTGCCTTCTTTGAAAATCTGCGCACGCTTGGAATCGAGGTGACTACGGAATGAAGTTAAACAAAAACAGAGACACTACGATACTTATAATCGGTCTTGGCGTTATCGGCGGCGGATATGCCGCGGCACTTTCGGAAAAGGGCTACACCGTCAAGTGCATCACCAAGGAGCAAAGGGACGTTGACTACGCTTTGGAGCGCGGAATGATCGTCTACGGTACTACCGAGGTCGAGCCGGAGCTTGTCAAGGAAGCGGATCTTATAGTATTCGCGCTTTACCCTACCGTGTTTATCGACTGGGTGGAGAAATACCGCCACCTTTTCCGCGAGGGAACGCTGATAACCGACGTTTCCGGCGTTAAGTCGAGCGTGGTAAGACGTGTGCAGGATATGCTTGGCGACAAGGTTGAGTTTATTTCGGCACACCCGATGGCAGGACGAGAACGAAGCGGTGTTGAGTTCAGCGATCCATCGGTATTCAAGGGTGCGAACTACATAGTTACGCCCACTGAGAGGAACACGCCAGAGGCGGTGGAGCTGTGCTGTGAGCTCGGACGAGAGCTCGGATTTGCGAGAATATCGGAGCTGACGGTAGAGGAGCACGACGAGATGATCGCGTTTCTCTCACAGCTGACGCACTGCATTGCGGTGTCGCTGATGACCTGCAACGATGCACCCAACCTTGAGAAATACACGGGTGACTCGTTCCGCGATCTTACGCGAATTGCTAAGATAAACGACAGAATGTGGGCAGAGCTGTTCTTAATGAACAAGGATGCGCTGCTACATGAGATGGACTCGTTTATAGATGAGTTTACCGCGTTCAGAAATATGATAGAAAACGGCGAGAGCGAAGCTCTGCGCGAGAAGATGCGCGCATCGACGGCAAGGCGTGCTGTGTTCGACAAGCCGACAGGTAAATAATTTTCGGAGGATTTTGATTATGAATATGAAGTTTTTTCGCAAGCTGCCCATTCCCAAGGAGATAAAGGAGCAGTTTCCCGTTTCGCCCGAGATCACAGCAATAAGAGAGGCCTCGATAGCCGAGCAACAGAAGATATTTTCGGGTGAGTCAGACAAGTTTATACTCGTTATAGGCCCCTGCTCTGCCGACAGTGAGGACTCAGTGCTTGACTACATCTACCGTCTGCGCGGTGTTCAGGAAAAGGTTAAGGACAAGATACTTATCATACCGAGAATATACACCAACAAGCCGAGGACGACGGGTGACGGCTACAAGGGTATGCTCCACCAGCCCGACCCCAACGCGGCGCCCGACCTGCTCAAGGGCATTATTTCGATAAGAAAGCTGCATATGCGTGCGGTTGCGGAGACGGGCTTCGGATGCGCGGACGAGATGCTTTACACCGAGAATTACAGATATCTCTCGGACATCCTGGCATACGTTGCCATTGGCGCGCGCTCGGTTGAGGATCAGCAGCACAGACTGACCGCGAGCGGTCTTGACATTCCCGTGGGTATGAAAAACCCGACGAGCGGTGACATGACGGTAATGATGAATTCGATAATGGCGGCACAGCATTCGCACGTCTTCTATTATCGCGGATGGGAGGTTGAGAGCCAGGGCAACCCGTACGCACACGCAATTCTGCGCGGCTACGTGGACAAGCACGGCAAGTCGCACCCCAACTATCACTACGAGGACTTGATCGGCCTTTACGAGACCTATATGGCATCGGGACTTAAGAACCCTGCGGTTATCGTGGACACCAACCACGCAAACTCCGGCAAGAAGTATCTTGAACAGCCGAGAATCGCAAAGGAGATACTCGAAAGCTGTGCATACGACCCGAACGTGAGAAAGATCGTCAAGGGTCTTATGATCGAGAGCTATATCGAGGACGGAGCGCAGAAGATCTGCGACACGCAGACCTACGGCAAGTCGATCACCGACCCCTGCCTCGGTTGGGAAAAGACCGAAAGGCTTGTGTATAATATCGCGGAGATGCTTTAATTGATGTGATATGTGAAAAGAGCGGACATTGCAAAATGTTCGCTCTTTTTTGTTTGTGAAAGTAGTCGGTGCTGTCAAGTGGCGGGGTAAGTGATGCCCTTTCACCCGATATGTGTGAGCTCTAACCGGGGGCGGGCGTTGAAAAAACACCTCATCCGTCGTTTTTGAAACAAAAACGACACCTTCTCCCGCCGGAGAAGGCTAAGAAAACACACGCAGTCGGGGTGACTGCGTGTGTTTTGATTATTTTTCTTTGTGGTCGCAGAGGATAGACAGATAGTATGCGGGGGATGCGCTCCAGCCGTGGCAGAGGCTGCCCGCATTGCCGAAGTCTTCCCAGCCGAGCTCGGTTTCCCAGAATGAGGTAGCGCCGTAGTCGAGCATACGCTTATAGACGGTTTTGATATCGTCAAGGACGTAGGCTTTGTACTCCTCGCCTAATGCAAGAAGTGCATCATAGACAAAGGGCTTCATCGACAGGGTGGCGGGGGTCATACCGTCGCAAGATGCAACCTTGGCGGCGAGGTCGGGCGTGCCGAGGCCTGCAAGAATGGCAAGCGCGTTGCCGAGCTGACCAACGAGAGTACCGTTAACGGAGATCTTATACACTCCGCGCTCGGGAACGTAGAGCTCGCGGCGGATTGCCGATTTGATGCTTTCGGTATCGTAGGCTGTGCCCGCGGTTTTGTTGTATATATTTACGACGTAGACGTAAAAGGCGTTGAGAATGAGGTCGAAGTCCTCGACGTAAGGGTCGGTGGGCTTCCTATGTATTTGATAGCCGTTGCCGTTACCCTCACTCCACTCGTAGAAGTTCCAGAATGGGTACGGAAAGGCGTGAATGAGGCCGCAATCTCCCTTATGCTGTGCGAAGGTAGCGAGGATGGTAGAGATAGTGCTTTGGGTATCGGCGAGGAGTGTGGCATCGCCGGTATATTTCACGTACTCACAGACCTCGAGAATATAGGCGAGGGAGAAGAAGGGGATGGGGTGATCTCTACCTGCTGGGAAGCAGATGGAGAGCAGGCCGTCGGGGCGCAGGCCCTGATTTATGAGAAGGAGATTTGAGCGGGGGTATTCGGTCTCAGAGAAGGCGTAGTAGCCGAAGAGCATTTGGTTGCGGCTGTCGAGGGCGTAGAGCGCCTGCTCGCGCCAGGGACAATCCTCGTAGTGCTCGTGCATACAGAGGCGGAGGGTGCGCACGCTGGTATCGTAGATGCGCTGGAGAAGGTCGTCACCGAAGTCCCTGCCCTTTTCGGTCATAGGATAATATACGTGCTGCATACCTATGTAGGCGGGGGTGATGGGGTGCTCGAAGTAGACCTCAAGATAGCGGCAGGCGAGGCGGCGCAGGGGGCTGAACCATTTGTTGTCGCCCTTCTTAGCCTTGAACTCAAAGCTGAAGTCGCGCTCGCCGATAAGGCGGCTGACTTTGCCGATTTCGAGGTGCTCGCCGTAGGTGATAAGGAGCTCCTGATCACAAGGAGAGGTGAACTCAAGGTCGGGGTAGCCTGCGACCTCGCGCCCGAGGTCGACGAGTATATGGTCATCAAAATAGGTATACGTTACGGGGATCCTGCCGTCAAGGACGAGATTTTTCTGCGGTCTTTTGGCGGGGGTCTGCTTATAGACGAGGGTTGCAGGGAGATAGGGATCGGTGTTGTCGACTGTGTTGTCGTAATAGAAGGAGTAGCCGAGCTGACCTGTGATTACCTTGCAGTAGTTCTGCTTGAAGTTGCGGTCTACCCTGCCGAGGGTGTCCGTGCCGCTTGCGGCGATGACGGTGCCGTTTTCGCTAACCTCGAACCAAAGTCCGGGGGTGGAGTGGATATAGGTCTGTGAGTCGGTGCTCGGATACCAGACGGTGATGGAGAGCTCGTTTTCTCCTTGAGCATCAAATGTGACCTCGTCATAGAGCTTGTAATGCGGATAATCGGCGCAAACGGAGAAGAGGACGAGCTCACCGTTCAGGTAGGCGGCGTAGATGCCATCGCAGGAGACCTTAAGGGTGATGCGATCACCGGCTGTAAACTTGGTTTTGAAGGTTGCGTAGGCATCGGGCGCGCATTCGCCGTCCGTGAGCCATATCCAGTTTGGTTGCATTATTATTTCTCCTTGGGGTTGAATTTTGATTTGAGCTTAGCGAAGACGTCGGTCACTTTGGTGCGGGCGATAGCAAAGTCCGATTTGAAACGCACGCGGTCGAAGATCGCGCCGAGGCCAAGTGCGCCAAAGGTCATAAGCAGAAACAGCGGTATTGCGTACCAAAGGATCGGCACGCCGCTAAAGGCATCCGGGGTGAAGAAGCCGACGAGGTTCTCTACGAAGGGGTATCCGTCGGGGGCACCCATTGCCCAGCAGGGATTTTCCCGGATGAGAAACTCGTGCAAGGTAAGATCGCCAACATCTCCTACGATGCCAAGCGTATAGGTAATGACGTCGTTGACAATAAGGATCATCAAGCAACCGTAAAATACGAACGGTAAGCGCCAGCACTTGCGCCAGTTTATTTTATATATACCAAGCAGCGCCGGCAGGCAGGATGTCAGGAACAGAAGTGCGTGACAGATCACAAAGCGCAGCTGCTCCTCAACCGGCTCAGCCATCCAATAGGTGACGAAGATGGATATACATCCGGCAACCGAGCCGACGTAGGTGATAAAGTTTTGCCACAGCTCAGAGCCAATAAGGAAAATGAACGGAGAGGCCATGATGAGAAAAGCGCACATATTATACGCAGTACTGCGCGCACCAAACTCCTCTCCCCAATATTGGGGGTAGATATAGATTTTCAGCAGATGCTGCAGGAGATTGAGCAGTGTCAGCGTGAATATGACGGCTTTTTGGACTGTTTTGCTTTTATTGCGTAGCAAGAACCAAAATCCCGCTAAGAGCAAAAACGGGATCAACATATACATTATATGTAGCGGATGAAAGAACACTTCTCTTCTCCTTTCAATAGTTTTATACTTGTATTGTACCACAATAGACAATAAAAATCAATGGTAATGTATAGTTTTACGGAATATTTATTTTGTAAGTAAATTCTCAAAGTAAATGCAACAGTGCAATTTAGAGTTGCATTTAGTCTG
>CAZQTN010000011.1:0-29463 GCA_964596195.1 uncultured Ruminococcus sp.
CCTTGCAGGCAAGGACGTTAACGTAAAGTACGTTTTCCAGGAGCTTGATAAGCTTCCCGAGGGCTACTCCGTTCCCGAGGGCAGACGTAAGCCCTGGGGCACCGCACACGCCATCCTTTGCTGTCTCGGCACCGTTGATGCGCCCTTCGCGGTTATCAACGCCGACGACTACTACGGCGCAAACGCATTCACCAAGATCTACGAGTTCCTCAAGAACTCCACCGACGACGAGAAATACCACTACGCAATGGTCGGCTACCGTATCAAGAATACCGTAACGGAGCAGGGCACAGTATCCCGCGGCATCTGCGAGGCAGACGAAAATTCTATGCTCACCGAGATCGTTGAGCGCACCAAGATCGGCGTTAACGGCGGCGAGATCTACTACACCGAGGACGGCGTAGACACCCCCCTTGACCCCGACACCCTCGTTTCTATGAACCTCTGGGGCTTCACTCCCTCTTACATAAAGGAGTGCGCCGCAAGATTCCCCGCATTCCTCGACAAGGGAATAGCAACCAATCCCGAGAAGTGCGAGTTCTTCCTTCCCACCGTCGTTTCCGAGCTTATCAAGGAGGGCAAGGCAGACGTTAAGGTGCTCGACAACTCCGACAAGTGGTACGGCGTTACCTACAAGGAGGATAAGGAGACCGTTACAGCCGCATTCCGCGACCTCATCGCCAAGGGCGTTTATCCCGAAAACTTCTGATAAAGGCATACAAAAAACAAGGCTGAACGCAAAACAGCCTTGTTTTTTGTATTATATGCTCTAAACTCCACCATTTTTTTGCCTAATCGCTTGACAAATCGGTACGGTAATGTTATAATACATAACAGTAAGTAAAAAAATAGGAGATATATATGAACTGTCAGAATTGTGAGCAAGAGCTTGCTACCAATGCGCAGGTAGTCACCGAGGCCGCAGAGCCTAAGGTAGAAGCAAAGCCTGCCGCTAAAGCGAGCGCAAAGCCCTCCCTTCCTTACATAGCCGCATTTGCATCCGTCTGCCTCCTGGCACTCGGCTACGTGCTTATGTGGGTATCTAACGCCTTTTTGGGCGGCGCCGGTGTGGCTAACGCCGGATTTATCACCTCTACTTTTGGCAGAATAGCCGTTTGCCTCGTTCATACGGCCGTCCTTGCACCCGCAGTCGTTGCCATCGTCTATGCTCTTAAGATGCACCGCGATAGCAAAACGGAGCTCAGCCTTAAGGTTTCCAGAGTTGCGATCCTTCCTAAGCTCCTCTATTTCTTCTCCGTATTCTCCTGTATAGATATGGGCGTGTCGATGTTCCTTTGCATCCTCGGTAGCTCTATTGTAGGCATCGGAGACATCAACAACAACTACGATATTATCGCTGAGGTCGTTGAATTTTGGGGTTACGAAGGCCTTGGCCTTGCTGACAAGGTTCACACGATGCAGGATGGCGTCGGTGCCGTTATCGTCACCGTGTTCTTCGGCTTTGCCGCATTTGCATTTGCTATCGGTAACATAATCGTATATAACAACGTAAAGAACTACTACGATACTCTCACGGCTACCACCGAGGGCTCGCAGTACGACAAGGGAAATAAGCCCCCCTTCATTCTTCCTCTTGTTTTCGCGGGTCTCAACGTTGTATTTGCAATCGTCGCTCTCGTAGGCGGTGTTTGGGTTGAAGCAATCATTAAGCTCGCCCTTGCAGGCTACCTTGTATCTCACGCATTTATATTCAAGGGAGTCCACGCCGTTCTTCGCAAGACCAGCGTAGAATAAAAAAATGACATAACAAAAACGGACATCTTCCAATGTCCGTTTTTCTTTTTTTGTTTGTATCAGACTCCCGAGTAAGCGGAGAAACCGCCATCGATCGGAAGCACCACTCCGGTGATGAAGCTTGATGCCTCGTCGGAGAGGAAGAAGAGCAGACCGCCGAGCAGCTCCTCAGACTCGCCGAAGCGCTTCATAGGCGTACCGCCAAGGATCTTTCCCGTTCTGGGGGTAGGCGTTCCGTCAGGGTTGAAGAGCAGGGCTCTGTTCTGATTGGATACGAAGAATCCGGGGGCAATCGCGTTGACTCTGATTCCCGCCTGTGCAAAGTGAACTGCCAGCCACTGCGTGAAGTTGGACACAGCCGCCTTAGCCGCGCTGTATGCAGGGATCTTCGTGAGGGGTCTGAAGGCGTTCATAGAGGAAATGTTAAGTATGTTACCGCCCTTACCGCTCTTGGCCATGTCAAGCGCAAATACCTGTGTGGTGAGGAATGCCGCGGTTACGTTAAGGTCGAATACGAACTTAAAGCCGTCAGCCGAAAGGGAGAAGAAATCCTGTACCTCGGGGTTTTCAAGCGCGTCGAGATCAAAATACTCGTTAGCGGTGGTTGCTCTGGGGTTGTTGCCGCCCGCACCGTTGATAAGAATGTCACACGCACCGAGCTTTTCGTCGACGACAGCCTTTGCTTCCTCAAGGCTGGCCTTTTCAAGGCAGTTAGCCTTAACCGCAATAGCGGTATATCCTGCGTCACGTATCTCCTGTGCGTACTTTTCAGCCGCCTCAAGGTTGATATCGAGCAGAGCTACCTTGGCACCGCACTGCGCGATAGCCTTGGCAAAATCGGAGCAGAGCACACCGCCCGCACCGGTAACGACGGCAACCTTGCCGCTAAGATCAATATTTAATGGTAGCTTCATTTTCGTTAACCTCTTACTTAGATTTGGTGATAGCTTCCCAAAGTCCGAACAGATAGGTTGCGCCAAGCGCTCTGTCGTACAGACCGTAGCCGGGCTTGCCGTCCTCACCCCAGATATTTCTGCCGTGGTCAGGGCGGGTATAGCCCTCAAAGCCGTTGTCATTCAGTGCCTTGAGAATACCGTAGATATCAAGTGATCCGCATTCAGTGGGATGGGGTGACTCGTTGAAGAACAGTCTGCCGTCCTCCTGCTCGGTAAACTTGATATTGCGCGCGTGCAGGAAGTGTACGCGACCCATAGCGGCATATTTGCCGGCCATCTTTACCAGGTCGTTATCGCGGGATGCGCCGAGCGATCCGGTGCAAAGGGTGATGCCGTTGTACTTCGAGTCAACTGCGGCAAACAGCTTGTCGACCTGCGCCTCAGAGGTTATGATTCTGGGCAGTCCGAACAGACTCCACGGCGGATCGTCGGGGTGTACAGCCATTTTAACGTCGCACTCCTCACATACGGGCATAAGCTTCTTGAGGAAGTATACCATATTGTCGAAGAGCTTGTCCTCGCTTACCTCCTCGTATCTCTTAAGCAGGGCGTCGAGCTCTGCCTTGGTGTAGCTCTCATCCCAGCCGGGCAGGGAAAGCGTCTGCTTCTTCGGGTCGAGCGCGTCGATCGTTCTCTGATCGTATGCGAGGCAGTTTGAGCCGTCCTCGGTTACGTACTTGAGCTCGGAGCGCACCCAGTCAAACACAGGCATAAAGTTGTAGCATATAACCTTTACGCCCGCCTTGCCGAGGTTGCGTACCGTCTGTATATAATTTTCGATGAGCTGATCGCGCTTGTCCGAGCCGAGCTTGATTTCCTCGTGCACGGGCACGCTCTCGATAACCTCCATCTCAAGGCCTGCGTCGTTGATCATCTTCTTCAGTTCGAGTATGGATTCCATATCCCATACCTCGCCGACGGGGATGGTGTACAGCGCAGTGACCACACCGGTCATTCCGGGTATCTGCCTTATTTTTTCTAGGGAAACAGGGTCTTTAGGTCCGTACCACCTAAATGTCATTTTCATGGCTGGATCCTCCTTCAAGTTATTATATTATTGTTTTTTTATCATTGGATTTATACGCCGCGAGCAAAATTCTTACAGCGTGCTGCGCGCTCTCTACGGATACGGGCATATCGGCACCGGATGCGACCGCATCGTAGAACATCGGTATGATCTTGAAGTGACCGTTACCGTAGCACTGCTTACCGACCGCCGCGATCTCGTTGTCGAAGGGCACGCGCTCCCCGTCAACGTACAATTCCGGCGGCTCAATGCGTATTACGTGATTTTTCGTGGTTATCGTTATTACCGTGTAGTCATGTCCGGTTGCGGACGTAGTTGCGTAGAAATTCGCACTCTTGCCGGAGTCGAAGTCGATTACACCCTCGCAGGTATCCTCGACCTCTATCACGCCTTTAAGATGGTGATTGGCCTTGGTGGCGCATACGCTTATAGGCTTGCCCAGGAACTGTGTGAGTAGATCGAGGGAGTGTATCGCCTGATTGATCATAACTCCGCCGCCCTCGGTAGCGTAGGAGCCGCGCCATCCTGACGTGGTGTAATATTTCTCGGTCCTCTGCCAGAAAACAGAGAAGTTGGCAGTCAGAGCGCCGCCGTCCTCATCCGCGATGCGGAGCGCCTCGCGCACGGAGCTCAAGAAGCGATTCTGAAAGGAAACGCATACTCGTGCAGAGCTCTTTTTCTCTGCCTCAATTATCGTTTCGATCTCATCCGTGCTTATGCACATAGGCTTTTCGAGAAAAACGTTTATCCCGCGCTCAAGCGCCGCAACCGTCATCTGTGCGTGAAGATAATGGGGCGTTGCTATATGTACCGCATCCGGCTTTTCGGTGTCGTACATCTCGATATAATCGGTATATATCTTAGCATTAAGACCGAATTTCTCGATACAAACGGCGCATCTTTCGGGCTTTACGTCGCACAGGGCAACGACCCTTGCGTTTTTAACACCCTCAAGCGCTTTTATATGGTTTGGTGCTATCGTGCCGCAGCCGATCAGCGCAACCTTAAATTGAATTTTTTCCATTTTACTGAGCGTTTACGTAGTCGTCGTTTACGTTTTCACGGGGCTTGGATATGGCGATCCTCTTCTTGAGCTCCTCGTAGAACAGCTCGTCGTCAAATGGAAGCTCTATGTCCTTATCAAGCCAGGTGGAGAGCAGCATAGCGTTTGCAAGCTGAACACCGTTAATACCGTCCTTTGCGGGCGCATATACCTCTTCGAGTCCAAGTATAGCGTTTGCAATGTTGTTGCATATACCGACGTGCTGGGAATTTTCACCCTCAAGCTCGACCTCAACGGTCGGCAGACACTTAGGACCGCCGAATCCCTCGGTGGTGGAGTAGCAGTGCTCGCGCTCGTCCTCCTCAAGCTGTTTGAAGTAAAGCTTGTTATCCTCAAATATGAGCGTGCCCTTGGTTCCCGTTACCTCAAAGCGGTTGGTACCGGGGGCGTCAGCCGTGGTAGTGATAAACACGCCGGTCGCACCGTTGGAATACTCGCAATAGCAGGTTACGTCATCCTCAACCTCTATGTTGTGCCATTTGCCAAAATGGCAGAATGCACGGAGCTTGGAGGGCATCATACCGACTATCCACTGGAACAGGTCGAGCTGGTGAGGAGCCTGATTGTAGAGCACTCCGCCGCCCTCTCCGACCCAGGTTGCGCGCCATGCGCCGGTGTCGTAGTAGTACTGAGATCTGTACCAGTTGGTGATGATCCAGTTCGTTCTCTTGACATCTCCGATCTTGCCGTCAGCGATCATCTGACGCATTTTCTTGAACGCGGGGTTTGTTCTCTGGTTGAACATTATACCGAGTATCTTGTCGGACTTTTCGGCTCTTTCAAGCATCTTCTTAACCTGAAGGGTATAAACGCCTGCTGGCTTCTCTACGATGCAGTGAAGATCGTTATCAAGCGCCTCGATTGCGAGATCGGGGTGGATGTAGTGGGGAGTGCATATCATTACCACGTCGCACTCACCGCTCTTGAACATCTCGGTGGCCGAGGTGTAGTACTTGATGCTCTCGCCGAACTTCTCCTTGAAGAACTTAAACTTCTTTTCGTTGATATCGCATACTGCACTTATGTATCCGTTTGTGATCTTTCCGTCAAGGAAATTTTTTGCATGGCCGGTACCCATATTACCGCAGCCTACTATACCAAATCTTACTTTCTCCATTTGCCGTTTTCATCCTCTCTGTATCCGTTGTCGGTGAGCAGGCGTTTAAGCGTGCTCGCCGCAAAATCAAATGCTTCTCCGGTGCTGTTAAACGTGTATTTTCCCTTGAGCTCGTGGTCGTCTATGCTCGCGTATGCAAAGAATACGCTGAGGTGCGGCTCCAGGGTGAGCATAACCTCGCCGTCAACTCTTTCATTGACTATATTGATGACCTCTGCTATGCGACCCTCTCCCTCGCCTGCGGGGAGTATGGTCTGCGTTTCGTACACCGCATCCTTGATATGCAGGTATGCGAAGTTCTTAAGCGTTGCCTCGATGCCTTCCATAACGTCACCGTCGTTCATACGGTAGTTCGCCGGGTCGAATATGGCCTTAAGTCCGTCAACGGAGTCCATAAGGTCGTTTACCTCGGCGGGCATCTGACCGTATATCTTGGATTCATTCTCGTGGCACAGGGTAATTCCGCGCTCGCTCGCCAGCTTAACCATTACCTTAAGTCGGCGTATTACCTCGTCGCGGTGCTCGGCGAGCTTATCCTGCTCGACGAAGAAGCTGAACATTCTCATCTTGTCCGTTCCGAGTATCTCGCAAGCGCGGAGCGCCTTTTCAAATGTTGCAAGGTATGAATCAAAATCGGCGGTAATATCGTATTTTCCTATCGGCGAGCCAAGCGAGCCGACCTTAATGCCGTTTTCGTTGAGCTTTGCTCTGATTGCCGCAAGCGACTCCTCGGTATGATCGAGGACGCCCGTGCGGTCGATATTTCTCGGCTCTATATAGCGTATGCCGTTTGCCTTGAGGGCGGCTATCTGCTCGTCAAGCGAGTCGCCGGCCTCGTCCGCAAAGGCCGAAAGTATAAATTCTGCCATACTGAAATCTCCTTATTTGACCATGGGGGCGAGGTGCTTGCAGCTTCTCTCCATCTGCTCGAACGGATCGTCAAACGAGGGCGCGTTGTCCTGTTCTACGTGTACGTTCTTTACGTCGAGGGAGCGGCACAGCTGCGCAAGAGGCGCAAAGTCGATTATTCCGTCGCCGCAGGCACAGATAGGACCCTGGGGTGCGGAGAGCATATCCTTGAAATGAACGTCGGTCATTCTATCGGCCTTTGCAAGCAGCTCTATGTACTTTGCGGGATCCTGTCCTGCATAGGTAGACCAATATACGTCGTGTATGAAATCAAAATCGGGCAGCTCCTCGATCAGGTAGTCGTAGGGTAAAACGCCATCCCAATTCTCAAACTCGAATGCGTGGTTATGGTATGTGAAGCGCAGGCCTGCATCGCGGATCTTCTTTACGGGCTCTGCCATTGCTTCCTTGAATTTCTTGAGTCCCTCGTAGCTTCCGTGGAACTCACCGGGCATACTGCCGATGCCCACGATGGGTGAGCCTATCGTCTTATGCCACTTTATAGACTCCTCGGTGCGATTAACTATCTCGTCAAACGAACGGTGGGTGCAGGTAACGGGCAATCCCGTCTCGTCGATGTAAGAGCGAAGCAGCTCTGCGTCGATCTGGCAGATGCCGGATGCCTGAGCAACGTCATAGCCCATTGCCTTGACTCTTTTCATGGTGTTTAGCAAATTTTCCGGGGTGTCGCAGCTCGTGCGAAGGGAAAACAGCTGTGCTCCAAGCTTCATAAAATCAAACCTCACTTAAGTTTTTTTGTCCGCACTGGGCGGTTCAATTCAATTTTAACATATCAGCATCGACAAATTCAATATGTTTTTAAAAAAAATTATTGTTACAGTTGCGAAAACTATTGCAAAAGTTGCTCGGTTGTGCTAAAATATATGCTGCACACTTGCGCTCGCGCGAGGGAAACACTTGAAGAGAGGGGGGCGGAACTATGAAAAACTGTCGCATCGAATGCACGAATATCTACTATTCGGAGGCAAGAACGGAAAGCGCACCTGAAAACCTTAATGCCCGTCACTGTCACGACAAATACGAGATAATATACGTTGCCGAGGGCAGTGGAAAATACGTCGTTGAGGGCGTAGAGTATCCGATAAAGCCACGCACCCTTATGATATTTCCGCCGCTCGTCTATCATTGTGTCAGCGTCGATGCTGACACCGCCTACGAGCGCACGGTCATAAATTTCTGTGCCTCTGATATCACCGAGTGTGTCGCGGATGTATTTCAGCGTCTTGTTGATTCCGCTTTGCCCTCAGGTGCATACTATTCCTTAAATTCAATATCCGACTCGTTGGTTTCGGTCATCGAGCGTATGCGTGGCGCCGCCGGCTTTCCCGAGGTCGAGAGGGAAGCACTTATGCGTCTTCTGCTCTCCGAACTTATTCTTATTCTCTCAGTTGAGGGGCGTGAGGAGCGAGCGGTCGAGGATTGGGATATCGGTACGAGGGTCATAAGATACCTCAACGAAAACGCATTCAGAGACATATCTCTTGATAAGCTGGCAAAACGCTTCTTCGTCAGCAAATATTACCTATGCCGTGCCTTTAAAAAGCATAACGGTATTTCAATACACGGTTACATAGTGCAGAAAAGAGTTATGCACGCAAAACAGCTTATAGAGTCGGGCGAGCCTGCCGCCTCTGCGGCCTATAAGGTTGGCTTCGGCGATTATTCGGCGTTCTACCGCGCTTATATAAAGGTAGTCGGAAGGGCTCCCACCGCCCACGGAAGGATGGAAGATGAAATATAATTTGCTTGAAAATATAAATTCCCCCGAGGATCTTAAAAGGCTTGACGATGGCGAGATGCTCCCTCTTTGCGATCAGATCCGCTCGTTCCTCATAGACAACGTTGAGCGTACGGGTGGGCATCTTGCCTCTAATCTTGGTGCAACCGAGCTTTCCGTGGCTATACACAGAGTTTTTGATTCGCCGAAGGATCATATAATTTTCGACGTCGGACATCAAGCCTATGTTCATAAGCTTCTTACGGGTCGCAGAGACGACTTTGCAACGCTTCGCACACCCGGTGGACTTTCCGGCTTTACGAAGATGTCCGAGAGCGATCACGACGCATTCGGTGCAGGGCATAGCTCCACCTCTGTTTCTGCAGCTCTTGGATACGCCACAGCCGATCGCCTCAAGGGCTCGGACGCCTATACCGTTGCCGTTCTCGGCGACGGTGCCTATACCGGCGGTATGGTTCACGAGGCGCTCAACAACTGTGATCCTAAGCTCAGGCTCATAATGATCCTCAACGAGAACGGTATGTCTATTTCCGTCAACAAGGGCACGTTTGCAAGCTACCTCTCAAGAGTCAGAATATCCAAGGGCTACCGTACGTGGAAGAAGGGAGCGCGCTCCATATTCGACCACATCCCATTGATAGGTAAACCGATACACAAGTTCTTCACCTTCGTGAAGAATAGGTTTAAAAATATGTTTTTCTCCTCGAACTACTTTGAGGATCTTGGACTCTATTATCTCGGCCCCATCGACGGTAATGATTACCGCAAGGTGGAGAAGGCGCTTAAACAAGCTAAGGCGCTCGGCGAGTGCGTTATAGTTCACCTCAAAACCGTCAAGGGTAAGGGATACGCTCCTGCTGAAGCATCTCCCGATGATTTTCACAGCGTATACGCCAAGAGCGCACAGAGCAAGAATTTCCATTCCGTAATGGCCGATAGGCTTATATCCCTTGCGGAAAAGGATAAGGATATCGTCGCTGTGACCGCCGCTATGGGCATAGGCACGGGGCTTGACAAATTTGAAAAGACCTATCCCGACCGTTATTTTGACGTTGGCATAGCCGAGGAGCACGCTCTCACCTTCAGCGCAGGTCTTGCCGCTGACGGTCTGAAGCCCTACGCCGCGATATATTCAACCTTCCTTCAGCGTGGCTACGATAATATACTTCACGATATAGCTCTTCAGGATCTGCCCGTCAAGCTTATGATAGACCGCGCAGGTCTCGCATGCGGCGACGGTGCAACGCACCACGGCATATTCGACGTGGCGTTCCTCTCCCACATCCCCGGTATGACCGTCATATCCCCCGCAACCTATTCCGTCCTTGAGCAGGCGGTTGAATTTGCCAATATGATCGACACGCCGATAGCCGTCAGATACCCTAATTCCTTCGAGAGCGAGGACGTGGTACGGGCATTCTATTCAACCCCCTCGTCCACTCCCTTTGGCGCACGTGCCGATTTTACACCCGATAGCGCCCCCGAGTACGTATTTATCACCTACGGCTCCCTTGTCGAGCGCGTTATGAAGGCGGCCAAACTCGTCCGCAACGTCACCGGGCGCACCGTTGGCGTAGTCCTGCTCGAGGTGCTGAAGCCGTACGACTACTCCGCGCGCTCCGTATTGCCGTATATATCGGGCGCTCGCCGCATCCTCTTCGCCGAGGAGGGCATAAAAAATGGCGGTGCCGCTATGCTTATGCGTGAGGCTCTCGACGAGCACGGCTTTGATTTCGGCGCGTGTGAGTACCTCATATCGGCCATAGACGATAATTTTGCTTCCCCGACCGAGCCTTGCGATCTTTACGATCACGTCGGCCTTAGCGCGGAGAAGCTTGCAGAAAAAATGCTTAACGGAAAGAAAAGATGAACGTAAATATAAACGAAACCGAGCAATCCAAATACATAGAGGGTGTAAACGCCCTCATAGAGGGGCAAAATAAGCGAGCCTGCGTTATAACCCTCGGCTGTCAGCAGAATGAGGCCGACAGCGAAAAGATACGAGCCATGGCCGTAAAAATGGGCTACGCACTGACCGAAAAGCCAGAAGAAGCCGACTTCATAGTCGTCAACACCTGTGCCGTGCGCCGTCACGCCGAGCTCAAGGCACTCTCGATCGTCGGAAATTTCAAGCCCCTGCGCGAGTCAAATCCCGACCTTATCGTAGGCGTATGCGGTTGTATGGCCGCTGAGCCGCATATGGCCGAGAGCATTAAGAAAAGCTATCACCACGTCTCCTTCACCCTGGAGCCGTCAATGATTCATCGCTTGCCGGAGCTGGTTCACCGCGCTATATATCAGCGCCGCCGTTCCTTTGTGTTCGGCTCCGATGAGGGCGACGTTATCGAGGGTATGCCCAGTGTCCGCGTATCATCTCACAAGGCGTGGGTATCGATAATGTACGGCTGCAACAATTTCTGCTCATACTGCATCGTGCCGTATGTCAGAGGCCGTGAGCGCAGTCGAAGCAGCGCCGA
Organism: uncultured Ruminococcus sp.; assembly: GCA_964596195.1. Lineage (GTDB taxonomy): Bacteria > Bacillota > Clostridia > Oscillospirales > CAG-272 > UBA1740. The sequence continues at coordinate 11,064 of CAZQTN010000011.1, forward strand.
CGTCATCGCGGAGTGCCGTGACCTTGTCGCCTGCGGATATAAGGAAATTACGCTCCTCGGACAGAACGTAAATTCATACAGATCCGACCTTACATTTGCCGAGCTCCTTGAGCAGGTGGCCCTGATCCCCGGAGACTTTATCCTGCGCTTTATGACCAGTCACCCGAAGGACGTTTCCGACGAGCTTATAGAGATATTCGGCAAATACAGCGGTAAAATCGCCCCCACCTTCCACCTACCGCTCCAGTCCGGAAGTGATAAAGTGCTTAAGGAAATGAACCGAACCTACGATACCGCAAAATATTTAGTCACGATAGACAAGATCCGCGCCGCCGTGCCCGGAGTTGCCCTCACGAGTGATATTATCGTAGGATTTCCCGGTGAGACGGACGAGGACTTCGAGGGCACTATGAGCATCCTGGAGCGCGTACGCTTCGATATGGTATTTTCATTCATATACTCCCCGAGAGAGGGAACGCGCGCCGCAAAAATGGACAATCAGGTCAGCGACGAAGCAAAGAAAAATCGTATGTCACGTCTGCTCGATGTTCAGTGTAATATATCAAGAGAGAAAAACGACCAATATCTCGGCAGAATTGAGCGCGTAATAGTTGATGACGTTGAGCACAAAGGCGGCAAGGCCGTTTACAGCGCCAGAACATCAACTAACAAGCTTGTTCACTTTGAATCCGACGTTAACTACATCGGAAGCTTCATAAACGTAAAAATAACCCGCACAGGTGCATTTGACCTGTTTGCAGAAATAGAAAGGAATTAAGAAAATGACTAGAATAATAGAGCTTGCACACGTCCTTGGAGAGGAAATATCAAAAAGCGAGGAGATGAGACTCCTTGAGCTTACCAAAAGTATATACGATGCGGACGAGCCTCTTCAGGCAAAGATGCGTGAATACGAAACCGAAAGAGTACTTCTTGCACAGGAATTTTCCAAGGAGCCCGACGTTGCCGATAAGATAGCGATAGAGAACATCAAGGCAAGACTTGAGGAGCTCTCAAGAGAAATTACCGCTAATCAGCATTATACCGATTTTGCAAATGCACAAAAGGCTATGAACGACCTTATGAATTCCGTTAATGCGGAGATCAAGTTTTGCATTACCGGCGAGCGCCCCTCTGAGTGCACTCACGACTGCTCTACCTGCGGCGGCTGTGCACATTAATTCACTCTAATCGAAAAAGAGGTTATAACTATGGCAGAGATTATCGAGAGAGTTGCGGAAGTTCAAAACACAACTCCGATGATGAAGCAATATCTTGAGGTAAAGGAGCAATACGAGGGATATATACTTATGTACCGCCTTGGAGACTTTTACGAGTGCTTCTTTGATGATGCGCTGATTGCATCCCGAGAACTTGAGCTCACCCTCACTGCGCGTGATTGTGGAGAGGGAAAAAGAGCGGCAATGTGCGGCGTGCCGTTCCACAAGGCGGACGTTTACGTTGGCAGACTCGTTGAGAGAGGATATAAGGTTGCTATATGCGAGCAAACCGAGGATCCCAAAGCCGCGGTAGGCCTTGTAAAGCGCGAGGTGACTCGCGTCGTAACACCCGGTACCATAACCGACGGCACACTCCTTAAAGATGGACAAAACAACTTCCTTTGCTCGGTATTTGTTGGCAAGAGCGGAGTTGCGCTCGCATTTTCAGATATATCGACCGGTGAGGTGTCTTGTACCTATATTTCAGGCGATGATGCACTCGTAAGAGCTGAGAATGAGATAGCAGCTTACCAACCCGTAGAGGCAATATTCAACGTGTCGCGAGAGGGATGCAAGGAACTGGTTGACTTCCTCATTACCAAGTTCGGAACTCTCATTAACGACGGCGCAAAGCGCCTCTTTGACTATGAGCGCTCCAAGGAGAGCACAAAGAGAATATTTGCTGAGGAGGCAGACAAGCTTTCCGAGCCCGAGCTTGTGATGAGTGTTGGTGCTATACTTTCGTACATAAGCGAGACACAAAAGACCGATGTTGCCTTTGCAAAGGATCTTAATGTTTATTCAAAGGGACAGTATCTTGAAATAGATATAAATACCAGACGCAATCTTGAGCTTGTCGAGGCCATGCGTACTAAGGAAAAGCGTGGATCGCTTCTATGGGTGCTCGATAAAACGAAGACTGCAATGGGTACAAGACTGCTTAAATCGTGGGTGCTAAGGCCTCTTGTCGACCCTGCACAGATATCCAACCGTCAGGCAGCAGTCAACGATTTTGTAAAGAATACTCCTATAAACGATGAGGTGGCAGAGCTTTTTACACCGATACGCGATATAGAAAGACTTACCGCTAAGGCCGTCTACGGAACTGCAAATGCTAGGGATCTTCGATCTCTTTATCAGAGCATCGAAACCCTACCCAAGGTAAAGGAAACGGTATCAAAGCTTTCGAGCAATTCGATGTCCGTTATTAACCGCGAGCTTGATACGCTTGAGGATATAGCCGACCTGCTTGGCAATGCGCTCGTAGATCTTCCTCCTCTTACCGTGCGTGAGGGTGGCATGATACGCCCCGGCTTTAACGCGGACGTTGATTATTACCGCTCAATTAAGGAAAACGGCACGGATATTATGCGCTCAATAGAGGAGCGTGAAAAGGAAGAGACAGGCATCAAAACGCTTAAGGTCGCATACAACAAGGTCTTTGGATATTATATCGAGGTTTCTAAATCGTTTATTGATCAAGTCCCTGACAGATATGTCAGACGTCAGACACTTACGAATTGCGAAAGATATATTACACAAGAGCTCAAGGAGATGGAAAACACCATTTTCTCTGCCGATGAAAAGCTTGTAACGCTTGAGTTCGAGATATTTACAAGCCTGCGTAACTTCGTATGCAAGAACTGCGACAGGATCAGAAAGAGTACTGCTCTTATAGCAGAAATTGACGTTTACCGTTCTCTTGCCGAGGTCGCGCGCAAAAACGCATACGTTTGCCCCGAGGTCGACCTTTCCACCGATATTATCATCAAGGACGGGCGGCATCCTGTGGTAGAGAAGTTCGTTACCGACAGCTATTTCGTTCCCAACGATACGCACCTCAATACCGCTGATAGCAGAATGATGATCATAACCGGCCCTAATATGGCAGGTAAGTCCACGTATATGCGTCAGGTTGCCATCATTACGCTTATGGCGCAGATCGGCTCTTTTGTGCCCGCAAGAGAGGCTAGGATAGGTATCGTTGATAAGATATTCACCCGAGTTGGCGCGTCTGATGACCTCGCGTCGGGACAGTCCACCTTTATGCTTGAGATGAACGAGGTTGCTACCATTCTCAAGGGAGCAACGAAGAAATCGCTCATAATATATGACGAGGTAGGTCGCGGCACCAGCACGTACGACGGTATGGCTATCGCTCGCGCGGTCGTGGAGTATACTCATTCAAAGAAGATTGGTGCCAAAACTCTGTTTGCCACTCACTATCACGAGCTCACCGATATGGAAGATCAGTATGAGGGAATAGTGAATTACAATATAGCCGCAAAGAAACGCGGTGATTCTGTAATATTCCTGCGAAAGATAGTAAGAGGCGGTACTGATGATTCCTACGGTATTGAGGTTGCCAAGCTCGCGGGAGTACCAACCGAGGTCGTTAAACGCGCCAAAGAGATACTTTCCGAAATCGAAAAGGTCGGCGCGGTAGCACCTAAGGGAAGCGCATCTTTACAGCAGTCCTCGCAGGTCGATATGTTTGCAGGCATAATTGCTTCAAAGGACAGCGAGGCCGCAGATAAGATCAGAGCTACCGATATTAACACAATGACACCTATTGAGGCAATGAATTTGCTTTTTGAGCTTAAAAAAATGTTGAATTAAGAGGCATATATGTCAAAAATTAACGTTCTTGATTTTGAAATAGCCAACCTTATTGCCGCGGGCGAGGTGGTCGAGCGCCCCTCATCCGTGCTTAAGGAGCTGATTGAAAATTCAATAGATTCCGGCGCTACGTCAATAGTTGCTGAGATAAAGCGCGGCGGTGTTGCACTGATAAGAGTGTCAGACAACGGATGCGGAATAGAAAAGGATGATCTGCCTGTTGCCCTTAAGCGTCACGCCACAAGTAAGATCAAAGACAGAGAAGATCTTGACTCCATAATGACACTCGGCTTCCGTGGTGAGGCGCTTGCCGCAATATCGTCCGTCTCCTCTATGACCATCATCAGTAAAACTAAGGATGCGCCGATAGCTACTATGCTCACTGCCGAGGGCGGCCGAGTAGTTGACATTACCGAGGTCGGCGCCGCAGACGGCACGACCGTCGTTGTTGAAAATCTTTTTGGAAACGTTCCCGCGCGTAGAAAATTCCTGAAAAAGGACTCAACCGAGGCAATGAACGTAGCCGCACTCGTTGAGAAGGTGGCGGTGTCTCACCCTGAGATATCCATACAGCTTTTGATAGACGGTGAGGAGCGCTTCAAAACTCCGGGTGACGGTGATCTGTATAACACCGTCTATGCGGTATTTGGCAAGGATTTTGCAAAGAAGCTTATAAAGGCTGATGGAACGGCGAACGGAATACGCGTTCACGGATTTATAGGCCGAAGCGATAACGTAAAGAAAAACAGAAATCTCCAGAATTTCTTTATTAATGGCAGATACGTTAAGAGTATGACGGCTATGGCTGCGCTTGAAAAGGCGTATACGTCATACATAGCGCCGGAGTGCTTTCCCGCGTGTATTCTATTCCTTGAAATGAATCCAAAAACAGTTGACGTGAACGTTCATCCTGCAAAGCTTGAGGTGAAATTCACCGATGAGCGTGCCGTGTTTGAAACGGTCTATTATACGGTAAAGACTGCGCTGGAGGATCACGAATATCGCCCCGAGCTCACACTTGGCGGCTCTAAAAAGAGTGATTACAACCCACTCGGCGCATTTGTACCCGTTGATCAAACGGCAAAGGCAGAGCAGATCAAAATATCAACCGAGAAGGCAACGCCCGCTCCCGTGCACTCATATGAATATAAAGCACACACTCCGATTCAGAGGCAGAGCTTCACATCGGAATATAGCTCGGATTTCGACAGGCCACTTGGAGTTGCCAGTGCTTCACGCGATATAGGCGGATCGAGATCTTATTCTACGCTTGATCGGCAGTCCGCACCTCGTTCCGAAATGACTCCAAAAGACTCGCTGGAGCTTCTTGAAAAATACAGGAACGCAACCGTAGTTGAAGCGACGCGCGCAAAAACCGAGAAGCCGGATACTACTGTCAGTGAGCCGGAAATTCCACAGCATAAGGTAATTGGCGAGGCGTTTAACTGCTATGTTATGGTTGAATACGACGGAGCGCTTTTGATAATTGATAAGCACGCAGCACACGAGCGTATAATTTTCGAGGAACTGAATAATAACAGGAAAAAAGACGGCAGAATATCGTTGCAGACGCTCATTCTTCCTATGACTGTTTTGCTTTCTCCTGAGGAGGTTGTGGCATCCGAAGAGTTTAAGGATGAGATTGAACAGCTTGGTTTTGAGTACGTAGTAGGGCCGCGTTCGGTCGATATTACCGCTATCCCCGATGCCATAAGCGTGACGGATGCGGAGGCTCTCTTTGTCAAGATGGCAGACGATTTGATCGAGGGAAAGGGAGATCCCAAGGTCACCGAGGATATAAGGCGCGAAAAGGCTCTTTATCAGATCGCATGCAAGGCTGCTATAAAGGGCGGAAGAATATACAACGATGCAGTTATAGAATGGCTTGTAGGCAAGGTATTACTACTCCCCGACATCACTGTTTGCCCTCATGGCAGACCAATAGCATACAAGCTGACTAAAAACGAGCTTGACCGTCAGTTCGAGCGTATTAAATAATAAGGATAGATCAATGGCTAAATTTACTTTACTTAAAACAGAGGGAAAGGCTCGCCGCGGAAGATTCGAAACCGTTCACGGAACCATAGAAACTCCGGTTTTTATGAACGTTGGTACCTCTGCCGCCATAAAGGGCGGAATTTCCACAAACGACCTAAAAGAGGTGAACTGTCAGGTCGAGCTCTCAAACACCTATCACCTGCATATTCGTCCCGGCGACGACATCATATATAGGCAGGGCGGACTTCACAAGTTCTTTAATTGGGATAGACCTGTTCTTACCGACTCCGGAGGATTTCAGGTGTTTTCACTTGCAAAGCTGCGCAAGATCACCGAGGAGGGAGTTGCTTTTAACTCCCACTTCGATGGCAAGCGTATATTTATGGGGCCTGAGGAGTCTATGCGCATCCAATCACACCTCGGCTCTACGATCGCTATGGCGTTTGACGAGTGCATAGAAAATCCCGCTCCCTATAAATACGTCAAGGATTCTCAGGCTCGTACTGTGCGTTGGCTTAAAAGGTGCAGGGCGGAGCTTGATCGCCTTAATGCACAGGAGGGAACTGTAAATAAGAATCAGCTCCTCTTTGGAATAAATCAGGGGGGCACCTATGAAGATCTTCGTATTGAAAATATGGAGGAGATCAAAAAGGTCGAATGTGACGGATATGCGATAGGCGGACTCGCTGTGGGCGAGGAGGCAGAGGTTATGTATCATATCATTGAAACCGTAGAGCCGCATATGCCAGTCGACAAACCCAGATATCTTATGGGTGTTGGCACGCCGCAAAATATCGTTGAGGCAGTTTATCGCGGAGTTGACTTTTTTGACTGTGTAATGCCCAGCCGCAATGCGCGCCACGGCAACCTTTTCACTTGGGAGGGCAAGATGAACCTCATCAATGAGAAGTATGCTGAGGACTCTCGGCCTATTTCTCCCAGCTGCGCCTGCCCCGCTTGCAAGAGCTATTCCCGCGCATATATAAGACATCTGTTCAAGGCCAAGGAGATGCTTGGAATGCGCCTTGCCGTTTTGCATAATCTTTATTTCTATAACGACCTTATGCAAAAGATACGCGATGCTCTTGACGAGGGCAAATACGAGGAGTTTTATCAGAAATATCACGAAAAGCTTGCAGAGCGTTGTGATGATTAAGTTTTTCCATAAAAATACCCATCGGATTAGCGTGATTTGTCCGTTAAGGACATCACGCTAATCCGATGGGTATTTTGGTTTGTTATATCAACCGAAAAACGTTTTCTTGTACTTATCTATCTCGGCTTCGATTGTTCTTATTGTGGATATATCGCCGTCTGCCAATGCTGCTGCGTGCTTTTCGGAGAGCAGCGTGTATGCGGGGAAGTACTCGTCGAGAAGAAAGCGCGCGTACTTTGTCAGGCGGTAGCTACCGAAAACAAGAAAATCCCTATCGTTTTCGCGCAGAACCGCAACAGAACGCCCGTCTTTTATAGCAGGGAGAGTATCGCTCGCATTCTTGGCAAAAATGATGGAAAACTGCTTGTTGAATAGCGTTTGGTCGCCTTGGGTAGAGTGCGCATCCGATGCACCGAGCACGGGTATTCTTATACCCTCAGACAAGAGCTCCTGCCACAGGGCAAGTTGAATGTTATTGCCGTTGTTATTGTTATCACAGCCGGCGAGAAGCTCGTACGCATCGTAGCACCCCGTGCGCAACAGGTGGAATACGTCCTTTGCTGGCATATTGTATTCGCCGTAACAATCCCAGAACGGATGCGCCATTACGGCTATGCCGCCGCCCTCGCGTATTTTGTTGGATATGAACGTGCGATAAGCACAAATATACGGAGTCGTGCCATCAGGGAAGTTGCCCGTTGTAAGCAACCTTGCAACCTCGTTTTCGGTATAGCCGTCATCGGATTCGATTATCTCGTTTACGCTAAACGAACCACCGAGATTAATAACGTGGAAGTAGCCCATATCCTTGTTATGTACCTCTTCTGCTTTTATGACGAAGAATTTGTCAGTCAGCTTCTCAAAGGCTTCCTTCGCTTCGACGGAGGGGTACATTTTGTGGTGATCGGTTATAGCAATAAAGTCGTATCCCGCAGCTCTGTATGCTATTCCAACCTCGAACGGCGTCCCCTTTCCGTCAGATCGTGACGAGTGCAGGTGAGTATCGCCTTTCATCGGGGTAAGACTGTGCAGGTCCTCCTCCAGGGCATAGAGGTATCCGTAACCGGGAAGTGTTTTATCGCCGATCTTGATCTTTACAGTGTATTTTTGCTCCGAATCAAAATAAAATTCGGCAGAGTAAATGCCATCGGCTACTTTTTGCATTTGAATAAAAGGATATCTGTCCTCTTCGTCAATGCGATATAGAGGTGTATGCTCGATGCCGTAGTTTTCCATACCTTGTATCTTGATCGAAACAGAGGTAGCGGGAGTTATCTCGTATCCGTTAAGATGCAGATTAACGAGATGCTTTTTGCCTGCGGTGTAGATCTTCGGAAAAAGAGAAAACATATGAATACTCCTTATATTTTTATTTGTTCAAATCTATCGCACTACCGTCACAATGGCCATCAAACATACCGATCATATCGACGATCCATTCACCCGTATGTGATTGCTTAAAACCTATAGCTTTGAGCAATCGCTCGTCTGCGGCATCAGGGCAGGCTGTGCATTTATGAGCACCGCACAGATCTATAAAATTCATGGTCGCTCGGCCTAGTATGAACATAGCCTCGAAGTCTGACAGACCAACCCTCGGCTTTATATCGGATATGTATCCGTACTCACCGTCGATCTCAAACTGCGAGAATGCCATCAGTTCATTGGTATCCAAGTCGGTCATCGCATATGCAAAAAAACCGTCTTTTACAGAAGAATCGCAAGCAGAAGCACATTCTGTCTGGATATTTGCATCGTTAATTGGCGAAATTTTAAACATTGTCAGCTGTTAGCCTTTCTCGTTGCCTTGTACAGATAATCAACCTCGGCCTCCTCAAGATATCTCCATTTTCCGACGGGAAGATTGTTGAGCTTGAGCGTTCCGATAGAAACTCTGGAGAGCCTTTTTACGGTAAGTCCGGCGATTTCACACATCTTGCGTATTTGTCTGTTTCTCCCCTCGGTCAGCGTCATCTTCAGTACGGTGCCGCTCTCATCACTTTCACCGACAACTACGTCTACGGGCTTTATTTTATAGCCATCGATTTCAAGCTCGGAGGTTAAAATTTCGTGCTGCTTTGCGCTCACCCCGCCACCAACCTTTACGCGGTAGATCTTAGGCAGGGAATGGCTGGGATGAGTGAGTCTATTTTTGAGCTCTCCGTCATCTGTCAGAAGCAGCATTCCCTCTGATATAAGGTCAAGCCTGCCTACGGGATATACACGCGCCGAAACACCGTCCAGAAGATCTGTTACGCACTTTCTTCCGCGATCGTCGGTCGTGCTTGAGAGATATCCTCTCGGCTTGTTCATCATTATGTACGTGTATTCGCGCTTTTTATATTCGATGCGCTTACCCTTTATAGAAACTATGTCTGCACGTGGGTTGATCTTTGTGCCGAGCGTGGCAACGTGACCGTTAACGGAAACGTTGCCATTTTCTATCTCGGTCTCGGCGGCACGCCGCGACATAAGTCCGGAATCGGATATGAATTTTTGCAGTCTTATCTTTTCCATTTGTCCTCCGTATCACTAGAAAAGTCTATCGAATATATTTTCCTTAATTTCTTCGACAGACTCGGATGCAATAATATCTGTGCTTGCTATTATCTTGTCTTCTACCTTAAATACAATGCTTCCTACGACGTCGCCGCGCTTAATGGGCGCGACCATGAAATGTGGCAGGCGTATCTCTTTTGTTATCTCGGGATTCTCATTTATAAATATATGCTTTAATGGATCTCTGTTTTTAACCGTTATGCCATCAACGCTTCCGTTGAGTACAGGCAGGGAATAGCTGAACTCATCCTCGCCTATAAGCGATATCGCGTGTACGTTATTGAAGCCGAAATCTAGCAGCTTTTTGTGATCCGACCAGTCGTCGGGTGCATCTATTGTGACGCTTATAAGGCGAAGATCGTCTCTCTCTGCCGCTCCGACAAGCGACCTGCCTGTCATTTGCGTGTATCCGGTCTTTACACCGATGCAACCGTCGTACATTTTCAGAAGCTTGTTATGGTTGACAAGGAGTCGTGTTTTTAGGTTGCTTTCTACTTCTTTCTTCTTCGTCGATGAAATTTCCTTGAATTTAGGATTTTTTAACGCCTCTGCCGTAATTATGGCGAGATCGTGTGCGGTAGTGTAATGATCGCGCGCATCCAATCCGTGCGGATTTGCAAAATTGGTATTCTCCAGTCCAAGCTCATACGCACGCTCATTCATCATAGCACAGAAGCTCTCGACACTTCCGCAAATTTCATACGCCAGCGCCTCAGCTGCATCGTTTGCACTGTTTAGCATTAGTGCGTATATGAGATCCTCCGCACTCATTATTTCATCGCGCTCGAGGTATATTGACGAGCCGTCGATGCCTACTGCACGCTCGTCGACCTGTACGGGCTTGTCGAGCGCTATGTTTTCGAGCGCTACTAGTGCGGTCATTATTTTAGTCGTGCTCGCCATACCGAGTCGCTCGTTTGAATTTTTGGTATATATGAACGACTTGGTTTCCGGCTCGTAAAGCGCCGCCGCTCTCGCACTGATCGACGGCGAATTCTCCGAATAAACGTATATAGTAAAAAGGGAGAAAAGCAATGATATGAGCACAAGCGCGGCAACAAGCCACTCTTTTCGATTTCTATACATTTCATACTCCTGCCTTAGCTTTTATAGGTATTTTACGCAGGAATATAAAATATATAATATGAAAGTTTTGGTTTGGTGGGCTTAACTAAAAACGTCCTTGATCCTTTGAATAATTTCGGGTGAGCGTTCTATCAGGGAAGCGACTCGGTCGATCCCGGTATCTACCTTTTGATCTACACTGATGAGATTGATTTCTGCATTTTTTCCTATTGTCAGAAATGCTATCGGGGTGATCGATACTCCGCTGCCGGTTCCCGTACCGTAATTTTGATTTGAATTAAGCTTTTTACCGCCTATATCAAGTCCACCGCCCGCAAAGCCTACCGAGACCTTGGATACCGGTATCACGGTCACTCCACTAGGGGTATTTATTGCTTTACCGATAACGGTGTCCATATCGGTAAAGCTTCGCACACCGTCTAAAGACGCCTTGATTATATCACTCATTCGGTTTTCGGACATTTGATCTTATGATCCTCCTTTTTAATTCTTCATACAAAAGGATTATGCCCGAAAAGCAGATGTTGTATAATTCGGTCTGTAAAACGATATCAAGCGCAGGGGAGATCCCACCGTAATTTTGTTCGGTTTTGAGCGCATCTTCCGCAAAGCTTGCGTTTTGTGCATAGGATAAGAGCAAATTCAAAATCGGATATATACCCGAGCTTGTTCCGCCCCTCGTGATCGCCGAGCGGAATGGGTCGGCGACAGAGATCGGTATTTTTATTTGATTAACCGTTATTTTTGACGATCTGATTACGCGTAGTATCATACGCATCAACGCTCCGACTGTGGGCTTGTGCTTCCTTTTGGGACGTCTTTTTTTATCGGCAATTCCTTTTTTTAAAGTCAGGGTAAGGAAGAAATAGTCCACCGTGATGCTATACCCATCCGACAGGATGAGGCGCATGGTCACCTTTTGTATAAGTAGCAGACCGATTATAGTTGAAAGGATAGTACAGATCGTTATTGCCGTCATTTATTCGGCGTCCGCCGGCTCCTCGAGGCTCTCGGTATCAGCAGACTCATCTGCATCAATAGAGTAATCTATAAGCACGTCATCGGCAATTATATCATCCTCGGCGGACGGCTCCTCGATTTCATTGGTATCGGATGCGGTCGCGGCTTCCTCTGCCTCGACCTCATCAATGGTTATTTGAGCTCCGTCACCGTTATTTATTTCCTTATCTTCCTCGTTTAATTCATTGTTTTCTTCGCCGAGCTTCGCGTTCGCAAACACCTGTGTCATTTCCTCTGTGGTTTTGGGCAGAGAATCAAGGTCGCGGAGACCGAAGCAACGCAGGAAGTCGGATGTAGTACCGTAGAGCATAGGTCTACCGGGCACGTCAAGTCGTCCCTTGCATTCGATAAGACCTCTGTCGATAAGGCTGTTCATTGCGTAGGATGAGTCGACCTTTCGCAGGGTATCGACAAACAGTCGTGTTACTGGCTGGTTGTATGCAACTATCGCCAAGGTCTCCATAGCAGAAGAGGAAAGGGTACCGCTCTTCTTTATTCCCAAGGCATCGCGTATCTCCGTGAGATAGTGTTCCTTGGTGCACAGCTGGCAGGAATCGGAATATGTAAGGAGAAGTACACCGCGTGGGAGCTCTGAGTTGTTATATTTCAGGGAATACTCCGCAACTATGTCGCGCACCTTTGCAGGGGTCGATTCAAATACTCTTGCAAGCGTTGCGTATGAGATTGGGTGACCTGCGGCGAAAAGTATAGCCTCTATCGCCTCCTCAAGCACTATTGACCTCGGCATATCATCGGAGTTACCTTTTTTCTCCTGCACTTCGGTTATTTCTTCGGTTTCTTTGATTTCGTCACTCATCGTTGCTTATGCCTTTCAGTTATTCTTTTCGTTATCGTTCTCATTCTCGGTGGGTGGCGCCATATCGAACTCGCTTTCGAGAATGTCATCTCCCGGGATATAATCCGGATTAAGCTTGAATTTCATTTCGAGTCCCTGTGCATCATATTCTGCAACGTCCTCAATGAAATGAACTGTTGTTATCATTATTCGGTGTATCTTTATAAGCTCGAGAACACCCATAAATCGCGCAACCAGCTCGGAGCGCGAATCAGCATCTTTGAGCAGGAAGAATAGGGAAGCCTCCTCGTGCTCCTCAAGTAGCGCGCATATCTCTTCGATCTTTTCCTCGACAGATACGATCTTATGCTTTATAAGCGGATTCACGAGATCCTTGGGGGCTCTTTCCGCATTGGCGATCCTGATACGGCGCATTACAGAATTAAGCGCCTTTATCAAAAGGTTGGGGTCAAGGTCAAGCGGCAAACCCTTTTCGGGCGGAATATCGTCCGTTCCTTTGACAAATCTGCCCGAATATTCGTCGTACAGAGATCGCATTTCCTTTGCAGCCAGCTTTGCCTGCTGGTAAAGCAACAGTGCATCTGCAATTTCGCGTCGAGGGTCGTTTTCGGTGCCTTCCTCGTGTGGCAGTATCATCCTGCTCTTTATAAGCATCAGCTCGCTTGCCATAACTATGAACTCACTCGCCACGTCGAGATCCATTCGCTGTGCTTCCTCTATATACTCCATATATTGGTCGCATATAATGGCGATCGGTATGTCTGTAATACTGACCTTGTTTTTTGTTATGAGTGTAAGCAAAAGGTCAAGCGGCCCCTCGAATTGATCGAGCCTGTATGTCACTTGTTCTATCATTGAAAATCTCCAATCGGTTTGTGGCAGACTTATTTAAGAAAGGGTATAAGCTGCCAAAATGCCATCATTCCTTTCGATATCAGGGAGAACAGGTCGGAAAGCCTGCCCGAAAGATCAAACAGAGATACGAGAAAGGAAAGTGTGGCGTTGCTTGAAATTAAGGGGTTTAAAAGAAGAAAATCTGCGATATATCCGCCGACGAGCAGCCACCCTACAAGCACAAGATAAATTATTCTCTCATATCTCATAATGCCGAAGTATGCCTTCGGCGGCAGAACAACGTTTAATATTCTTGAGCCGTCAAGAGGCGGTATGGGAATCAGATTGAATACTGCTATACCAACGTTTATGATATGAAAAACGTATATAAAGTCGAGTGTGTTTTGTGCCAGATTATAGGTAAACTTTGAGGAAAACTCGACGTCCCGAAGCAAGGCGTAGGTGAGCAGGTATACAAACGCGCTTACGAATGCAGTTATAAGGTTAGAAAGCGGACCGGCCAAGGCTGTTATCGCAAAATCTCGTTTCGGATTTCTGAAATTGCGTGCGTTGATCGGTACCGGCTTTGCCCAACCGAAATGAAACACGAGCATACATAAAGCACCAAACAGATCAATGTGCTTTAATGGGTTTAGGGTTAATCTGCCCACGTTTTTTGCAGTGTTGTCGCCAAGCCTGTAAGCGGCGTATGCGTGTGAGTATTCGTGTATTGTCAAAACGATGAGGACTGCCAGAGCTGATAATACGTAATAAAGTATATTTGCCAAACTCATTTACCTCCGTATGACGTTAGCTTTATTGTACGGCATCAAATATCTTTTTCCAAAGCTCGTCCTTGCCCTCTCTCGTGACTGAGGAAAAGGGAAGGATCTCAATGCCGGTGCCGTTGAAAAACTCGTTATGAATGGCATCTACGGCCTCAGCAAGCTGCTTTTTTGAAAGCTTGTCCGTCTTGGTTGCAACAACTATAAACGGAACACCCATATCTATCATCCAGTTGATCATAAGGATATCATCGTCCGTAGGACCGGTACGGATGTCTATCAGCTGTATTACAAGCTTAAGTGCATCCGACGATGGGTTTTTAAGGAAATAATCCTCCGTGAGCGTGCTCCACACTCTTTTGGAATCCTTTGAGCGCTTGGCGTATCCGTAGCCGGGGAGGTCGACAAGAAAAAGCTTCTTATCGACGTCAAAGTAGTTAATCGTTATTGTCTTTCCGGGGGAGGACGAAACTCGTGCGAGCGATTTTCTGCCAAGCAGTGTATTTATCAAAGAGCTTTTTCCAACGTTTGAACGTCCGGAAAGAGCTATTTGGGGTCTTGGATCGCGTATAAATTGCTTTTGTGCGCCTACCGTGATCGCAAGGGTTGTGTTATTGGTGTTTACTTTCATTTTGTCTTCCTTATCATCTCACGAGTGCGTGCGACAATACGTCATCCGCAGTTTTGCAGGGGATAAAGTTGAGGTGATTGCGCGCCTCTGCATCTACCTCATCCAGATCGCGCAGGTTGTCCTCGGGGATCAGGACTGTATTTATACCGGATCGGTATGCCGCGAGTGTCTTTTCCTTAAGGCCGCCTATTGCCAGCACCTTGCCGCGCAGGGTGATCTCTCCGGTCATAGCGACGTCTCGTCTTACCGGTATTCCGCCAAGTGCGCTGACCATTGCCGTGACCATAGTTACGCCTGCCGAGGGGCCGTCTTTGGGAATTGCTCCCTCGGGGAAATGTATGTGAATATCCGTTGCCTTGTGGAAATCAGGGTCTATTTTATATTTTTTAGCTATCGTTCTGACGTAGGAGTGTGCGATGCTAGCAGATTCTTTCATTACGTCACCAAGTGAGCCGGTGATCTTTATCTTGCCGTCGCCATCCATTGTTGCTACCTCTACCTTCAGCAGGTCTCCGCCCGTCTGTGTGTAAGCGAGTCCGTTTACGATTCCGATGGGATCGGTGGCCTCGAGTCTTTCGGGAATAACCTTTCTCTTGCCAAGGAAGTCGGAGATGTTCTTTTCGGTTACAGTTACGGATTTTGTGCCTGTTTCTGCGATTTTCTTCGCACTCTTTCTTATCAACGAAGCTATCTCTCGCTCAAGTGTACGCACACCGGCCTCTTTCGTATAGTTGGTTATAAGCGACATTATACCGCCATCCGTGATTCTAAAGCGACGCTTAGTCATTCCGTTGCGCTTGAGCTGCTTGGGGATGAGGTGATTTTTAGCAATGGCAAGTTTTTCGGAATCCGTGTATGTAGATAGCTCGATTATCTCCATTCTGTCAAGCAAGGGCAGGGGAATGGAGGAGTAGCTGTTTGCCGTAGCTATAAAGAGCACGTCGGAGAGGTCTATGGCTATTTCCATAAAATTATCACGGAAGAATTTGTTTTGTTCGGGGTCGAGGACCTCAAGCAGAGCCGATGTGGGATCTCCTCTGAAATTGTTAGACATTTTGTCTATTTCATCGAGTACAATTACGGGGTTTTCGACCTTTGCATTTATAAGTGCGGTCACGATTCTGCCGGGCATAGCTCCGACGTACGTTTTTCTGTGTCCGCGGATCTCTGCTTCATCATGCATACCGCCAAGTGACACCCTGGCATACTTTCTTTTGAGAGCTTTTGCTATCGATGCCGCTACTGACGTTTTTCCAACTCCGGGAGGTCCGACGAGGCAAATGATCTGGTTCTTCACCTCGGGAGAAAATTGCTTGATAGCTACGAACTCAAGTATCCTTTCCTTGACCTTTTCAAGTCCGTCGTGATCCTCGTCGAGAACTCGTCTTGCCTCGGCAACGGTTACAGGATCGCTCGTCTTGATACCAAACGGGAAGTCAAGGCAAGTGTCGAGATACGAGCGGATCACAGTGCTCTCAGCTGCGCCAAAGGGGGTCTTGGCGAGCTTTGACAACTCTTTGAAAAGCTTTACTTTAACATCCTCGGGCATAGCCTTGGCATCAATCTTTTCCTCGTATTCACGTATCTCATCATCGTCGTCCTCGCCAAGCTCGGCCTGGATAGCCTTGATCTGCTCACGGAGGAAGTAGTCCTTCTGATTGCGGTCTATCTTCTCTCTCACTTGGAGCTGTATGTCGCGCTCGCACTTGAGCAGCATAGCTTCTTCTTCAAGGGCGACAAGCAGCTTTTCAAGTCTTGTCCTTGCGTTTGTTGCCTCAAGGACGGTCTGCTTGTTCTTATAGTCGATAAGCGCACTCGATGCCACGAAGTCGGCAAAATAATCCGGCGCAGTAATGGCCTGTGCAGCCATATTCATATCATCGGTAAAGGTGGGATGGATATCCTTGATCTCGTTGATGCTCGCTTTGATCTCGTGCATCATAACATCTATTTCTTCCGTCACGGCAATCTTCTTTTGAGGTTTTCTTGCCGTAGCGTATGCGATCATATATTCCTGAGAAAAATCGAATTTGGCGACTTTGGCTCTTGCAATACCCTCAAATACGACCGTGAGGGTGCCTTGCGGATTTTTTACAACGTGCTTTATTTCGGCGAGCACGCCGGTTTTGTACATATCATCCTCGGTCGGATTCTCTACGTTAAGCTCTTTTTGAGCGACCAGAAGCATTTTAGCCTCGTGAAGCGTAGCGGCCGCGGTAAATGCCTTAAGAGAGGAGGGACGCGCGATCTCGATATTCATCTGCACGGCAGGGAAACCGACTATACCTCTTAAGGGCAAAACGGGTAGAACTACTTCTATGTAATTAGTAATCGTCTCTGACATTATGGTACCTCGCTGGTGGATAACAATAAAAATTCATTATATTATAACACATATGAACGAGAAAATCCATAGTTAAACGAAAAAAATATAAAATTGTTTACTTTTTATTTTAGAGAGTTATGGACGGACCGTGTTAGAAAAAGAAAAAATATTTTTTCAAAACCTATTGACATTTTGCCAAAAAGGTGATATAATGCCAAGGAAAGAAGCAAAGGCTTCTAAAAACAAGCAGAATTTCCGTTCTCACCATACCACAAGGGTGCGTATGGTAAATACCTTAACTCCCTACTGGGGGATTTTTGTGTGCATACGGAAATTTTCTGTATGCATTTTTTGTTTTTCGGAGGTATGAAACCATTAGCGCTAACAACAACAAGGATTTGCTCATCAATGAAGAGATCAAGGCGCCTGAGGTAAGAGTTATCGGCCCCTCGAACGAGCAGGTCGGCATTTTGAAGATCGATGATGCAAGGGCGTATGCCTACAACAATGGAGTCGATCTTGTGCTCATAGTTCCAAATGCAGCTCCCCCGGTATGCCGCGCTATCGATTACGGAAAGTTCTGTTTCGAGCGTGATAAGAGGGAAAAGGAAGCAAAGAAAAAGCAGGTCATCGTTAAGGTCAAGGAGGTTCAGCTCTCTTGCCGCATTGAGCAGCATGACTTTGATACCAGAGTGAATCAGGCTAAACGGTTCCTCGGCGAAGGTAATAAGGTAAAGGCTGTCGTACGCTTCAAGGGTAGAGAAATGACTCATATGGAGCTTGGCCGCGAGGTCATTGCAAAGTTTGAGGAGGCGTGCTCCGGTACCGGCGTTGCTGAGAAGAAGCCTGTTCTTGAGGGAAGATATATGTCTATCATCCTCTCTCCCGTAAAGCCGGATAAGAAATAATTTTGATTAATAATGGATTCGTTTTTGAATTTGTATTAAAATAGGGTACACCCCAAATAAAAGGAGAATAAAAATGGCAAAGATCAAGACACATAAAGCATCTGCCAAGAGATTTTCTCTTACAGGTAGCGGTAAGGTAAAGATGTCTCACAACAACCATCGTCACAACCTCGGTCACAAGACCTCGAAGCGCAAGAGAGGCCTTCGCAAGAGCGCGATCCTCAGTGAGTGCTTTGGACCTACTTACAGAACCCTTATTCAAAAGTAATAAGGAACAAAGAGAAAATTTGGAGGAAGATATAAAATGGCTAGAATTAAGGGCGCTACAATGACGCGCAAGAGAAGAAAGAGCGTACTCAAGGCCGCTAAGGGTTATTGGGGCGCAAAGTCCAAGCATTTCAAGATGGCTAAGCAGGCTGTTCTTAAGAGCGGCAACTACGC
>CAZQTN010000012.1:0-25983 GCA_964596195.1 uncultured Ruminococcus sp.
CGTGCGCCTTGATGGCGAGAGTAGGATAGCTTTTCATAATGCGGTCAAGGTTGGGGGTGAGTGCGGTTGCAACCGCGTTTGCGCCGTTATCGGGTGCGATACCTACACCGTCCATAACGATGGTGAGAAGGGGGCCCTTTACGCCTTCGAATTTAGTTGACTTGTTAAGTGTTGCCATTTTTTCTATAACCTTTCATTAAATATCAGCGTCTTTGATGTAGAGATGTCCGTTTTCGGTAATGAACTTCTTACGCTCCTGAAGCGCGTCGCCAAGCAGGACGTCAAACATTCTTGCGGTTGCCTCGGCGTCGGCAGGGGTAACGGCGATAAGGCGACGGGTCTGGGGGCACATCGTGGTGCGCCACATCATATCCGGCTCGTTCTCACCAAGTCCCTTCGAGCGCTGGAGAGTGTACTTTTTATTACCGAGCTTTGCGAGTATCTCGGTCTTTTCCCTCTCGTCGTAGGCGAAATAGGTCTCGCCGCCCGAGTTGATCTCAAAGAGGGGTGACTCCGCTATGAAGATCTTGCCCTTTTCGATAAGAGTGGGAAGCAGACGGTAGAACATCGTAAGCAGAAGGGTGCGTATCTGGAAGCCGTCCTCATCCGCATCGGTACAGATGATTATCTTGTTCCATTTGAGGAGCTTGTAGTCGAAGGTGGTAAGGTCGGACTTCTTGCCCGTTTTTACCTCAACACCGCAGCCGATTACCTTAAGCAGATCGACGATGATGTCGCTGGCGAAGATTTTTTCGTACGAGCTCTTCATACAGTTAAGGGTCTTACCTCTTACGGGGATTATCGCCTGGAACTCGGCGTTACGGCCGAGCTTACAGCTTGACATAGCCGAATCACCCTCAACTATATAGACCTCGCGAAGCTCCGGATCCTTCGAGCGGCAGGGAACGAACTTCTCTACTCTGTTCGAGACGTCCATAGTGCCTGTGAGCTTCTTTTTGATATCGACCTTGGTCTTTTCCGCCGACTCACGCGCACGCTTGTTGATGAGCACCTGATTCATTATGGTGTTGGCGGCCGACTGATTCTCGGTCAGGTAGATCTCGAGCTTAGTCTTGATAAAGTCGGTCAGAGCCTTCTGTATAAAGGCGTTGGTTATTGCCTTTTTCGTCTGGTTCTCGTACGAGGTCTGCGTAGAGGCGGAGTTGATTATGACGGCAAGGTTGTCCGCGATGTCCTGGAAGGATATCTTAGACTCGTTGCGCGTATATTTGTTCTGTGACTTGATGTACTTATCTATTGCGTAGGTAAAAGCGTTTTTGACTGCCTTATCAGGTGCGCCGCCGTACTCAAGGAACGAGGAGTTGTGGTAATACTCAGCCATACCGCTCTTTGCAAAGCAGAAGGTGACCTCGGCCTTGAATTTGTAGTCGGGCAAGTCCTCTCTGTCGCGGCCCTTGGTCTCGATCTTCCAGAGCTGAGGGGGCGTCATAGTGATGCCGTCAGTTATCTCGGCGATATAATCTGCCACGCCTTTTTCGTAGTAAAACTCCGATTTCTCGAATTTTCCCTTGCTTTTTTCGACCTCGAGTATAAACTTGATGCCTGCGTTGATAAACGCCTGACGGCGAAGGGTGCTTTCAAGGAACTCAACGGGGATATCTATCTCCTTAAAGACCTTGAGGTCGGGGCGCCATCTGATGATAGTTCCCTTCTTCTTAGGTGCTTTAGAGTCAAGGTCGCTCACGCGCAGCTCGCCCTTGGGGTTACCCGATTTAAAGCTCATTTCGGAGAGGGTCTTGCCGTTATAGGACTGAACCTCCATATACTCCGAGGAATACTGCGTTGCGGTAGCGCCAAGGCCGTTAAGGCCGAGGGAAAACTCGTAGGCGGCGTTGCCGTCGTTGTTATCGTATTTACCGCCTGCGTAGAGCTCACAGAAGACGAGCTCCCAGTTCCAGCGCTTTTCCTTTTCGTTATAACCAAGCGGAACACCGCGGCCGAAGTCCTCGACCTCGATAGAAAGATCAAGCAGCTTTTTGACTATTATCTTCTCACCGTAGCCCTCGCGCGCCTCGTCGACCGAGTTTGCGAGTATTTCTATAAACGAATGCTGGCATCCTATAAGATCGTCAGAGCCGAAAATGACCGCGGGGCGCTTGCGGACTCGGTCCGCACCCTTAAGGCTTTTTATGCTCTGATCGCCGTATGCTTTCTTGACGGTATTCGTTGCCATTGCGTCCTCCCGAAAAAATTTCTCACCCTAAATTTTAGCATAATTATAACAATTTGTCAAGGCAATAAATATGTAAATATTATATTTGATTGTACGAAGAATACATAAAAGTACAACCGCTTGTCAACGGTTTTTAAAATTTGCCAACCGTGTAATTGTTACCTGCTACCCGTAAACGGGTTCTTTTTGGGTTTTATTATTTTTGTAGGGACAGGCGTCCTCGACTGTCCGTTTGATCATAAGTTTTCTTTGCGCAATCGCAGGAGTGCAACAACTCATTTTCCCTACCGACTGCCTATCCACTAAATAAAAGCGTGGTTTTTGCCCTTTGTTTCTCGGACAGTCGAGGACGCCTGTCCCTACAAACGCACTTTTTCAATCCGTCTTATTCGCGTGGTTTTCGTTATACAAGAAAACCGCCCGCAAAAATTGCGGGCGGCTTTCAATTGTTATTAATTCGAGATCGGTATGCTTCTCAAATATCCCTTGTTTGCATTGTTTTCAGTTCTTTTGTGATCCATTTGAGAGATTCTATAAAGTCTTTATCTTCTTGCCAAGAAAAAAACTTCACTCGATCCTTACAATCAATTTCTAATATCATAGTCGCATCTGTCAAATGTTCAAAATCTGTTGAATCGACACACACAATTCGTCTTTGTTGATCTAAAACAGAAAAACTCAAATAAATTTTTTTTGGATACTTGTGCTTTTTTACATCCATTGCTTCACCAACGGATATATCAACAAAATAGTTAACCGAATTTGCTAAAGAACCGATTTCTGCAAAATATTTATGCTTCTTCAAAGTTTGAACTTCGTTTTCGCAATAATATTCAAGAGTTTGCTTTACATTTTGATTCATACTATGTTTACATTCTCCTTAAATTCTACCAAATCAATTGTACAAAAATGTAATGGACTTCACCAATTCCTTAAAAACACAAAATTTACTGTTTTTTCTTTAATACGTACAACAGTCCTTCGCCACCCTCATATTCAGGCTTTAGTATTAACCAATTTCCAATCACGACTATCACAACTGTGCATTCATAAGATAGATATTCTAAGGCATCCTCTATTATCATTTTCTTCCCTTGCTGATGCTCAAGCGATAATACAACACATTCCGCTGCACTATTTTTGATTTCAGATTTTATTGCATCACTTATAACCTTGCCTTTGAAACAGATACATTCAGGATTGATTACCGAATCAACATTGTGCGAAAATCTTTCTAGTGCTTTTAATCTTTTCTTAGGCGAAGAAAGCTCATATATAATTCTTTCCCTCGATGAAAAAGATAAAAATTCAGCGATAATAGTGTAATCAAGTATTGATTTCATTCAATCTCCACCGCCCCTCTAAGATTAACCCGTAATCCACAATCTTGTAGGTTGTGCCGTAAAATTTCGGCATTTCCCTAAGCTTTTCCCACTTAAATTTTAGCATAACTATAATAATCTGTCAAGGCGGCAAATATGTAAATATAAAAAGAGAGGAGCTTGGAATATGAGGCTTTTGCGTGCGCTGGGGGAGAAAGTGCTTCCCTTTTTGTTTGTTGTTCTTTTAATGCTGGCATTTGATGCGGTGTGGATGACGGTGCTGACGCTTGCGGTGGCGGTGATACACGAGCTTGGGCATATCGGGGCGGCGATGCTCATCGGGGTGGGCGATATTTCCCTGCCGAGGGCGGTACTGACGGGTCTGCGGATCAGGACGGGGCGGATGTTATCCTACCGCGAGGAGGTGATAATCGCGCTAGGTGGGCCGATGATAAATCTTGCGCTTTTTCTCCTGCTTTTGCCCCTATGCCGCGCGAGCGACTACTTGCTTGCGTTTGCGGCGGTAAATCTGCTGACGGCGCTGTCAAACCTGGTGCCGATACGCGGCTTTGACGGGCAGAGGATACTTATCGGGCTTTTGTCGGGGCGGCTGTCGCCCGAGGCGACGGAGCGCCTGTCGCGTGCGCTTACGCTGACCATCTCGGCATCGGTGGCGCTATTGTCATTGCTTTTTATGATGATAGTGGGCGAGGGGTACTGGATATTCGCAGTTTTCTTCGCTATTATGTTCAGGGAAATCATGGGAGCGAGAAAAAACGCAAAACAAGAGAATTAACGAGATTTCAAGAGATTTTGGGAGCTTTTGGGAGCTTTTTTGCATTTTACGGCAGAAAAATTGCGGATAAATTCGTTTAATTCGGTCTAACTGCGGTTAATTTTAGAAAAATATTACTAAAAGGTATTGCAAATGCGTATTGTTTTTGCTATAATACAGTCATCATAGGTGAATTTTGCGATAAATTATTGGATATCCGCGGCAGAGTGTGCTCTGCCCACGGACAAAAGAAAGGAAATGATACTGATAAAATGGCAAAGCTCATTGAATTAAAAGGAATCTGCAAGTCGTACGACGGCGAAAAGGTCATCGATTCGATGAATCTTTACATAAGAGACGGTGAGTTTATCACCTTCCTCGGTCCGTCCGGCTGTGGAAAGACTACTACCCTGCGTATAATCGGCGGATTTGAGACCGCGGACGAGGGTCAGCTCTATTTCGACGGTGTTGAGATCAGCGACGTGCCCGCGCCCAAAAGACAGGTCAATACCGTGTTTCAGAAATACGCGCTGTTCCCTCATCTTAACGTTTATGAAAATATAGCTTTCCCCTTAAGGCTCAAAAAGGTCAAGGAGGACGAGATAAAGACCCGAGTGACCGAGATGCTCGCTATGGTGGCGCTTTCGGGCTTTGAAAATAAGAGCGTCAGCACCCTTTCGGGCGGTCAGCAGCAGAGAGTTGCTATCGCGCGTGCGCTCGTATCTCACCCCCGCGTGCTCCTTTTGGACGAGCCGCTCGGCGCGCTCGATCTCAAGCTACGTAAGGATATGCAGAACGAGCTTAAGACCATACAGCAGGCTATCGGCATCACCTTTATCTACGTAACGCACGATCAGGAGGAGGCGCTCTCAATGTCTGATACCGTCGTGGTTATGGCAGACGGCGAGATACAGCAGATAGGCACGCCGACCGACATATACAACGAGCCCAAAAACGCATTCGTCGCGGACTTTATCGGCGAGAGTAACATCATCGACGGTATAATGCTTGAGGACAACAGAGTCAAGCTTGCGGGTCACGTGTTCGACTGTGTGGACGGCGGCTTTGGCAAGAATGAGCCTGTGGACGTCGTTATACGCCCCGAGGACGTGGACGTCGTTGCTATCGACAAGGGTATGCTTACCGGTAAGGTAACGAGCGTTACCTTCAAGGGTGTGCACTACGAGATAATCGTAGATATCAAGGGCTTCAAGTGGATGATACAGTCCACCGACTACGTTGCCCCCGAGGCGAATATCGGTGTGTTTATCGAGCCTGACGCTATCCACATTATGAAGAAGTCGAAGTATTCCGGCAAATTCGGTGATTACTCGTCATTCTCCGACGAGATCGACCAGCTTTCCGACGCGGATGCCGCAGAGGAGTTCTGATTTTATTGCTGATGAAAGTGGTGGGAAATTCAACTTTCCCCTTTGGTAAAAAATGAACAAAAAGAGATCTTTAATGCGCTCGATTGCGGCTGCTCCGCACATTTTCTGGGCGATACTTTTTATCATTCTGCCTCTGATTATCGTTCTTGTTTACGCTTTTTCGGATGCGGACGGTAACTTTTCGTTTGAAAATATTGCGGCACTGCGCGACTATGGCGACATATTCCTGCTCTCGCTTGAATTGTCCGTAATAGCGACTGCGATCTGCCTCGTTATCGGCTATCCCTTAGCTTACATAATCGCAAGAGCTAAGCCACAGCACCAGAAGCTGTTTGTAATGCTTCTTATGCTCCCTATGTGGACAAACCTGCTTATCCGCACCTACTCGATCATGGCTATCCTTGACGACGGCGGATTTCTCAACTCCCTGCTTAACACCTCGTTCCACATCGTTGGTACGAAGGGGGCGGTCATATTCGGTATGGTATACGATTTCCTGCCCTATATGGTAATGCCCATATACACCTGCATATCAAAGATAGACAAGCATATGTGGGAGGCGGCGGCCGACCTCGGCTGTAATACGCCGAAGACCCTTATAAAGGTCATTCTCCCCCTCTCTCGCTCTGGTATAATTTCGGGCGTGACGATGGTGCTTGTGCCCTCTATCAGCACCTTCTACATCTCGCAAAAGCTCGGCGGCGGAACCTTTGAGCTGATCGGCGATACGATCGAGCGTCAGTTCGTCACGGGTGCGCTAAACGTGGGTGCGGCGATCTCGATGGTAATGATGATACTGATACTTATCTCGCTGACGGTAATGAACAAGTTCGGCGATGACGACGACGGAGGTATTATCGTATGAAAAAGACGAAAAGATACGCCTCCATCATCTATCTGTGTCTGATATTCGGAATACTTTACATTCCTATAATGACACTGATACTCTTCTCATTCAATGCATCTAACAGCACGGCGAATTTCACGGGCTTCAGCCTCCAGTGGTATGCCGAGCTGTTCAAGTCCCCCGAGACGTGGGCGGCACTGCGCAACTCGCTTATACTTGCGGTTTCCTCCTCCCTGCTGGCGACCCTGATCGGCACGGCGGCGGCAGAGGGCATCTACAAGATGAAGAACAAGTATATCAAGGCGGCGGTCAACGGTGTGACCAACATACCGATGATGAACCCCGATATCGTTACTGGTATGTCGATGATGCTGTTTTTTGCGGCGGTTATGGCCATATTCGGCATCGGCGACTACAACGACATCGGCTTTGCGGCTATGCTGATAGCGCACACGACCTTCTGCCTGCCCTACGTTATCCTCTCGGTGCTGCCGAGAATAAACGAGCTTGGCGACACGCTCTCCGAGGCGGCGCTCGACCTTGGCTGTACGCCTATGCAGGCATTCTTCAAGGTGAAGCTGCCGAACATTATGCCCGGCGTTATTTCGGGTATGGTAATGGCGTTTACGATGTCGCTTGACGACTTCGTTATCTCCTACTTCCTCGCGCCGACCAACTTCCAGACCCTGCCCCTGCTGATCTACTCGATGACGAAGAAGAAGGTTACGCCCGATATGTACGCGCTGTCTACTATCGTTATCGTAACGGTATTCGTGCTGCTGCTTATTTCCAATCTCAAGAGCGGAAAGAAGCTCAACCTACAGCTCAATAAGAGCAAAAAGAAAAAGGGGGGCGCGACGAAATGAGAAAAATCAAGCTGATACTCACCCTTCTTTTTGCAACGCTTTGCATTTTTGCGCTCGCGTCCTGCGGTGACGACGATACGGACAAGCCCTCGGGCAGCGGTACGCTCACCCTCAACGTATACAACTGGGGCGAATACATCTCGGACGGCTCGCTCGGCTCACTTGACGTGAATGCGGCGTTTGAGGACTATTACTACGAAAAATACGGTGTTAAGGTAAAGGTCAACTACTCCACCTACGCGACCAACGAGGATATGTACTCGAAGCTGAAGAACAGCGCGGTCGTATACGACGTCGTTATCCCCTCTGACTACATGATCCAGAAGATGATAGACGAGGATATGCTGCTCGAATTTGACGTAGAGTCACAGATCGATAACTACGAGTACATCTCCGAGGATTTCAAGGGGCTCTACTACGACCCCGAAAACCGTTATTCCGTGCCCTACACCTACGGAATGATGGGAGTTATCTACAACACCAACCTCGTTGACCCTGAGGACTACGAGAGCGAGAGCTGGGGACTTTTGTGGAATGAGAAATATGCAGGTAAGATCCTGCAATTCAACAATCCGCGCGACGCCTTTGGCTCGGCGATGTACTACAAGGGAATCGATATAAACTCGACCGATCCTGCCGATTGGGATGCGGCGCTTGAGATCCTCAAGGAGCAAAAGCCGCTCGTACAAGGCTACGTAAACGACGAGATATTCAACAAGATGACGACGGCCTCTGCCGCTATTGCCCCCTACTTTGCAGGCGACTACCTCATTATGGCGGAGCAGGAGGAGGCGCTTGGCTTCTACTACCCCACCGAGGGCACCAACTACTTCGTTGATGCGATGTGTATTCCGAAGAATGCCGCGAGCCCCGACCTTGCAAAGGAGTATATCAACTTTATGCTCTCCGAGGAGGCGGCTATCGCAAACGCCGTTTACATCGGCTACGCATCTCCCAACACGCTCGTTAAGGATAACGAGGACTATATAGACGAGATGGGCGAGGAAGCCATAGAGATACTCTACGGCTCATCCCCCACCGAGATAAACGCGGACTACAACGCGCGCTTCGGCACTACCTGCTACAAGAGCTTCTCACCCGAGATACAGGCTCACGTCAACACGCTGTGGGAGAGTCTTAAGACCGAGAACTCCACCGAGCTTTGGGTACACGTGACGGCCATTGCTATCGTGGTAGGCGTGGTTGCATTTGCGGTATACACTACAATAATCAAAAAGCGCCGCTCACGCGACTATCGCCTGCGCGACAGGGAGAATGCAAAGAAGAAATTAAATAAGGCGTAAATAAAAAACTCAGGCAAGACCGTTAACTCGGTTTGCCTGAGCTTTTTTATACTATACTTTGGTCGTGAGCCTGATCACAGCTGCTCTGATATTTCATCATTCCATATCAACTCGGAAAACGTCAGCAGCAATGAAGTCTCGGGCCAACAGGTGCCCCAAAACACTCCCCCTACGCAGCTCTCGCCCTCCCAGTCGCTTGTATTGACTCTCTCACATATCCAACCGGGTAAAAGTCTTTGCGGTTCACTGTCCCATGAGAATATCGGGCGCTCCTTCGTGGATACGCATTGCGGCATAAAGAACGCAATGTCACGCAAAAGATCGAGATATTCTTCGGTTTTCGTATATTTGTAGAGCTTATATATGGCATCTCCCGATGCCGTGCAGATACCGGGGGCAGAATGCTTATTCTGAACGTTTGCAAATACGCTTCCCACGGTATTGATATTCAATCGGCCGAATTCACTTCCCTTTGGGAAGACGTACGCATACGGCATAACCCAGCTTGAAAAAAGATGCAGACTGTCTTTGGCGTAATTCAGCCATTTTTCGTCCTTTTCCGCTTCATAAAGAAGGATCATGCTCTCAAGCATGGCGTAAGAGCTCTCGCTATCGCAAGCACAAAGAGCCTCACCGGGACCACCGTACGTGACACCGCGGGCAACATAATCGTTGTAATACTTTTCTCCCGCACGCTTGGCGACGTCAAGGTATCTATCCTCGCCAAAATAACGCCAAGCGCTGACCAGTGCGCTTATGACCGATGCTCCCGAGGTCGTGCCGCCATACATCATCTGTGCTGTTTCGACATTGACAATTTGGCCGAAGTCCTCATATTTTTCATACAGTCTGACGAATGCATCCGCGCATCCCTTTGCCGCGGATATCCATTTTTCCTTCGGGGATATCACTTCAAAATGCTTGAACAGAAAGTAAAGAGCGTCTCCAAGCTTTCTCACAAGAGCGGAATTCTTCATATCCTCGCATCCGAAGCCGTCGTCAATGATTACTCCGTCAACGATCATAGTGTAAAAGAATCCGGACGGTGCAACGTTTGAAGTCATAAAATCGAGGGTTTGTATAGCGCGCTGCTTCGAGATCTCATTTCCGTGCTTCAGTAAGGGCAAGGACGACATTCCGCCGCCGACCCAGCCGCATTGCCACTTTTTTGAGGCTTCAGCAAAATACTCTCCGCTGAAATTATCACGATTCATATGCTCTTCAATAACGTCCCACAGCTCTTGGGTGTAATCATTTTTTGCGGGAAGGTCGGAAAGCAGGCATCTGCGGTTTTTAAAAAACAGCTTGAAAAATTCCGAAATGCTGTGACATTCAAGGCTTTTTATCAGCACTCTTGACGAGATGCACTCACCCTTTGACACGGATATTCCGCAGTCCGTCGAAGGCTCATCGGTGCGGCACATTCTATAGCATTTGGAACGAAGTGCGGGAAAAGAGAGCGTAACCCTTCCGCTTTCCACCGTATAACCTATATTTTTGCCTTTACAAGCCTGTTCCGTGAAGATAAAAAACGCATTTCCGGAGCTTTTGAAAAAAGCACCGAAGCAGGGCACCGACATATCACCGGCGGTAACCTCTATCCTGCCGCTGCCATCAGTATTCAAGGCGGGAACGTCAGTTATCAGGGGGTCTCTGTTTTTGCAATCGCATTCGCGATACATAGGAGGATACTTATAATCGGCGCGTCTGAATCTGTTTCCGTCATATGCGCAAGCCGGCAAAAATACGTACGTATCATCCTTCCAGTCCGGAAATTCCACCGTTAAGGAAAAGCAAGTATTACTGTGATCGGACTCTGCGGTCAGCGAGACCGTATCGTTACTATATTCTACAAAACCATTATTTGAGTTGAGATCAATCTTGTAATTTACATTCATAGCAATTCTCATTTCTATATTAGTAGTTGATTGTCCGGTACGCCTTCAGATCCCCGTGAAATCAAACGGCGGAATGAAGTTTTCCTTGGCTGAGGTACCGTCCTGGATAAAGGCACATTTCACGCCCTTTTTGATTGCGTAATCGACGAGCTCGTCGTACTCGGCGCGAGTGACAGGGCGGTCGAGAGGCGGTCGCATACCCGGCATTGGGGTGTACTGACTCATAAGGCTGATATAGATATCGTCGCCGTAGGACTCATAGAGGTATTTTACGCACAGCTTTGCCTCGGCGACGTGACCGGGCAGAAGGAGCACGCGGACTATAACGCCCGATTTCATAAGTCCGTCCTCGATTATGGCACTTCCCCCTTGTCGCACCATTTCGGCAATTGCGGTGCGCGCGACGGCGGGATAGTCGGCGGCGAGGGAGTAGGCCGCGGCGGTTTCCCTGCGATTGTATTTATAGTCGGCAAGATATATATCGACCGTGCCGTCAAGAGATGCTACCGTTTCCTTGGTTTCATAGGATGCGGTGTTATAAACTATGGGAACGGCGAGGCCGCGAGCGCGTGCGCGGCGTGTGGCCTCGATCACGGTCGGAGCGTAGTGCGTGGGGGTGACGAAATTTATATTATGCGCGCCTTTGGCTTCAAGCTCAAGCATTATCTCGCAAAAGCGGTCTACGGTAACCGTCTTGCCCGTTTTGGCACGGGATATCTCGGCATTCTGGCAATAGGTACAGCGGAGCGAGCAGCCGGAGAAAAAAACGGTGCCGGAGCCGTGGGTGCCCGATATGGGCGGCTCCTCCCACTCGTGGAGGGCGGCACGCGCTATCACGGGCTCCGAGGGTGCGCCGCAAAAGCCGATACGGCCGCTGTTACGGTCTATGCCGCAGGAGCGCGCGCAAAGGCGGCATTCACTATATTCGGGGAATTGCATACTGTTCTCCGTTCTTTATTGACAAGCAAGAATATTTATGCTATACTTTTTGTATAAACGAATTTCAGAGGAGATTATTATGTCCGACAAGAGAAACGATTACATAGGCTGGAACGATTATTTTATGGGGGTGTCTCTCCTTGCGGCACAGCGCTCAAAGGATCCGAACACTCAGGTCGGCGCGTGTATCGTCGATGCAGACAACAGAATACTGTCTACGGGATATAACGGCTTTCCGCACGGATGCTCCGACGACTCATTCCCTTGGAACAGGGACGAGGCAAAGGGCGAAACGAAGTATCAGTTCGTCGTACACGCGGAGCTCAACGCAGTGCTCAACGCGCGCGGAAGAAATCTGTCTGGATCTACCCTTTACGTCAGCCTTTTCCCCTGCCACGAATGTGCAAAGGCTATCATACAGTCGGGTGTCAAGGAGGTAGTTTACCTCTCCGACAAATATAACGGCACGGCGAGCGACATTGCATCGAAGCGTATGCTTGCCGCCGCGGGTATAAAGCTTACGAAGCTGAAGCCCACGAAGTCATCTATCGTGCTTGATTTTGACGTTAAGTAAAATATTTTTCTATTTCGGTGAGCGTTGCGGCAAGCGTGCCCTGCGCCATTACCGAGCTGCCGCCGCCCCCACCGCCGAGGGCGGCGGTTATTTTTTTGACCTCGGTACGCAAATCAACGCTATGTGATGCGAGGACGAAGCGGTATGCGCCCTCATCACCCGTAAGAAGCACGAGAATGCCCCCTACCCTATCAACGGCGGAATTGGCGACTATGCGCAATTCGTCCTGAGTGGCATCGGGAAACACGAGGACAAGACTGCCCTCGGTGGTTGCGATAAGCCCGGCCTCCCTCTCAAAGTAGATGCGGCGAGCGTTTTTGCAGTCTGTCTTTTTTGCCTCGTAGTCGAATAGGAGCTTACGCACGGCATCGGCGGTCTCAAGACGGGGGATCGAGGTCAGGTGAGATATCTCGGCGAGGTTTTCATACATTCGTCTGACCTCGCGGTAGGCGCGCAGGCCTGCGGTTATATGAATGCGCATACCGCCGCGCAGCTTCTCGGCATCGAGTATCTTTATAAGTCCGAGCTCGCCCGTCGAGCGAACGTGAGGCGCACAGCAGGCACAGCTGTCGTAGGAGCCGATATTGATTATTCTGACGTTTTCGGTAAGATCGAGCTTTGATCGGTATTCAAGCGCGGAAAGCTCATCGGGGGTGGGATAAATTGCCGTTACGGGCACGTTTTCGTACACCACGAGATTGGCGCGGCGCTCGATCTCCATAAGATCGTCCCACGAGAGGGGTGAGCTTACGTCCATAGTAACGTCGAGTGCACCGAGGTGGAAGCCGACGTTATTAAGGCCGTGGGTGGAGTGAATGAGGCCGGAGAGGATATGCTCGGCCGTGTGGCACTGCATCTTCTCATAGCGCTCGTCAAAGTCGATAACTCCACTGACTGCGGTACCGACCTCAAGAGGAGCGTCGGTCAGGTGGTATATAACGCCGTCCTTTTCATAGACGTGGCTGACGGCTGTGCCGCCGAGGGTGCCGGTGTCGGAATACTGCCCTCCCTCCTCAGGGAAAAAGGCGGTGGCGGCAAGTGTGACGGCAAAGCCTTCCTTATGCGCTTCGCACGAGAGGACCTCGGACGAAAACTCGCGCATATACGAGTCGGTATAATAGAGCTTATCAGTCATAGTTTACCTCAGAAAAAAGCGACCAGGGGTAGCTGTTTTTATCGGGAGATGATTTTATATCATAGTTCCTGCCGCACGCGGCAAAGAAAAGTCGGGTGGAAAAGAGTGCGGGCATCCTTGCGCGGTTGTCGTGACTGCCGTACTTGCCGTCACCGACTATCGGCATACCGCGCGAGGAAAGCTGTGCGCGGATCTGATGAAATCTGCCCGTATGGAGCCTTACGCGGATAAGCGTATATACGCCGCGCTCGGTATCGGCTGTGGCGAGAGGGGTATATTCCAGCTTTGCCTCCTTGACGCCTTGGCGCTTACGGTCAACGACGAAGGCCTTGCCCTTTGCGGAGTCCTTAAAGAGAAGATCCTCAAGCACACCGCCCTCTGCCACGCCCTCAACGACGGCGAGATACTCCTTTACCGTATTCTGCGCACTAAAGAGCTCGGAGAGGACGGCGGCATAGCGTTTATTGCGCGCAAAGACGACCGTACCGCCCACTACGCGGTCGAGGCGGTGTACGAGCCAAAGTGCGTTTTGCTCGCCACTCTCGGCAAGAATTTCCGAGGTGAGGGACATTGCGTCCTTATCGGCGGTGGGGTCTGGCTGGACGGGGATGCCTGCGGGCTTGCTTATTGCTATAAGATTTTTGTCCTTATATAAAACTTCCATAATTGTACGAAAGCGCCGCAGTCAACCGACTGCGGCGCTTTAACCTCATCGTTTATGTGAGATTATTGTAGCATTTTTTCTTGAACTTTGCAATACCTTTATTTATTCTTTATGCTTTTTTTATTTATTCTTTATAACCGTATTCACCTTTACGGCTCTGCCGCCCGTGAGAGCGATCATCTTTACGGCTGAGAGGCTGAAGTCGTTGGCGTAGACGTAAAGCGGCTTATCTATCATACCACGCGCGAGCACCTTGATATACGCGGTGTCGTATGGCACGAGGCTGCGGCTCTTCAAGGCGTTTATATCAACTCTGTCACCTGCCGAGAAGCTGCGCGAGAGGGTGTCTACGTTTACGATCCCGTGCCGTCTGCCGCTTGTTACCACGTCCTCGTCGCGGCGGATGAGATCCTTGGCCAGGGCGTTGGTTATGGCAACGTCGGCATACTCGGCGGTGGCGATCGAGGCGACGTCGGCGGTATTCTCGATCGGGTCGGGAGTATCCTGCGGCTCGTCGGGTGTGGGATCGGGCACGGTCGGCTCAGGCGCGGGTGGGTCGTCGGGCTTATCGCCGTCACCGCTCGTGCGCGAGAGGTATGCGCGGCAGGCGCACGCTATGCGACGGCGGTTGGTAAGGATGGCGATGAGAATGAGCACGAGGACGAGTATCAAAAGAATGATGATCAGCAA
Organism: uncultured Ruminococcus sp.; assembly: GCA_964596195.1. Classification (GTDB taxonomy): domain Bacteria; phylum Bacillota; class Clostridia; order Oscillospirales; family CAG-272; genus UBA1740. The sequence continues at coordinate 14,600 of CAZQTN010000012.1, forward strand.
CACCGAGGTCGCACGCTGTGAGAGCGTCGAGTGGCGGTTAAGCGTGCCGGGGATAACGGTGATATCGTAGTTTTCGTCATCAAAATCGGCATAAATCTGCCCATCCGACATGCGATATGTGGGGTTGAGAGTATCCGTGCCGACGAGGGTGCCCGAGGTGATCTCATACGTTGGACGTATCTCACGCTCAAAGAGGTAGAGATCAAAATCCAAGACCCTGACGGTCAAGCGGCGCGGCGCAACGACGAAATAGACGGTTGCCGTGGACGAGGCACCAAAGGTATAATTGTCGGGATCGGTGAGGGTCAGAGTGATCGGATACGCGCCGGAGTGAGCGGCCGTCGGTAATGCAGTAGCGGTATAAAACGGAGAGGACACAAGCGTGGCGGTATGAGTGCTACCGTCGTACTCCGCCGCATTGACAGCGGGCAGCGGAACAGTCTGCTTATGCACTGTGACTGTGTGGGGCGGAAACGCGGGCGAGTTATAGTTGACCGTATCGTAATCAAGCACGGCGCTGACGGTGTACTGCCCTGCACCCACAAAGCCGTTGCCGAGGTATTCACGCACCGTGACACCATCGGGAAGTCCGGTCAGGGTGACCGAATGCGCGACACCGTCGTAGGTGAAGCCGTCGTCCGACCAGACAACGCCCGAGAGGTCGTAGTCCCGCCTCGTTACGGTGAGGGCGCATACGTCGGAAAGGTCACCCCAGTAAAACGCGACCTCGGTGTCACCGAAGCGGAGCGTGTCGGCTGACTGATACAGCACGGTGACAGACGAGGGATCAAGCACGGTTACGCTACCGTCATTGTTGATGAGGGTGGCGCCGAACGTGACGGGATCGAGGGCGAGGTGCTCACCATCATCAAGCGTCACCTCAAGAGCTATCGGGATAATTGCGATGATATCAAAGGTGATAGGCGAGGAGGATATTGCCTCGTGATTTTTGTCGCCGGGAGAACGGGCAACCACATAGTACGTGCCGACGGACGAGGGGACAGAATCGAGCGGAGCCGCGCACTCCGAGTCGGTGTAGTAGGTAAATACCACGTCGCCTGCCTTTGCCGCGGCGGTCGGGCTTGGGGTGCGCCCAAAGAAGATATCATTAACCGAGAGAGGGGTAAGCCAGGCGTTTTCGGCCTTTTTGATAACGTAGGTGCAGGTGTCGTTTACGACTCTGTAATCGAGGTCGAGCGAGCGTGCGGTGGCCATATACTCGCCCGCGTCAATGCCGCCACCAATAACGGAGATCTGGCACTCGTTTGCGGTCGCGGATGGCAAAAGGATGGCACCCGTGTAACAAAATTCGACATTTTCCCACGTTACGGCGATATCGCGCGCTGTGACCTCAACGTAGCGTACAAGGGCACTCGGTGCGGTATAATTCGGGCTGCTTGTCGTGAAGATCACCTCGACCGCGACGCGGCCGTCCGAGACGTGAGTGGCGGCGGCGGAAAAGGCATATTCAAGCTGTATACCGTCAAGACCAACAGGCATTTCGCCCTCTAAAATCGGGTAGTGAGGCGAGCCGTCAAAGGTGACCGAGAGGTCGGAAAAGGTGAAGCCGTCGGTCTGATACGAGGCCTTTAATATCTCCCAAGTAAAGGTTGGTGCCGTGGGCGGATTGTAGTTTGCGGAGTCGTACGATAGCGCGGCGATGGCTGTATACTCACCTGCCTCGGTGGCGGTGGCGTTAACGTAGCCGATAACGCTCACACCCGCGGGCAGACCTGCAAGAGCAACGCACTTCTCTGCCCCGTCGTAGGTCTCGCCGCCGCCCTGCCACAATACCCCCGACAGGTCGTAATCCGCTTTAAGTATAACGTAGTCGGCGTTTGGGTTTATGATGGCGTAATTTCGGTCATCCGTGCTGACGGTGGCGGTGTACTGCCCTGCATAGGAGTGCGTACCCGTCGGCGAGAGGTCGATCTTACGGCCGTGAACGTCGAGGTAATAGGCAGAGGGCAGCTTAAGCGTGCCATCGTAGACAAAGGTAAGATCTGACCACACGACCTCCCTATCAAGCGGCAGGACGGTCAGGGTGGCGGTCACGGGCTTCGGACAATTGTAGTTATCGCTCTCGGTGGAAAAGGCGAGAGTGACGGTGTAGGTGCCGACGTCCGTGCCGCCGCCCGAGAGCGTGGCAACGAGAGGTATGCCGTCGAGTCCGACGGGCAACGCACCCGTATAGTCGGGGGTGATCGGAGCACCGTTATACGTTACGGCGGAGTCGGAGAGAGAAAGCCCCGACAGATCGTAACCGGCGCGTGAAACGCTCGTTCGCAGAAGCACCGACGATCCGCCGAAGGAGATTATAACACCGCTGTCGCGGTAGCGGAAGGAGTCGCCCTGCTGATAAGCAAAGGAAAGCAGGTCGGCGCCGACGGTCTCATAGCGACCGCTGTTGTAGGTAACGCCCACGGTCAGACCAACGGGATCAAAGGTATCAAAGGCGAAGTAGGACATTCTCTGTGCGGGGGTCTTGACCGCTATGCCGACGACCTGCTCAGCGATCACCCGAAAGGAGATCGGCTCACATACGAGTGCCGAATAATTCTCGGTTGCGGAGACCTCGGCACGCATAAGGTATTCGCCGGGGGCAGTGGGCGGCTCTGCGGTGTACTCTACCCCGTCGCGCGAATAGAGGAAGGTCGGCGTGCCGAAGCGTGGCATACCGACGGGCGTGGGTACGAATGACTCGTAGATATCGGAGACCGTTGGAGCCACGACCCAAAAATTCTCGGCAGGGAGAATAGTGAAATCTACGGTGACGGTGGGCTCGTCCGTGGACGGGAAGGAATAATTTTCGGGGTCGGTGAGGGTCAGGGTGACGGGATACGTACCTGCGAGCGTACAGGGAGTGCGGCTGACGGTGTAATAGCCGTTATCGTAAACGGGCGGCACCTGCGCGTCACCGTTATAATACACCGCCGCGAGCGTGGGAAGGTCTACCTCGCGCTTAGATATTTCGACCGTGACGGCAGGGGTGGTTATCTCGGCGACGTCACCGCCTACCGATAAAACCAGGCGGCAGGTGTACTCACCGCTGTCGGCGACGTCTGTAACGGATAGTGACGAGCCGTAGCAATCTATGCTCTGCCCATTCTTGTACCACTCGTAGGAGATGATACCTCCGTCGAGCAGGGGGTGACTTACGGATGAGAACGAAAGCGTATGCGGCGCGCCGTCATAGGTGAAGGAGAGCGAGGATATCTCAAAGCTCGGCGGCAGGAGCTCATATGCGGAGTGGAGCTCGACGTCGCCCTTTATAGGCGTGCCGAGATCGAACAGCTCTCCGTCGGGGCTTCCCTCCCGCCAGCCTATGAGCTTGTACCCCTCGCGCGAGGGATAAACAGGCGGCACGAGCGTGGCGCCGTCGGCCACCTCGAACTCACAGAGAAGGTCGCCGCGGTCAAAAAAGGTGACCGTATGGACGGGCGATCCTTCCGAATACTCGCATTCACTAGCCCCTACACAGACGGGGAAAAAGAGGGCGAGTATTAAAAACGTGCCAAGTGCAATTGCTATTTTAAACAGTTGTTTCATATCGTGCTCCAGCTTTAGAATTTCCTTTTAATTATAGCAACGAATATGCCTTATCTCAAGAGCTTTGGGGCGTTTAAATATAGCAAAACTTGACACGGGTGCATACTAAAAGCCCGAATCGTGACGATTCGGGCTGAAAGCTTTTCTATTTTATCGATACTCGCCGATGAGCTCCTCGAGAGTGGATTTCGGCACGTAGCCGACCGACATATCGAGGAAGGTGTTGTCCTTGACGAGGGCGATCATGGGAATGGAGCTGACGCGGAAGGTCTTTGCAAGCTCGGGCTCGTTGTCCACGTTGATTTTTGCAAACTTGACGTCGGGCATCTCGCTTGCGAGCTGCTCAATGGTGGGGGCAAGCATCTTGCAGGGTCCGCACCAATCAGCGTAGAGATCTATAACGACGAGGCCGTTGTGCTCCTCAACCTCGGTTTTGAAATTATCCTTTGTAAGCTGAAGCATACGTTTTTTCCTTTCGGCTTTTTCTTTTATTTTAACACAAATTGCAGCGTTTGTCTACCTCTTTAATTATTGTTTACATTTTTAATTATATTTCACTTGATTTTTGGTGACGGATGATTTAAAATATCTATGCTTCAATTATCAGCATTCACGCTTATTCTTTTGAATGGCACGCTCTCGCAGACAGGGACAAGCCCACCAGGCCCGGTGCTCATTATGCTCACTTTAACCTTCCCTGCCATTCATAAGTACAACCGTGAAGGCTGCCCTATATTTTCAAATGCGGAGGATTTTGAAAATGGAATACTATTCAAAAAACGTAGAGGTTGACGTACACGAGGTGGATTTTAACGGAGTGGCGCGCACCTCGGCACTTATGAGATATATACAGACTGCGGCGCAGTATCAGCTGACTGACAACGGAATGTCATACGACCAGTTGAGAGCGAAGAAGCGCGGATTTATACTGTCGAGGATAAAGATGGAGTTTACCGAGGCGGCGAGGGCATACGAGCCGCTGACGGCGGTGACCTTTCCCTGCGAGAGCCGCGGTTACAGCTTTTTGCGTTGCTACAAGCTGTTGAAGGACGGCAGGACTATCGGCCGCGCGGTATCGATATGGGCGATGATCGACACGGACACACACGCGCTGGTCAAGGTGAACGACTTTGACCTTGCGCTAAAGACGCACGAGCCGCTGGATATGGTGCTGACGAGGATCGCTATGCCCTCGGAGATGCGCGAGGTCGGCAAATATACCGTCAGCTACGGTATGCTCGACCAGAACAGACACATGAACAACACGCGCTACCCCGACATTTACGCGACGTTCCTGCCTATGGATGGCAAGAGGATCGCTGAGATAACGATCAACTACGCGAACGAGGCTCCCGCCGGCGACACTCTGACCGTGTACCGCGGCGAGGCGAACGGATATTATTATTTCCGCACCGTACGCTCGGACGGCAAGACGAACAGCGAAGCGGAGATAAGACTTGTAGATATTGAGTGAGACCGCATGCAAATGCAGGCGTAAATGCGTGGGGCGCGTTGTTGAGGGCGATTCTTGAATCGCCCCTACGGGTTTGCGTATGCCTTCCTCCGGGAGGAAGGTGGATTTTGCGAAGCAAAAGACGAAAGGAGAACGCGGTTGCCCTCTCCGTCACTCGCTATGCTTGTGACACCTCTCCCGGAGTGAGAGGCTTTGCTTAAGGCTACCCTCTCGGAGGGAGGCTTGCTTCTACGGTTGTGGCCGGTTTTGGCGGAAAATGGCGTTGATTTAATATTTCGTTGTGACGTGATACTGCTCTTTTCGACAATGATTGATGATACAATATAATCAACAGTATAATTTGTCGAGGAGTCATTATGAAAAATTGTGCTACAAAATGCAAGACTATACGCACCGAGGTGCGCGAGGTGGACGGAATAGAATACCGCTACGAGCTTACGAGGCGTGAAAACACGAACGTCGCGGGGTACGGTATCCCCCTGTACTCGGTGGCGGTGGTAATGGAATTTAAGGAGTCGGGCAAGCGCTCGCACGGCAGGACTACGGAGCTATTCTCCGACCTTGGAAAGGCGGCGCGCTTCTTTGACAAGCTGGTGAAAAACCTTGCCACACCGATAGATTTAGCGTATATAGTTGAGGATGAACTGAATTAAAAGATCCCCGTGCGACGAGTCACACGGGGATGGTTTTTTATTACTGTATCGTGTCAAAATCATTTTCCTTGCTGAAGTACTTAACTGTGGTATTGTTGGCCAAAGTCAAGTAATTACTGTTGATAGAAACTGTTCCACCCTCTGGTATTGTAACGAACTTGGTTAATGCAGGATCGGTAGCAGTATTGTACGCAATAACATCAGAGAACGAGCCTTCGTTCCATCCTCCTTCTCGTCCGCAGTGATACGTTCCGTAGTAAAGGTAAACGTAGCTCTTGTAGTACGTTCCGCTGTTGAACGCTATCTGGTTAACGGAAATAGGACACAAGCTTGCCCAAATGTCGATTGCCGAGGTGCTTGCCTTTGTTGAATCGCCGGCACCAAGTGCAACCTTGGCTTTATCGAATACCATAAATCCGTCGGTAGGCTTATTTGCAGAGGTACCGAAGGTTCCTGCATATACGTAAACCTCTGCCCAGTCACCGCTGAACGTATTTCTATCGGTATACGAGCTTATTCCTGATACTGCAGCGCCGCCGGCAGTACCGTTGAATATACCGTTATATATATTCATTACGACCTTGCCCATAACCTTCATACCGTAGCATGAACCGGGGCCGGAGAGATCTGTTTCGCCGCCCATCCAACCGTAGAACTCGCCATCATGAACGTCTACGGTCGCACCGTCTATTGAAGCATCAACCTGTGCGTATATGCCGTTGCCGAAAGCAGCCTCGTATACACCATTGTATATATCGATACTACCGCCGTTAAGCTCTACTGCGTGACCGCCGGATACGTTTTTGGGTATATACCACGAGCTGGAGTTTATAGATACACCCAAAGTCCAGAAATAATCGCCAACCTCACTTCCCTGAGTTTTAACGGTTATATCAGATCTTTCCGTATTGGCGTCACCGAGGGTAACGGAGCCGCCGTTACAGTATACACCGCCGCCGATAACCGATGTTACGTTAAGCTTATGATCGTTAGCGTTGTCGGGAATTATCTTAACGGAGCCGCCGTTGACTCTTACGGCGTAGCTTGTAACCACAAGCGAATTGAATATATAAGTGGTTTCGTTGCCGTTCGCATCGTAGGCCGTAGTCGAGTTTTTCAAGCCTGTATGAGTAAGATTGAACGTACCGTTTACGGTAAAGTCACCGCCCGAGACGTAAACGCCGTCGGTGTTGGGGTAATTCTCCGTGGGAACGATGCCGGTTTTACCCGTTTCGTAGAGGTACATTTCATATGAGTTTGTAGTTGCATCAGATCGTGTATTCTTTGAAACGATCGTATAGCTGCTTTCCTTGTCAAACGTGACCTTGCCACCGAGGACTGCAATAGCGGATGCATACTCGGTGTTGATCGTGCCCGTGCCGGTAACGTTAAGAGTACCGCCGCGGATAGCTATACCGAGCTCGTTGGAGTTTATAGTCGTTGTACCTGAGAGATTTATTGCTGTGGAAGTGCTTTCTGATGCAAGGAAGATACCCGCAGAGGCAAGCTGCGTATCGCTCTTCGAATTAGAAACGCCGTAGCCTACGCTGATGGTAGCTCCTTCCATCGAGAGTGAGGTGTTGGCTTTCGTGGTATTGATGTAAACGCCGTAGCAGCTGAGGTTACTTTCGGCGGTGATGGTACTGTCGTTCATCGTGATGTTGCCGCCCTCGGAGAACACGCCGTAGGAGTATTCTCCTGCAAGCGTGACGTCACCCGAAACGGCAAGCGTACCGCTCTTGGAATATACACCGTATGAGCTTGCACCGTCGAACGTCAGGTTACCGTCAACAGTGATCGTACCATCCTCGGCGTATATGCCGTAGGAATTTGCGCCTGCAAATCCGAAGTCGCCGGAAACGGCAAGCGTACCGCTCTTGGAATATACACCGTATGAGCTTGCACCGTCGAACGTCAGGTTACCGTCAACAGTGATCGTACCATCCTCGGCGTATATGCCGTAGGAATCCGCGCCTGCAAATTCGAAGTCGCCGGAAACGGCAAGAGCACCGCTCTTGGAATATACGCCGACGGAGCTTGCGCCGCTGAACGTAAAGTCACCTGCAACGGTAACGTCACCACCCTCTGAAAGAACGCCGGCAGAACTGTCGCCGAGCATTTTGAAGTCGCCGTTTACGTCGAGAGTACCGCTCTTGGAATATACGCCGACGGATCTTGCGCCGTTGAGTACAAAGTTTCCATAGACGTCAACCGTACCGCCCTCGGCGAAGATACCTGAGGTGTACGCGCCATAGGCTGTGAAATCACCTGAAACCGTAAGAGTACTATCCGTCGCAGTATGGACGGCGGCGTTTGTCTCAACAAACGCGGTCGTGGGGATGGTAAGCTGCTTTGTGAAAGTGCCGGAGCCGATGGTGAGCTCACCGCCGCCCGACATATTAATGATGTTGTTGTTAGAGGAATAGAAGTCGCCCGTGCCAACGGAAACTTTTGCCTTATCGCTGGAGGTCAGAATGCCGTAGGCCGCGCCCTGCCTTGCCTGAGCGCCGGAGGTGGTAGAATCTCCCGCCCAAAGGAAGGTCTCGAAATAATTATCATAAACGAAGGCTTCCTTGTCCTCTTCCTTTTGGGGCACGCGGTCTTGCACCGTGGTGTTAGTTGCGTTGGGAATGCGCGACGAGAAGTCGCCGTCCTTTATGGTAAGCGTACCGCTGTAAGCATTAACGCAAGCGGTGTTGGGGAGTCCGAAGTAACAGAAGAACTCGCCCTTGATAACGTCGAGGTTACCATCAAGCATCTGTATAGCGGCGTAGTATTTATCTTTATCGGTTATTTTGGACGCTCTTTCAAGAGTTTTCTCATAGCCGTATATGGTTATGAGGACATAATCATCGGGCTTATCAACCGTAGTGCCTACGTAGGCGTAGGTGTCGGGATCTACGTAATAGGTGTAATACCAATCCGCGTCTGTCGCGGAGTTGACGGTTGATGAGTCCTCGCTGGTGCGATAGTAGCAATAGGTATCAGCGGAGATAGTAAGATTTGCGCCTGTGTAGGCAACGTCGAAATAGAGGTTGCCGTGGTTATAAACTACGTCGCCCGTTTTTGTCGGGTAGGAGAGAATTATCGGGGCGGTGCGTGTCGTAGACGTCGTGCTGTCACTCGCGTAGTAATTTACGTTCTGAACGCTCTGAATTACGGTACGCTTGGTGGTGTTGTTATTGTTTGCAAGAACATCGGTGTTGTAAGAATAATACTCGGAGTAGCGAGGGCCGCACTCAAACGAGCCTGTTATAACCGTGAGAATACCGCCGTTGATTTTGAAAACCGAGCCAACGGGGTTATAAAGGCCGCCTGTCTGCTCCTCTGAGGTATCGGTTACGGTAAGACGAACGCCAGTGCCGACGTTAAGAATGGGGTCGGAGCCGTTACGCTGTATCTCAATGCCGTTAAGGTCAAGGATAAGGTCACGCTCAAGGTTCTCCGAGCTCTCGGTGATGATAAGGGGGTTTTCGATATCCTTACTGAGCTGAACGTAGGAGTAACCCTGGTTGATAGCGGCGAAGAACTCGTCCTGTGTTTTAACCTCGAAAACCGAGTTAACGGTATAATCGAGCTCGCTGTGCTCACCGTCCACGTCGGTGAAGGTCAGCTGCTTGCCGATGACGAGCTTGGCGATAGTTGGTGCAAAGAAGGATGCACATAATACCGTAAAGGAAACGGCAAGCGCTATTATGCTGTACAGTCTGCTTTTTTTCATATTACGTTGTCCTCCTTGTCAGATTTTGTAATTGCCTTCCTCCGGGAGGAAGGTGGATTTTGCGAAGCAAAAGACGAAAGGAGAGCGCGGTTGCCCTCTCCGTCACGCAAAGCGTGCCACCTCTCCCAAGGGGCGAGGCTGATTAATTTATCTGTCTGAATTTGACGTCGACCGTCATTGGGTAGTTTTTAGAGTAGCATTGCGAGATAAAGAATATCTGACGTGATACATCGTCTGCGGCGGTTGCGAAGATGCTGAAGGGTGAGGATGACGTGTATTTCTCTACGATCTCGGTGTTGATCACGTTTCCGTCAACAATTTCCGTCTTGACTTCCGTTACGCGGGAAACGGTCTGAGTATTTACCTCAACCTCAGAGCTACGACGGAAGATGGTGCGCATAAATTCGGATGTAGTTTTTTGCGTATTGGTAGGTGCGCTGGTTTCGGTGTTGGACGTCGTGGTTGCATTTTTGTCGGTTTCTGCACCCCAAGAGCCTGCGGTCCAAGAACCGCGGTTATTACCGCTTGATTGCCAGCTATCCGTACGGGTCTGCGTCCACGTGGTGGTAGTGGTATTTGTGGTCGTTGTGGTCGTTGTCGTGGTGGCAACTGTACTTTCTTTGCTTACCGTCTGATTTATCGTATTGCCATCAGCAGAAATTTCGTCGGTTGTGATCGTCTCGACAGCCTCTGTTTTTGTGAGGGTTGAGGTCGCCGTATTGATCTGTTCGGTAGTTTCGGTGTAATTCGCAACAATTCGGCGAGAAGAGGCATTATTATTCGGTCTATCAGTCGGGATCGAAGACTGTCCGGTTTGAGTGGCGCTATCTATGATATTACCGTCCCCATCGTAATAGTAAATATCGTAGGTTCTCACAGTAGACGATGTAGGAGTTCCATCAACTACCGTCGGGCCCTCAAGGTTAACAACGGGGTCGAGCTTGACGGTTGTGGTATTGCCCACGGAGTACTTCTTCACGTTGCCGAGGACGGTATACCAGCCGTTGGGGTCGGGGTCAGAGGGATATGCGGTAGCGTCGGGGTCGGAATCGACCACGTTTTCCTCGGTGGTGACCATATAGAGATTCTGGCCGCCGTAGAGGGATGTGACGATGGAGTAGGTGTCTACGTTATTTTCTGTGGTCTTGGTCATAAGGACGCCGCCGAGGTGCTCGTCAGAGAGGGTGTCGGTGGGGGCAAGGCGCATAACGTAGTTATGCGTGGTTTCGGTGTTCGCGGGGAGAACGAATTTCTCGGGAAGGTTGACGGATATTGCGTAGCACTTAACCTGCTCCTTTATGGTAACGCAGACAGGGGCAAGAAGCTCGCCGCCCTCATTTTCAATGGTGGTATCGGCGCCTGCGGTCAGCTTTGAGGTGTCCCAAAGGCGGAAATAGAGGGTCTGCTCTACCATTTTTGGCTTGGGGGTAAGGGTGATGGTTATATCATCGGACGCGGCGGTGTAGATGCCGCCGGTCTCGGAAACTGCAAATTGAACGTCGTCGGCCTCGGTAGCGGTGAAGTCTTCGCTGTCAGCGGTGTTGAAGTCCTTGCCCTCGAGGACCTCGGAGAGGACTATCTGCGGCATTATGGCCGCGCCGTCAGCGCCGATGACCTGAATGGCGAGCTTCTCGACGAAGTTGGCAGGTGCGGTAAAGGTGAGGTCGTAGGTTGACTTAACGCTATTGACTGAGGTGACGTTACCGTCATCGTCGGTCTCGAAGTTGCTGATGGAGAAATCGATGGAACGCAAGGCGTTCATCGCGACCTTATCCTCTGCGGCGGTGCCGCCCCAGAAGGCGGTGTTGGTAAAGGAGAGGGCGCTTATGCCGTCGATCTTGGCCGAGAAGGAGGCGGCGCCGACTGTGCCCTGCTCGTCGAGCGATTCGGACTCAAGGTACTTAGCGTAGGTGACCGCAGCTGCGGAGAGAAGCATTACGACCGAAAGGAAGAAGCACACAGAGGTTATGAAATTGTTTTTGATAAG
>CAZQTN010000012.1:26083-28743 GCA_964596195.1 uncultured Ruminococcus sp.
TTAGTTTATCTGTTCGATATGGAATGAAATGTCGATTTTGAAGTCGGTGGTAACGTCGGTGTAGACGGTGGTGTCGATCTCGCTGCCGGCGGCGGCAAGCATAAGTGCGGTGTCGGCTGCATCCATTCCGGATTCAAGCGGCCACTCCCACGTGAGGGTGTAGGTGGCGTTGACGGTGGGAGAAAGAGTGCCGACGTTATTGAGGGCGGCGATGACCTGTTCGATCGTGCCGTTATCTACGACGGTGTCGTTACCGAGCGTGCCGGTACGGGTAAGCGTCCATTTGATGGGGATGTAGGTAGTGCCGTTTTCCTTGATTGAGGGGACGGTACAATCCGAATATACCCAGAATTTTGCGGCGACCTCGGGGGATGCGCCGTCCTTTACCTTGATGGTAATGGTGGCAGAGCCTGAGGAGTTGGGGGTGACGATATTGCTCGCGCCCTTTACGGAAAGGGTGCCTGTGAGGTCGTTAGTCTTAACCGCGGGGGTGGCGTCGTCCGTATCTGTGTCGGCATACTGCGCGCCGAGGAGCGCGGAGGCGTCGAGGTCGAGCTCGTAGCCCCATTTTGCAACGCGGGCGGAGTCGTCGTCACCGCTTGCCGAGGTGAAGCGTGCCGCGAGATATGAGGTGAGATATGCCGTGATCAAAACAAGCACGACGAGTATAGCAAGTGTGCGCCAAATCGTGGCGGAAACGTGCATTTTTTTCACACGGGTACCTCCTATCTGGGATTTGGTGGGGGCGCAAAGCGCCGTGAAATGCCCCCTCTCAGTCACCTTACGGTGCCAGCTGTCTCGTTGCGACTCGGTCACGTTTCGGCTCTTGCATCGTTGATGCAATTCACTACCGAAACGCCGCTTCGCTACCCTCGAGGGAGAGCCTAATTGCAGGGGTGATTTGATGCGTAAAAGTCATCTTTTAGGGTGGCTCGCCCTTGAGGGAGAGCTCCTGCGGTAGCAGGTGAGAGGGGGTGCCTTGCGGGGCAAGGCGTGAAATGCTGCTGTGCAGCTTGAAATGACCTGCGGTATTTGATGTGCCTTTCTGCGGGAGGCTTGAGGGCGGACAGTCGAGGACGCCTGTCCCTACAAGTGTTATTTCTCGCCGTTATTTTGCTGGGATCTAAGGGCGGCGATTTCGGCGCGGATGCGGTCGAGGTCGGCGTTGTTTTTGGCTTCCTTTTCCTTTTTATCGGCTGTGTAGGATTTTACAAGAAGGAAGGCGGCAAGCGCGAGGATAAGGACGGAGATAAGGGGGGATTTGATGAGGTCGACGAGCACGCCGAGGCCATCGATGTGGGTGAACACCCTGCCCTTTATCGCGGAGATATTGATGGGGTCGTCGGCGACGTTGTTCGCCGTGCCCTGAGTTATTACGGTTTCGCCGTCGATGGCGATGATCTTATGGACTATGAGCATTCCGTGCGACTGATAGACGACGGTGTCGCCTACGGCGTAGTCGTCGGCCTTGGCCACGAGGATAACGTCGTCGACGGAGAGCTCGGGCTCCATTGAGCCCGACATAATGACACCGACGCCGATGCCGAGGGGCATAGGCATTTGGTCACCTGTGACGAGCTTTGCGTTCATTGAATAGATGCCGCATCCGAGCACCACGCTTATAAAAAGGACGAGGACAGCGCGGATGACGAGCTTGGAGTCTACTTTGAGTTTCTTTTTTGGGGTATTCTCTGTTACCATTTACCGTGCCTCTTGCTCATTAACCACGCTACGTAGAAGATAAGGACACCGGTGTTGATAAACAGGAGCGCGAGCCAGAGCCAACGGACGGTGCCGCCGTACTCCTGTGCACCGTTTTCTTCATTGACCTCGACCTTTATACCGCCCTGTGCGGTAGCATCGAGGTGCTCCTCGGCGTAGGTATTGATGCCGAGGGTGAGCCACACTCCCTCACCCGACTCGTTGCCGTAGAGGGTGTCAAGGGTGTCGTTGCCGCCGTCGAACTCCCACTTGAGCTCGAGGGTGAAGTGACTGTAAGAGGTGGCACCGAGGGTGGCGGGGTGGAATGCGATGGATGCATCCTCAACTGCTACCCACTCGTTAGCGCCGCCGATGACGTAGTTGCCCTCGGAGTCGTAGAGTCTGACCTTCAAGGGGAAGGTGTACTCGGTGAGCTCGGAAGATGCGACTGTAAGCTTAAAATCAAGGTCGGTCTCGTAAACTACGGCCATATTACCGTTGTTATAGAGGGCGAAATCGTACTGCGTTTCAACGCCGGGGGCGATCAGCTTGTCACCGTTTTTTGAGGCGATGGTAACGACGTTTTCACCGTTTTTGTACTCGGAGGAAAAGAGGTTTATATTGGTGTTTGACTCCCATACCTTGCCCTCGCTGTCGGTTACGTCCATATTAGGCTCCTTACCGACGATGAAAAGTATATCCATATTCTCCGGTAGGTAGTTGCCCACGCGGAGCGCAGTAATAGCAAGGGTCATAAGAAGCAATATAAATACGACGTTGACCATAAGCATAAGCCAAACGAAGGACTTACGGCTAGAGCCGTGGGTAACGGAGCGATCGTTGTATTCCTCGGTCACTTGGTGACACCTCCTTTGCGAATGTACAAAATTTGGCGCGCGCCGCTTCGCGGCGCTCTTTCGTTTTATGAAATGCCCGACAGAAATTCGTAGGGGCGATTC
>CAZQTN010000013.1:0-28317 GCA_964596195.1 uncultured Ruminococcus sp.
CGTCGTTGACGATATGATCTCCTCCGGCGATTCCGTTATCGACGTTGCAAAGCAGCTTAAGGACAAGGGAGCAAAGAGAATTTTTGTATTTGCTACCTTCGGTCTTTTCTGTAACGGTCTTGAGCATATGGATGCTGCGTACAAGGAGGGTGTATTTGATAAGATATTTACCACCAACCTCGTATACAGAACCCCCGAGCTCCTCTCGCGTGAGTGGTATCAGGAGGTCAATATGTGCAAGTACGTCGCGTACATAATCGACACCCTCAACCACGATCAGACTATCAGCCATCTGCTTGATCAGTCCAAGAGGATCCACAAGATTCTCGACAAGCACAACGCAAAATAATTATTTGACATTTATGGGATTCTTTTTTGGAGGAATCCCATATTTAAACCGGAGAAGATAATGAGAATAACTCTTGAATCGGATTACGCACTCAGAATACTCAGCGCGCTCGCATCCCACGAGGATAGAGTTGATGCCCAGACCCTCGCTGACGAAACGTTGGTCACGCAGCGATTTACTCTTAAAATACTTCACAAGCTCGTCATGGGACAGTTCGTCACGTCGTATAAGGGAGCAAGGGGAGGGTATAAGCTTGCCGTCTCTCCGGACAAAATAACGCTCAAGGACGTTATTGAGCTGATTGACGGTCCGATCGCTATATCTCGGTGCTTGGACTCAGGTGAGGCGTGCTCATTGAACCCCGATAAAACAGCTTGCATCTATCATCATATCTTTGATACTATCAGTCTGGACGTGGCGAGAAAGCTGCAGGGAATAACGATATCCGACGTGTTAAATAAGAAGTATACATTAAATTAACGGAGAATACAATGCTTAAAATTTCAACCATTTCATTCCCGGGACTTGGGATAGGCGAATTTGAGGTTGACAGCGTCGCGTTTTCTATCGGCAATATTGACATTGCGTGGTACGCCATTATAATCACCGTCGGCATAATCGCCGCAGGACTTTACACCATATGGCGCGCAAATCAGGTTAATATCAGCACCGAGGATATAATCGACGGCATTCTTTTCGTCGTTCCGAGCGGAATTATCGGTGCACGCTTATATTACGTGCTCACGACGCTTGAAAACTATTCCAGCTTTAAGGAAGTCATAAATATAAGAAACGGCGGACTCGCAATCTACGGCGGTATTCTTGGTGGCGCACTTGCCGTATTCCTCGTAATGCGCTATAAGAAGATACCGTTTCTTACCATTGCAGATTGCTGCACACCCGGTATAATCCTCGCACAATCTATCGGCAGATGGGGCAATTTTATGAACGGTGAGGCTTATGGTTATCAAACCGAGTCCTTTATCCGTATGGGACTCAAAAACGCAAATACCAGACTTGATTTTGCAACCGCGGAGATGGTTTTTGTTCATCCCACCTTCCTTTACGAGTCGCTGTGGAATCTTGTCGGCTTCATACTTATCAACCTGTTCTATAAGCACCGTAAGTACGACGGTCAAGTCTTTATTATGGTGTTCGGCTGGTACGGCCTTGGCAGAATGTGGATCGAAGGACTCAGAACCGATAGCCTTATGATCTTCGGCGATACCGTCAGAGTCAGTCAGTTGCTCGCGTTTGTTATTTTCATTGCCGCTGCGGTGGCACTTGTCTACTTTTGCATCAAAAAGCCGCAGAAGCCGCTCTATGTAGCGGAGAAAAAAGAAAAATCCAACAAAAAGAAGAAATAATTTATGGCAGAAATTATAGATGGCAAGATTGTCTCAGCCAGCACGAGAAGAGATATTGCCCTTGAGGTGGAGAAGTTTAAAGAGAAGCACGGCATAACCCCCGGGCTTGCCGTTATCCTTGTCGGTGACGACCCTGCATCGGCGGTATACGTCAGAAACAAGCATAAGGGATGTCTTGAGGTTGGGATAGCCTCCTTTGAGATCAAGCTGCCCGCCGACACCTCAGAAGAAGTGCTCCTTGCAAAGATTGACGAGCTTAATACAGATCCCGCCGTCCACGGTATACTCGTTCAGCTTCCTTTGCCGCGCCATATAAGCGAGCAGAAGGTAATCGACCGTATCTCGCCCAAGAAGGATGTTGACGCCTTCCATCCGCAGAACGTCGGTAAAATAATGCTCGGTAAGTACGATTTTCTTCCTTGCACACCGGCAGGTATTATGCGCCTGCTTGATTTTTATAACATCGACCCTTGTGGCAAGGAATGCGTCGTTATCGGCAGAAGCAATATAGTCGGAAAGCCTATGGCTCTGTTGCTTCTTGAAAAAAACGGTACCGTTACGATCTGCCACTCAAAAACCAAAAATCTTGCCGATATTACGCGCAGAGCGGATATATTGGTCGTTGCAATCGGCAAGCCCGAATTTCTTACCGCAGATATGGTTAAGGACGGTGCTGTGATCATCGACGTTGGTATAAACAGAACGGCAGACGGTAAGCTCGTCGGTGACGTCAGCTTCGCTGAGGTTGCCGAAAAAGCATCCTTCGTCACCCCCGTACCGGGTGGAGTCGGCCCTATGACAATTACAATGCTGCTGAAAAACACCCTTACTGCGGCAGAGAAGATCGCCACGAAATAATTTTTTCATAAATTAGCAAAAACATCTTGACAAACCAACAAATATACTATATAATATACGAGTGATAAATTTGAGATTTTATCTCTTTGCACAGCGAAGGGAGGGGAAATAAAGATGGCAGAGATTAGAGTAAAAGAGAATGAAACTCTCGACAGCGCGCTTCGTCGTTTTAAGAGACAGTGCGTTAAGTCCGGTGTTCTTAGCGAGCTCCGTAAGAGAGAGTGCTACGAGAAGCCCAGCGTAAAGCGTAAGAAGAAGTCTGAGGCAGCTCGCAAGCGCAAGTATAAGTAATTGAAATCTAAAGGATGTACTTTTGGTACATCCTTTATTTTTTTCCTAAATTTTCAATGTTTCCGTATTCGTTCCGCGCCTATAATAAGGATAAGGAACAGAATGGAGAATAAAATGAAAAAATCGATTTTTTTGACTCTCGGTGCACTCTTATGTATTTTCACGCTTTCGGTTACTGCATTTGCGCATACGGGGGAGTATGGTTGGTGCTGTAAGCGTAGCGGCAACTGCCAGCCGCCTATAAGCGAGGCGGAGAAGCTTATATCCAAATACGACGGTTATTCGATAGATCGAAGCGTCACCGACGACAGTGACAAAAGAGTCTTGTATCTCACCTTTGACGTCGGATACGAAAACGGAAATACGGAAAAAATACTCGATACCTTAAAGGGTGAAAGCGTGCCTGCAGCCTTCTTTATACTCGATAATATTGTACTCCGCAACACGGAATTGGTTACAAGAATGGCAAACGAGGGTCACCTCGTCTGCAATCATACGAAGAATCACAAAAACATCTGCCGTATGACACCCGACGAGGTGGCAAGCGACCTTGCCGCGCTTGAAGCACTCTGCCTTGAAAAAACGGGTGTCACTATGGTAAAGTATTTTCGCTTTCCTGAGGGCAGATACAGCGAAGAAGCGCTCAAAACCGTAAACGACCTCGGCTACAAAAGCATATTCTGGAGCTTTGCATACGCGGACTGGGACAACGACCGTCAGCCAAAGGCGGATGCGGCAATAAAAAAGGTGCTCGAAAACACGCACAACGGCGCGGTAATACTTTTACACCCGACCTCTGCAACCAACGCCGAGATACTTCCTACACTCATCAAGGCATGGCGCGCGCAAGGCTACACCTTCGGCACACTTGACGACCTCACCGCCGTATAAAGGTGCTGTCGCATTTAGGGATAACCGAATAAAAAATGAGTGGAGACATTATAAAAAGTGCCTCCACTTTTGCTTTGCGCTTATTTCATTGAATTCTTAATGAGACAGACCCTTTTGTTTTTAAAACTTAAAGGTAAGCTGTCCAAGAGAAACGCCGGTCGAAGGAATTGCGAGCTTGCGGCACTTGGTCGCATCCTCGCCGAGCTCCTCGATTCTGTCGGTAACAAACTCTACCCTGCCCTTATTTCTGGGCATCTGCATTATCTGTGTACCTGCAGCTGTTCTTGTGGACTTCTCCGGAACAAGCGAACTCTTGATGAGCATGCCCTTACCTGCTTCGGAACGGATAAAGAGCTGTACCGGCTTGTCACCCTCATAAACAGCACCTGCAAGAGGTGAGGCCGCGGAATAAGCGCCTGTGATCTTCCGACGACGTGTCTTGGATTCGTAAGCGCCAAGAGATATTCTTAAACCCTTTCCGTTTTCAAAAATATAGACCATATGATGCTTTGGATTGAGCTCGTAAATCATCTTACAAGCAACGACGTGCTCGTCATCATCCATCGAGAGCTTGGTGGGGATATAATCGCCCATGCTAGAAGCCTTGCATAGCTCGAAGTCTGCCACCTTAACTCGGTAAATCTGTCCCTTATCGGTGAAAAACAGAATATCTCCGCGGTTATCGGTGTCCTCCTCGTATATAACGAAGTCGCCATCCTTGAGCTTGTGCTCATCCGCACTGCGAGCCGCTTGAACCGACAGCTTTTTAAAGTAGCCGCCGCGTGTCATCACAAGCTTACAGTTGTAGTTCTCGAAGAAAATATCCTTCTTTACAGGCGAGGCAACGCTTTCCTTCTCTACAAGCTCGGTCTTTCTCGGCTTGCCGTAGGTCTTCTTTATGTTTTGGAGGGAGGATATGATCAAGTAACGCAGCTTGATCTCATCCTTAAGAGTCTCCTCCATATCCGCAATCTCTGCACGAAGATTATCAATCTCCTTAACGCGATTTATGATATATTCGCGGTTGAGGTTACGCAACTTTATCTCCGCAACGTACTCGGCTTGGATCTTTGTGATATCAAAGCCTTTCATAAGGTTGGGGATAACGTCCTCTTCCTTTTCCGTTTTGCGGATTATCCTGATGGCTTTATCAATATCCAGCAGTATTTTTGCCAAGCCCTCAAGCAGGTGGAGCTTGTCTCTCTTTTTGCCAAGATCAAACTCAAGCTCGCGAGTTACGCACTTTGTTCTGAACTTGATCCACTCAAGAAGTATTTCCTTGATGCCAAGCTGATACGGTGTACCCTCAACGAGAATATTGAAGTTACAGTCAAAGTTATTCTCAAGCTCGGTCGCCGCAAAAAGCTTCTGCATCACGAGCTCCGGGTCAGCATCCTTCTTCAAATCAAACGTGAGCTTAAAACCGTTAAGGTCGATAGCATCACGTACGTCAGCAACCTCACGAAGCTTGCCGAGCTTTATCATCTCGGTAGCCTTCTTCATTATGGATTCGATAGTCGATGAATAAGGTATCTCGAGGATATCTATGCAATTCTCTTTCTTTACGTACTCATACTTTGCGCGCATCTTGAAGCTGCCTACACCCGTTTCGTATATACGCTTCATCTGCTCGCGGTCGTATAGAATGGTTGCGCCTCCCGGAAAATCGGGAGCCTTTATTATATCAAGAAGCCTGTCTACCGTAGTATTTGGGTTCTTGAGCAGTGCTATCGTACCATCACATATCTCCGCAAGATTAAATGAGCATATCGAGCAGGCCATACCTACTGCAATACCAAGGTTAGGCGATACCAATATGTTGGGAAACGTGGTAGGAAGAAGGGTCGGCTCTGTGGTGGTGTTATCATAGTTGGGAACAAAATCAACGGAGTTTTTATCAATTCCGGAGAATAATTCGTAGCAGAATGTATCGAGCTTAGCCTCCGTATAACGAGAAGCCGCGTACGCCATGTCACGCGAATAATGCTTTCCGAACGAACCCTTTGAATCTATGAACGGATGAAGAAGCGCCTCGTGACCCCTGGTAAGTCTAACCATCGTCTCATATATAGATGCATCACCGTGAGGGTTAAGCTGCATCGTTTGACCGACTATATTAGCGCTTTTGATCTTCTGCCCCTTCAAAAGCCCCATCTTATACATCGTATAAAGAAGCTTTCTGTGCGAGGGCTTAAAGCCGTCGATCTCCGGGATCGCTCTGGAAACTATAACGCTCATAGCATATGGCATATAGTTTTTCTCAAGCGTTTCGGTTATCGGCTGCTCTGTCGGAAGTGCCTCGCCAAGCTTAAGATCCTCAACCTTATTTTTCTTCTTTGCCATTAAATTTACCGTCACAATCTGATGATCCTATGCGCCGCCGCACGGATCATTCTGTTATAAAGTGCAAGCCCTATTCCATCTGTTTTTGGCAATGGGGCGTAAATAGCTGTAAAATTTTGCTTGTCTGTTTCTCGCAAAATCGAAAACAGGCGTGCCGCTTGATCACATTCATCTCCCTCTGCTCCAAAATCGAAGCAAATGGTATCAGGTGCAGCATCTATTATGCGTTCGACAAACTCGCGATACGCAATAACCGCAACGCCCTTTTCATTATGCGCGGTGATAAATCTAATATAGTCATCATCCGATCCGTCAACCAGCACGAGCGATGCCTTTGGAGCGTAGTGCCTATATTTCATTCCAGGAGAAAGCGCTACAGCTCCATCGGCAAGCTTACCGGTAACCGAATCGGCGATCCTAACAGTATCTACCACCGAAAGCAAGTCGTCAACCGTTATTTTGCCTGGTCGAAGAAGGGTCAAGGTGTCATCATCCTCTATTTTGACTATCGTCGATTCAAGACCGATTTCGGAATCAAGAGAGGCAATAATAACATCCACCCTGCCCATCATATCGTCAATTACATGCTCTGCGCTTGTTGGAGAGGGGGTACCGGATAAATTAGCCGACGGAGCGGCGATTGGAACACCGGCATAAGATATAAGCGCACGCGCGATAGTATCCGAGGGACACCTCACAGCGACCGTATCAAGTCCGCCGCGAGTCGCGAGCGGAACTGTATCTTTTGATTTTAGGATGACAGTCAAGGGACCGGGCATAAACCTCTCAGCAAGCTTATAATAAAGCGGTACGGTATACGTGTATTTTTCAGCTTCTTCGGGAGAAGATACATGGATGATTAGGGGATTATCCGAAGGGCGCCCCTTTGCAATATAAATTTTCTTCACTGCGTCTGGATTCGTGCCGTCAGCACCAAGCCCGTAAACAGTCTCCGTCGGAAAAATAACCAGCCCCCCCGCCTTAATAACATCGGCGGATTTTTTTATTTCTGCCTTTGTTTTATCGTTGATTTCAGCAATTTTAATTACGTCAGTAATCATTTTGCTCACCCTTAAGACGCTCTGCCGTATCAGCGGATATAAGATCAAGAATAATATCGTTCATATCACCGTTCAGGAACGATGCGAGGTTAAAAACCGTCTTGTTGATCCTATGATCGGTGATGCGAGATTGAGGATAATTGTAGGTTCTGATCTTTTCACTGCGGTCGCCGCTACCCACCTGACTTTTTCTCGTAGATGCTATCCTTTCATCCTGGGCGCGCTGCTTCATATCATAAAGCTTCGTATACAGGATCTTGAGAGCGCGCTCCTTGTTCTGAAGCTGACTGCGCTCCTGATCGCATTCAATAACTATGCCGGTGGGCTTATGCGTAAGCCTGACAGCAGATTCGGTTTTGTTGATATGCTGACCGCCGGCGCCACTCGATTTGCAGGATTCAATTTTGATATCGGCCGGATTGACCTCAACCTCAACGTCCTCTGCCTCCGGCAGAACCGCAACCGTTACGGTAGATGTTTGTATTCTGCCGTTAGACTCGGTCACAGGTATTCTCTGCACCCTATGCACTCCGCTTTCAAACTTGAATTTGGAATAAGCACTGTCGCCGATCACCATGAAATTGATCTCTTTAATGCCGCCAAGCTCGGTCTCATTAAGAACGGTAACCTCGGTCTTAAAGCCCTCTGAGGTCGCGTACATAGAATACATTCGGTAAAGATCAGCGGCAAAAAGCGCTGCCTCCTCACCGCCTGCGCCTTGGCGTATCTCAACAACCACATTGCGCTCGTCATTTGGATCCTTTGGGATAAGCAGTATACGCAGCTCCTCGAACAAGTCAGAAAGCTGTGCCTTATATTCCTTGTACTCCTCCTCGGCAAGCTCGCGCAGATCCGAGTCGAGCGTAGCGTCGCGCATCATCTCGTCGGAGTCGTTAAGCTCCTTCTCTACTGCTTTATACTCACGATACTTATCAATTATCGGAGTAAGAGACTTATACTCCTTCATAAGCTTGGAGTATTCCTTGTTATTTGAAACTATATGCGGCAGAGTGATCATCTGCTCTATCTCACGATAACGATCGTCCGCCTTATCTAATTTTTTAAATATCATATTTCCCTTCCCACAAATTCGATATTGTCGACTTTTGAGAGGAAAACTATTTTACGAATGCAAGGAATGCCTCGTGGGTGGAATATACGTCTGCCTTTGAAACGACCTCGTAGGGCGCGTGCATAGAAATAACCGGCACGCCGAGATCTACGGTTTCTATATTGTGGTTGGCGATATACATAGCAACGGTTCCACCGCCGCCTGCATCTACCTTACCGAGCTCCGCGGTCTGCCAGATCACGTTGTTATCGGCAAAGAGCTTTCTGATAAAGCCGACGAACTCCGCAGATGCATCATTGGTGGAGGACTTTCCGCGCGCACCGGTGTACTTGCTCATAGTTGTACCGCAGGAAATTATAGCGCTGTTTCTCTTCTCGTATACGTCTGCAAAATTAGGATCATACGCTGCAGTAACATCAGCACTAAGGCACTTGGAATTTGCGCGAACGACGGCGCCGTTCTTGCCAAGATTTGCGGAAATCTCATTGATAACGTCAACGAGAATATCGGACTGCATACCGGTAATTCCTACCGAGCCAATCTCCTCTTTATCAGCAAGCACGACCATAACAGTCTTAGGGCTTGCCTCACCCTCTATAAGGGCGGTAAGAGCGGGATAGGAGCACACCTTATCGTCGTGGCCGTAAGCACCGATGAGCGCTCTGTCAAAGCCGATATCGCGAGCATTGAACGCGGGAACAAGGCTGAGCTCTGCGCTGATGAAATCCTCCTCGGTAACACCGTACTTATCGTTAAGGAGAGAAAGCGCCGTGAGCTTTATCTTATCGCTGACGTCCTTATCGTCATAAGGAAGCCCACCAATGAGGATATTAAGAGTTTCACCGGAGATAGCGGTTCCGAGAGGCTCTGCGGACTGACGCTGTCCAAGATGAGGAAGAAGATCGTTGATGTAGAATACAGGATCCGAAGCCTCGTCACCGATCTTAACGTTAACGACCTCGCCATCAGCCTTGACGATAACGCCGTGAAGCGCGAGAGGTATAGCGGTCCACTGATACTTCTTAACACCGCCGTAATAGTGGGTCTTAAGGAAACCCATACCGCCGTCCTCGTACATAGGAACCTGCTTAAGGTCGATCCTGGGAGAATCAATGTGTGCAGCAAGAATACGGATCCCCTCGGTCGCAATATCATCCGTGCCACCTTAAAGGCAATCAGGCACTTTCCGTGCTGATTAAGATATTTCTTATCACCTACTGCAATCTTGTCACCGATTTTGTACTCGGTGTAGCCCTGCTTCTCGAGCATTTCGATAGATGCTACAACAGCCTCGCGCTCGGTCTTTGCGTTATCAAGGTAATTCATATATCCGTCTGCATAATCGTATATGGCCTTGATTTTTTCGGTAGATGCTTCTTCAAAAACACTCTTCTTTTTGTAGGAAAGAGCCTCGAGCATCTTCTGTCCATTTGACTTTTCTGACATAATTATATCCTCACTTTATTTATTATTCTTAATTGAGTTAACAACGCGCTCGACCTGCTGCTTTAGCTCGTCAACAGAGCCGTTGTTGGTTATAACATAATTTGCACGTGACGAAAGGAATTCATCGGAGAGCTGACTCGCAATGCGCTTGCACGCGTTCTCAATCGATACGCCGTCTCTTGAAACGATTCTGTCGATCCTTATCGCCTTGCTTGCGGTAACAGCAACTATCGTATCGCATTCTCTGTCAAATCCGGATTCAAAAAGCAATGGAGCATCAACGATAACACCGCGATAACCGCGCTTTTCTGCATCGGCTATAATTTCACGCACAGTGCACAAAACATAGTAATGTGAGATCGTGTTCAAGCGCCCCATTTTTTCGGGATCGGCGAAAACGATAGCTCCGAGAGCTTTTCTGTCAAGGGTACCTTGGCTGTTGAGAACCTGCGTACCAAATTCCTCAACGATGGCGAAAAGACAGGGGGTCCGTGTCGAGATAAGATCGTGATATATTTCATCTGTATTTACAGGCAAAATATTATATTGCGCAAACAAAGCGGACACCGTCGTTTTTCCGGAACCGCTACCGCCCGCGAGACCTATAATTATCATCACGCATCACCTTTCAGCTTACTTACATACATAACTATTATACAATATTTTCCCATTAAAAGTCAAGAGAATGTAAGCAAAAGTATGTGAAAATAATATAATAAAGTAGAAAACACGGAGGTTTGTTAAATGAACAATAAAAGCACACCTATCACAAAGCTTTCATTTTTTGCGGCGGCAAACGGTTACAGCGGCTTCAGAAGCTATTTTGATAATATCTTTAATCCAAAGGATTACAGCATGCTTTACATCCTGAAAGGCGGTCCGGGAACGGGAAAAAGCAGGTTTATGAAAAATCTGCTAAGCGACCTTGAAGCAGACGCAGACGAATGCGAGGCAATCTACTGCTCGTCTGATCCGAGCTCCTTAGACGGAGTGATAATAAAAAAAGGCACACTGCTTGCCGCGGTGATTGACGGAACGGCACCGCACACCCGCGACCCAATTTTCCCCGGAGCGATAGACAAAATAATTAATCTTGGCGAGAATTGGGATGTCGAAATACTTTCCAACAACCGCGAACAAATAGAACATACAGGCAGCCAGAAGGCAGATGCTTACAAAAGCGCTTACGATTACCTCTCTATTGCAGGTGATATAACAAAAAAGGTTGATGAAACCGTAGATAAAATATATAACTACTCCGACACCGAGATAATATCCTCGTTGCTCCCCAAAAACACGGGCAAAAGAGGCAAGGCATCCATTCGTCTCGTAACCTCATATGGCAAGGATGGCTTCGGGCGTCTTGACACCATAAAGCGAATTACTGACAAGGTATACTCGGTTGTAGGTGTCTACGGAAGTGAATATATCTTTATGTCAGAAGTGCTAAACGCGCTTAACTACACCGGCGAAGATTATACCCTCTTCCCTTCCGCGCTTGACGGGAACAAGGTGTATGCACTTTTTATTCCCTCTATTGGAATAGCGTTAACAGCCGAAAAGTTATCATATGCTTCAGACGATTTTGTCATAGATACGACGCGTTTTCTTGACCAAAAACGCTTATCCCAAGAAAAAGGGAGACTCGAATTTCTCTGGAGAGAGCGGGAGGCAATGCTTTGGAGCAGCGCCGAGCAATTTAAGAAAGCATCAGATGAGCACTTCAAGCTTGAAAAGATATATACAGCGGCGATGGATTTTTCAAAAAACGACGAGGCGTACGATCGTTGTATGACCGAGATAAAGAAAAAACTCTGCCTTTAAATTATTACGCCGTCGTTTCTTGACATTTATACTTTAATATGCTAAAATAATAAGAGCCCACGACACTGTGCGGTCGTGGGCTCTCAGACAAGAGTTATGCGTTCAACTCGCTTACGATACGCGCGGTATCCTGTGCGATAACGAGCTCCTCGTTAGTGGGTATCATATAAACCGCTACTGCGGAATCATCGGTCGAAAGCTTTACCGGAACCGAGGAATGAGCAAAGGTGTTTCTCTCCTTATCGAGCTTTACACCAAGATACTCAAGTCCCTTGAGCGAATTTTCTCTGATGTAAACAGAGTGTTCACCGATGCCTGCGGTGAATACGATCGCGTTAAGACCGCCCATAGATGCGGAATACGCGCCTATGTACTTCTTGATCTGATAGCAAAGCATATCGTAGGCAAGCCTAGCACGCTCGTTGCCCTCGTTCATTGCACGCTCAACGTCACGCGAATCGGAACCAACTCCGCTGACACCGTCGAAGCCGCACTTCTTGTTGAGGTAATTATCAACCTCTTTGGTAGTGTAGTTTTTCTTTTCCATTATAAAAGAAACGATAGCAGGGTCGATGGATCCGCATCTGGTGCCCATCATTACGCCCTCAAGAGGCGTGAAGCCCATAGAGGTGTCAACACACTTGCCATCCTTTACCGCGCTGATAGACGAACCGTTGCCTATATGACAGGTTACGATCTTCGTGCCGTTCGGGTCGCCGCCCATGATCTTGATCATTTCAGCACTTACGTACCTGTGAGAGGTACCGTGAGCTCCGTAGCGACGTACGCCGTACTCCTCATACATATCGTAGGAAAGTCCGTACATGTAGACCTCCTTCGACATCGTCTGATGGAATGCGGTATCAAATACAAGAACCTGCGGTGTCTTGGGCATAGCTGTGGTGCATCCCTTTATACCCATAATATGGGCAGGAGTGTGAAGCGGAGCATACGAGGTGCACTGCTCAAGCTTTTCCATAACATCAGGAGTAGCGAGCATAGAGCCGCTGAAATAAGGGCCACCGTGAACTACTCTGTGACCTATTGCCTCAATCTCGTCAGCCGACTTAATGCATCCTACCGTTGCATCAAGAAGGGTGTCAACGACAAGGCGAGTAGCCGCCGAGTGATCAGCAAGCACAGTCTCCTTAACGTACTCATCGCGTCCGGCGGTTTTGTGAATGATCCTGGAGCCATCTATACCGATACGCTCGCAGTTTCCTTTTGCAAGAACGTTACCGCTATCTGTGTCAAGAAGCTGATACTTAAGCGAGCTCGATCCTGCGTTAACAACAAGAACTTTCATTTTCTTCTCCTTACAAATATTGTATACGCATACATTATACAACAAATAGTTTTATATTTCAAGACAAAAAATAAACTTTAGCGAGGAACGCGATGAAAACCGTTGCAATTATATCGGAATACAATCCCTTTCACAACGGTCATCTTTATCAGATCGAAAAGATCCGCGAGCATTTCGGTGGCGATGCTGCCGTAATTGCTATAATGAGCAGCAACTTCACCCAACGCGGTGATATAGCCATAATGGATAAGTGGGCGCGCGCCGAGGCCGCTGTGCGTTGCGGAGCAAACCTCGTACTTGAGCTTCCCTTTCCTTATTCGGCATCAAGTGCGGAGTTTTTCGCAAAAGCAGGTGTTCACATTGCTAACGCTATCGGCATCGTCGATGTGCTCGCATTTGGAAGCGAAGCAGGTGATCTTGATATCCTCGAGCAAACCGCGAAAAAGATTGCATCACCTCTTATCGATGCAGAGATCTCAAGACTAACCAACGAGAAAATCGCGGACAACCTCGGTTATGCGGAAATACGAGAATTAGCGTTCAAAAACGTGTACGGCCACGCCCCGCCTATAACGAGCGCAAACAATATTTTAGCGATAGAATACATCAAGGCGCTTCGTGCTTCTGATAGCACCATTGTGCCGTTTGCCGTAAAGAGAACAGGCGCGGATTACAATGATGTTTCCGTATTTGATGGCAACATCCAGAGCGCAACAGCCATTAGAGCTATATTACCGGAAAATATTGCTTCTGCCGCGAATTTCATGCCGAATAGCGTTTTTGAATGTATTTCGAGAGAAAAAACCACGGGTGCATTCCCGTGCAACCAAGAAGTACTGTTTCCGGCAGTAGCTTCATCATTTATGTTAAATCTCACCGATGACGAGAGTGAACTTCACGACGTCGGCGGTGGTTTATATAACCGTCTCAAGAACAAAAGCCTTGAGGCAACAAGCATTCACTCTTTGGTAGAGCTGACCGCAACAAAAAAATACACTACTGCAAGGATAAAGCGTGGTGTCTGGTATTCCTTACTCGGCGTTACCTCCTCCGATGTAAGAACGTTGCCCGAATACACGCAGGTCCTTGGTATGGATAAGGTCGGCCAAGCACTACTTAAAAGGATCAAGAAAACGAGTAGCCTTTCGGTTCTTACAAAGCCATCTGATCTTCCCCGCTCCCCGACTGCCATAAGGCAGAAGGAGCTCTCAGACACGGCTGATGCGATCAGTCAGCTCACAAAGCCAAACGTCGCCCCGACCGGTAGCATTTACAAGAGGACACCTTTTGTAAAAAAAGACGTATAAGCTCGATATTTTAACAAGCACTACTTTTGTCGAAGCCATTTACAAGCGTGGACAAGTTTGGTATGCTTATATCGAAACGGACTTATACGCCGTCGTTTTCAAATAAACAGAAAGGAGTCAATTTTATGTTAAACGCAGAAGGCGTAACTAACGAAGAATTCCTTGAATACAAGGGCAGACCGCTTGTTCGTCACGACGCGGATATTTACTACGGCGATATGTCAGCTAAGTATCACGTGCATATGATCGTTATGAGCGAAAAAGAAGTAAAAGGAACTATGATTCCCGAAAAAATAGTAGTACAGCTCGTCCCTCACGGCTCTATTATGCCTGAGAAGAATATTATGTCGACGAGCCTTATCGACGCACTCGAGACCGCCCACGCTTGGTTGGAGCGACGCGTCTGATTTTTCAAGCGTGCGTGCCTAACGTAGGCACGCAAGGAGGTAAAAATGAAACATTTGAAGCTTAACGGTTTTTACAAATTTCTTTCCCTGCTTCTTATTGCGATACTCGTCGTTTCCGCCGTAGGATTTGCAGCAAGCGGCAGAGAAAGCACACCAACGCAGCCGGATAGCGGTGATGTCGGCAACATAGCTGATGAAACCGATGAAAATAAAGACGGCGCAAGCACCGATACCGGAGCTGAGCCTGACGACAAAAACGATACGACACCTGATGAAGATGCGACTCCTCCGATGATCACTCCGCCGGAGGAGGTTTTTTTAAGCAAAATTACAGGCCTGCAGATTTCGGAGGAAGAATATAACTCCATCCCCAAGGGTATGGTGGTTGATCCCACGCGCCCGTTATACGGCGTATCAAAATCCGACGTTACAGTTGAATTTCCAATAGAGGACGGTACCTCGCGCATCGTTGCATATACGACGAATAAGGACGTAATGTGGAAGATCGGCTCGCTTAAAGCAACCCGCAATTTTATATCAAATATGTCAAACTTTTTTGGCGGAGTCGTAATATCATACGGAAAGGACGACGTAGTAGTATATGATGCCTGGGAGACAGACGGAATAACGCTCGATCTCTCGCAGTATTCCGATTGCTACTACATAGAAAACACTCTATACGTCTATACGTCGGAAAACATGGTTGAGATCGCCGAAAACAGGATGTCGGCATCCGCTAGCATATCGGGATACAAAAACGCTCCCTACACTTTTGCTGATGACAAAATATCCGGTGTCACAGATGCCGTAACAGTATCGATCCCATATTCTGACGGCAACGTAACGAATTTGTACTATCATGAAGGTAGCGGTAAATACCTTTATTACAAGGGAGAAAATCGCCGTATGGATATGCTTACGGGGGAAAATATATCTTTCACTAACGTATTCGTCTTATTCGCCAATGCAACAACGTATGAAAACTCGGATGGCACCGAGCTCGTTATTGACACGGTTTCAGGCGGACGGGGATATTATATCTCAAACGGTGGACTTACCGAATTCGTCTGGTCAACTAATAAAAGCGGAGAGCTTATATTCAAAAATTTAATGGGAGAGACTCTTGATGTCAATCGCGGTAATGCCTATATCGCATACTACAAGGCCTCGCTTGCTACAAATATAACGTTTAGTTAACATAAGGGTTGCTACTGCAGTAGCAACCCTTCGATTTTATGATTCCATTTGTTTCCCGAGAAAAATTCCGGCAGTTTGAATAAGCTTTGATTCTACTGCATCGGCGATCTTGTCATTTGTGGGAGTATCGTACTGCCACGCAGAGATCACTGCACCCGTTATATCCCCTTCCGCAATTATCGGCATAGCACAACTGACGTAGTGACCGCCGTCATCGGTGAGAGCTATGGTCTCCTTTCCGTTATCGCGCTGATAGAGCGCCCTGGAATCTATGATTTCTTCAAGCGAATGAGATATCTTTCTGTCTATATACTCTCGCTTTGAGGCTCCCGATACCGCGATGATCGCATCTCTGTCGCAGATAAAAATGGGCATACCCGAAGTTTTCTGCAATGTCTCGGCATACTCCGTTGCAAAAGCGTGAAGCTCACCTATCGGCGAATATTTTTTAAATATTACTTCCCCATCACGATCCGTATATATCTCAAGCGGATCCCCCTCGCGTATTCGCATCGTTCTTCGTATTTCTTTTGGGATGACGACACGACCAAGATCGTCGATACGACGAACTATTCCTGTTGCTTTCATCTATATATCTCCTTGTATTCTTATAAATTAGGCTTGGTGTTATTGTTTGTAAAATTGGGAAATATATGCGTGGACATAGACAAAAAAGCCGACAAGGTCGATTCCCCTCGTCGGCTTTCTTCATTTCATTAAATTAAAGATATTGTTCGATACCGTGCTAATGTGCTCAATTGAGCCGGCAAGCACTGACTTTGCCTTCGTGAAGTGCTTATAAGCCTTTGCATCGGCGTTGTGTATATCGCTGCCGATGGCAACGACGTATCCTTTTTTAGCCCATTCAAGTATGTGCTTTGGTTTAAAGAGCTTGTCAAGTGAGTCGGCGTTTACTTGCAACATATCCACGCCAACGTCAATCAGCTGCTTAATATTTTCCTTTGGATAGCGATCAACGTGCGCAAGCACAACCTTAAGACCCATTCGCATTATTTTCTGAACTGTGTCGCAATACTCCTGTCTGAAATCTGCGAAAGGAAGCTCAAGTAAAATGTATTCCGTTCCGCAGAGACAAAGCTTTTCGAGTCCTTGAAACTTCTCAAGCCCTGGGCAAAGCAATACTTCGGCACCAAGCTTTACGGTTGGCAGAGTGCTGTCAATTGCGCTGTAAAGCAGTTCGGCACAAGCACCTCTCTTTTGCAAGAACTTATCAAGCGTGTGCCTATGCGGATAAAAGTGCGGTGTTGCAATTACTCGAGTCACACCTTCACTTGATGCAAGCCTGAGCTGCTTAAGAGTGGTATCAACAGAATCCGAACCGTGATCGGCGCCGGGGAGAACGTGAGAATGAAAGTCGACTATGTCGAATTCACTGTTATTCATACGACAGCCCTCTATCAGGTGGAGTAATATCCGTTGTTTTTATAGGTTTTATAGGCGCCACCCGAATTCTTGGGGTTGACAGCCGAAAGAACAATGCCGAACACCTCACCGCCAACGTTTTGTACTATCTGTACTGCCTCGGAGAGAGAATTGATGTTGGAGTAATCAGCCCTGGATGCCATAATGTATCCATTGATCTTATCTGCAAGGAGGATCGCATCAGATACAACAGTAACGGGAGGGGTGTCAAGGATAATGTAATCGAACATTTCCGAGCACTTGTCGAGCAGATCGCTCATTCTCTTCGAGTTTATAAGACCGATCGGATTAGCACTTTCCGCACCGGAGAAAAGAATCGAGAAATTAGGGATTTCTGTAGTGATAATATTGGGCTCGTCGTGGATTCCCGCAAGGTATTCGGAAAGTCCGCCTGCCTCAGCCTGCTCATTGTAATACTTTGAGAGAATGCGCGCGACACGCGGCTTTCTCATATCGCAGTCGATGAGCAATACACGCTTTGTCTCGGAGTTGCGCGCAAGGGTGATGGAGAGATTGATAGAAATATAAGTCTTTCCCTCGCCGGAAAAAGCACTGGTCAATGCGATCTTGCGGCACTTATCCTCAATAGGAAGATAAAGAACCTTTGTGTAAAGAGCCCTGAAAGCCTCGTTGATAGCGAACGGAGTGTTATCGTCTATAAGTCGAAGCCCGTCGATCTTATCGTTGGAGTGCGCCTTTTTCTTCTTAAAAAGCATTACGATCTTCCCTCCTCTGCCGCTGAAATTTCATGTCTTGGAATAACACCAAGGATCGGAATATCAAGGTTGTCCTCAATTTTCTTGGTCGAGCGTATCACTACGTCGAAGAAGGAATATGCCCAAATGATCGCAGCAGTGATTACGAATCCGACCACGAAAGCGATTATAGCATTGGTTACCGTGCCCTTGCTGTTGGGGGAGCCGGCGATCGAAGGATCCTCAAAAACGCTTGAAAGCAGTGCGTTTTTAATGATGCCGTCATCACCCTGTATGTAAGTTTCAATGCCATTGGTGACAGCGAGTGCCACGTCGTAAGAAAGGCGCGCATCAGTAGACGTTACGCTGATACGGAATGCTGCCGTCTCCTCGAGCTGGCTGAAGGAAAGCATCGCTGCTACCTGAGACGGACGAAGATTATAATGAGCGATGGCATCCTCGGCGCAAACCATTTTAAGGAATTTATCCGCGGTTATTGCGTACTTATATATATTAACCATCTGCTCCGCAGCCTGAAGATCACTCGTCGAGGGGGAGGTAGTGGTTCCTTTATCGTTGTATACGTAAATTATCGACGATGAGGTATAGGTCTCATCCTTTATAAAGACGGAATATACTGACACCGTAGCGGCAAACACTACTGCAACGAGTAGCATCAGCCACAACTTGGGGAGAAATATCTCAACAATATCCTTAAACGTCGTTTCCTTTTTCTTTTTAATCATACAAACCTCTGTGGCGTATTTTAATTGGTATCTATAAGAAAATCGGGAGCTGAGCACCCGATTTTCCAAAAGTTAATTTCCAGATTTATAAACGGACGCTGCGTTCTGCTTTTCACCGTTTGCGGCTACCTCGGCAGTCCAGCCGATATCGTCACAATAACTGGCGACGAATATATTGCCGGTATACTCAAGCTTCATACGGTAAGTGTTCGTCTCATCGTTTACCATAAGAATTTCGCCGTCGTCGGAAAGGGTGTAGTTTGTACCGTAAACGCCGTACTGAAGAAGGTTACGTAGCTCAACGTCATTGTTAAGCGCGTAAATTATCTCCATCGCACGATCGTCAACAACATCATTGCCTGTGTCAACAATCGCAAAGGCGGAGGAATAAGCCTCGTCAAGATCAACGGTCGGGTTCTCAATAATATTGCATACGTTCTTATTGTTTGCTTCAAGCTCAGCTTTAAGAGAGTAAGAACCGTTCTGTATGTAGACGTACTCCTCGGAGTTGTAGCCCGCCAGCTCCATATCAGCGCGGAGAGCCTCGGTAGCATCGTAGGTGTTATAGCTGAGAAGCTCGGTCAAACTGTACTTAAGCTGCTGCTCTGCTACTTCTCTGTCGATGACGAGATACTGATACTCGCCGATAACGTGATTGTTGGGTACAACGTAGAGCTGCTCAGCACCTTTCTCGTCAACGCTCCATACACATGCATCAAACAGAGTAGAGGGTATCTTAACATTAAGAGTACCGTAATCAGAAAGCTGAAGGTAACCGCTAAGATTCTCAAGCTTTCCGGTGCTAACCAGCTTAGACATAAGGCTGTAGGAATTGACCAAAACTATATTAGCCGCATCAGCCTCGGTTGAGTAAACTGCATTAAGAGCAACGTTCTCATACTCGTCAGCAGGCACGTACTTAACATTGACCTCAGTATAATAGGTGGCAAGCGTGTGCTGTGCTATCATACGGCTAACGGTCTGAATAGCGTTATCGGAGGTTGCCTCGTCAACGATGATGTATAAGTTAAGCGAAACCTCTTCAATTTCCGGTTCGGGCTCGGGATAGTGGTCGGGCACCTTGCCGATTTCATCGTCATCGCAGCTCACAAGCATGAATGAAGCGAAAATCAAGCATAGGATCAAGCATAAAATTTTCTTCATTTTGGAATGAAACCTCCGAAAATATATATCATCTTAAATATTTTACTATATATTGGACGAAAAGTCAAGCCATTTTCGTATTAAATACTTAAAAATTACTGTCAATATTTAAAAATCAGTTTGCCAAATAATCCTTAAGCGTCTTGGAACGCGAAGGATGTCTGAGCTTTCTGAGCGCCTTTGCCTCTATCTGTCTGATACGCTCACGAGTAATTTGGAACTGCTTTCCGACTTCCTCAAGTGTCCTGGGGCGTCCATCTTCGAGGCCAAAGCGGAGCTTTATTACCTGCTCTTCGCGGGGTGTAAGGGTGTGAAGAATATTGCAAAGCTGTTCACGAAGAAGTGCGTAGGAGGCGCTGTCGGAGGGAGCAGGAGAATCGTTATCCTCAACGAAATCGCCAAGGTGGCTATCCTCCTCTTCACCTATGGGAGTTTCAAGAGAAACGGGATCCTGCGCTATTTTCATAATCTCACGAACCTTGTCAGCGGTTATACCAAGTCTCTCTGCAATTTCATCGGTCGTCGGCTCCTTACCAAATTCCTGGAGAAGCTGACGCGCTGTCCTCGATACTTTATGGATGGTTTCAACCATATGTACCGGAATACGGATGGTACGTGCCTGATCCGCAATGGCACGTGTAATAGCCTGTCTTATCCACCAGGTTGCATAGGTGGAAAACTTGTAGCCCTTGCTGTAATCGAATTTTTCAACAGCCTTGATAAGACCGAGATTTCCCTCCTGAATGAGATCGAGGAAATACATACCCTTACCAACGTGACGCTTAGCAATGCTAACAACGAGACGAAGGTTGGCCTCTATGAGCTCGTCCTTTGCAGACTTTGAACCGAGAGCAATCTGCTCTGCGAGGTATTTTTCACGCTCCGGAGAAAGAAGCGGAATCTTACCGATGTCTTTCAAATACATACGGACGGGGTCGTCAATAGCAAGTCCCTCTTGAAGAAGGAGCTTCTCCATTTTTTCAGCCTCGTACGATTCAACGTCCTTCTCTATCTCCTTAAACGCATCACCGTCAATATCATCGGGGGCAACGCTATCCAGATCGGCCTGAGCAATATCGTAATCAATATCCTCAAGGGTCTTCATAATGTTGGAGTTAAGAATACCACCGTCGTTTTTAGAGTCTATGATATTGGTTGCCTGTAACTTATCGTTTGCCATACTTACACCATCCTTAAGTTTTGTTTTTCATAGAATTAATGAGATCATTCAAAGCATCGAAGGTCGTCGCCGTGGCGGCGTTTTTCTTCTTCATCGCATCCTTTAACAAGGATACGCTCTCGAGAAGAACCTCATCGCCGTTATCGGTAAGATTCATTCTCGCGATCTTCATTCTGGATATTCTGCCAACCTCGTCGGGCGTGAAATGAAAATTCACGTCGAGGTTTACGTCGCTCGGCGATTCGTGAAGCAGCGCGGTATACTGAAAGACCCTGCGATTGAGATCTGTGAAGAAATCATCGGCAGTAAGAAGCTGTTCGGTAAACACCCTCTTACGATGCTCGGGATACAGAAGTAAAAGACCGAGAACGTTTTCTTCATGCCCCGCTACCGCAGGTGCCTTGGCATAATCGGGATTAACCCTATCACCGAAGCCCGCGGCCTGCTGTTTTAGCTTCTCGTTATTGCTCTTGCGTTGTGCATTGAGGTTTTTCCTCACCAAGCGTTCAACGTCATCACGCACGCTTTGGGGGTCAACACTTATTTTCTGAGTAACGGACTGTATATAAATATCTCTTTCTGCCTTGGAATTTACTGCCGAAATCATCTTTTCAAGTTCAAGCAAGGCGTCGATTTTATCCTGTGGCAGGTTGAGATCAAAGCGCGAGAGAACCGAGTCCATATTGTACTCAAACTTGGTTTTTGATCCGGATATTACCTCGCGGAATTTCTCCTTGCCAAAGGTCTTGATATATTCATCCGGATCCTTTGCGCCCGGAATCTTAATAACACCGACCGCCAGGCCTACCTCATCGAGGATTTTCATTGCTCTTTGCGCGGCCTTCTGCCCTGCCTCGTCGGCGTCGTAAGATATGATGACCTTCTTGGTATAACGGCTCATCAATCTCGCCTGCTCTGCGGTTATTGCGGTTCCGAGCGTAGCAACGGCGTTTGTAAAGCCTGCCGCGTGCATCGCAATAACGTCCATATATCCCTCGCAAAGTATGAGAGATTCGGCACACGTTTGCTTGGCAAAGTTAAGCGCAAAGAGATTTCTGGATTTTTTAAACACGGGGGTGTCCATAGTATTGCGGTATTTCGGCTTTGAATCATCCATTACGCGACCGCCAAAGGCTATGACATTTCCCGACACGTCGATTATGGGAAACATAACACGGTTGCGGAAGCTGTCAAAATAAGAGCCGCGCTCGCTTTTAGAAACGAAAAAACCTTCGAACAGTTCTTCCTTAGTGTACCCAAGCTTGGTCATATAATCAAGCGTAGCATATCCGCTATCCGGAGCAAATCCAAGTCCGAAGTGCTTGATCGTTGCAAGCGAAAGTCCGCGTTTTTCCGTAAAGTATGCAAGTGCTTCCTTAGCCTTTTGATTTTGACTAAAAAGCATTGCGTGGTAAAACTTTGCGGCATCCACGTTCATTTTATATAACCGCTCTTTAGATATTCCGCGATTTTGCTGATAGTCATTTTCATCATCACGTATAACGGTTATCCCGGCTCTTTTTGCCAAAAATTCAACTGCATCCGGGTAGTCAAGATGCTCTATCTGCCGAATAAAAGTAATTGCATTGCCGCCAATGCCGCAACCGAAGCAATAAAAGCTGTTATCCGAGGGATAAACCACGAAAGAAGGAGTTTTCTCGCTGTGAAACGGACACAGACCCTTTAAATTCGAGCCCGCGCGCTTTAGAGAAACGTAGCTACCGATAAGCGATTCAACATCATTGCGTATCAATACTTCATCAACCGTTTCTTTTGTTATCACGTTTTTTACTCCTCCCTTCAAAAAATTCACCATAATATACGAATATATTATTTAAAACACTTTGATAATTAAAAGTCAAAAATTTCTTGCAGTATCTCAGTTTTTGCGCGCCCCGAGGTAGATTCGTTCACGGTGCTTATAAACTCATCTGCGCGTTCTTTGCTTATGCGACCGTTGATAACCACCGAATCGCTATATGCAGTATCAGCAACTCTGAATCCATAATCGGATATTATTGGAGTTACGCGCTGATAATCCGAATAAGATACCACTATCTTTATCTCGCTGTAAATATCGTAAGTTATTA
This sequence comes from uncultured Ruminococcus sp., assembly GCA_964596195.1. Taxonomy (GTDB): domain Bacteria; phylum Bacillota; class Clostridia; order Oscillospirales; family CAG-272; genus UBA1740. Next base: position 23,038 of record CAZQTN010000013.1, read on the forward strand.
TTTCCGCATTTTCAAGTGCGCCGACTGCGGCGGCGGAATAAGCACGCACAAGGCCGCCGGTTCCAAGAAGCGTTCCGCCAAAATAACGTATTACAACGACTGCCGTATCCGTACATCCGTTTTTTCTGATAGCGTCAAGCACGGGCATTCCGGCAGTTCCCTGCGGCTCGTGATCATCCGAGAAGCGCATCGTGGAGTTCTCACGAAGAACGTACGCATATACGTGGTGGCGAGCGTCGGGATATTTCTTTTTTATAAAGGCTATAAATGCAAGCGCATCCTGCTCCGTGGAAACAGGAACGGCCGTGCCTATAAATACGGACTTTCTGTCCTCATATTCAAATACGCCCTCGCGTCTGACTGTCGTATACGATTCCATAACCCCTCTTTATCACTCAGTTACTCGATAATAAGATCACGATACATACCGCGTCCGCGCTCGTCCAAGGTAGCCTCGACCATTACGCCATTTTCTACGTATTCGGTAGAAATTACCGTGTAATTGGCATAAAGTGCACTTACAATGGTCTGCTTATCATACGGAACCAACAATTTATAGTTTCGTTTTAAGCGAGATAGCTCGCCCTCAATAGCTGCAAGCAAGTCGTCAAGTCCGTCTCCCGTCTTAGCAGATATAAAAACTGTATTTTCGGTATTCCTTGCATCAAGGACACCATCGTACAGATCATACTTATTGTGCACGTAGATTTTGGGTTTGTCAGCCGCTCCAAGCTCTTCAATGACCTGCTCGGTAACCTTGATGTGCTCAAGAACCTCGGGATCGTTGACGTCGGAGACTATAAGCAAAATATCAGAATAACAAACCTCGTCGAGCGTAGATTTAAATGCCCGCACCAGGTGATGCGGCAGTTTCCTGATAAATCCGACCGTATCCGTGAAAAGCACGCTTTCGCCACAAGGCAGCTCTGCCTTTCTGGTCGTAGCATCGAGAGTTGCGAAGAGCTTGTTCTCAGAGAGAACGTCCGCACCTGTTATCTTGTTTAAAAGCATGGATTTACCGGCATTGGTATAACCGACGATGCCGATCTTAGCTATCGTGCTTCTGTCGCGTTTGGCGCGCATAACCGCCCTGTTGTCCTCAAGGTCCTTGAGTCTTGCTTCAAGGGCAGCTACTTTTTCTTTAAGATGACGCCTGTCGGTTTCAAGCTTCGACTCACCGGGTCCACGCGTTCCAATGCCTCCGCCCTGACGTGAAAGCTCGCTTCCGTGACCGGTAAGTCTTGGTGCAGAGTATTTCAGCTGTGCGAGCTCAACCTGAAGCTTTCCCTCACCGCTGGTGGCATGCAGAGCGAAAATATCAAGTATAAGCATACTGCGATCGAGAACTCTAACATCGGATGCAATATCGTTTTCAAGATTTCTTATCTGAGCCGGTGAAAGCTCGAAATCAAAAACGACGAGTCCGATACCGTTATTTGCGCAAATATCAGCAATTTCCTGAACCTTGCCTTTGCCTATACAGGTACGAGGATCAAAGCTATCCTTTACCTGTATTACTCTTGCAAATGCTTCCGCACCCGCAACATTAAGCAAATTTTCAAGCTCGTTAAGACTACGCTCGCATTCCTCAACCTCAGCGCCTGAGGAAGCAATGCTTACCAATACCGCGGTTCCATCTATATTCTGTGACATATTATGCCTCCAATCGACATAGGAATGATAGAAAAAGGGCGCCGACGACCAATTACGGACTGTACGGCGCTCTTTTCTTACGGTAATTACTTACCAACCTTAGCAAGACGCTTCTTGAACTTGTCAACACGTCCGCCGGCATCTACAAACTTCTGCTTACCTGTATAGAAAGGATGGCACTTAGAGCAAATTTCTACGTTCATATCACCCTTTACAGAGTGGGTAGAAACGGTCTCGCCGCAAGCACATCTGATGGTAGCTTCCTTGTACTCGGGATGTATTCCTGCTTTCATTTTTAACACCTCTTTACATAGTTATTCATTTTCAATTGCTCCTTATTATATCACACATTTTTTTAATTTGCAATAGATTTTCAAAAAAATTATATTTTTTCTTGAATTTTTTTGCGAAGATCCTTCATTATTTTCTTTTCCAGCCTTGAAATATAGCTTTGTGATATACCGAGCGCATCAGCAACCTCCTTTTGGGTGAGCTCGTCACCGCCGTTTAGGCCATAGCGCATCTCGATGATGATGCGCTCTCTAGCGCTCAGATCCATAACGGCCGAACGCAATATTCTCCGCTCCTCATCGTCCTCCATATCACGATAAACGCTGTCGTTTTCCGACCCGAGCACATCAGATAGCAACAGCTCGTTTCCATCCCAATCAACGCTTAACGGCTCGTCTATCGACACCTCGCGCTTCTTGCCGGAGGTCTTACGTATAAACATCAATATCTCGTTTTCAATACAACGCGAGGCGTAAGTGGCGAGCTTTATATTTTTGTTTGAATTAAACGTGCCGATTGCCTTTATTAAGCCGACGGTACCGATCGAGACCAGCTCTTCAATTCCGACTCCCGTGTTTTCAAACCGCTTTGCTATGTATACGACTAGACGGAGATTGTGCTCTATCAGCTTATCTCTTGCCTCCCGTGATTGTATGTTATCAAGCAGGTGCTCCTCTATCTCCTCGTCAAGCGGAGGGGGCAGACTTTCCGTGCCATTAACGTAGTATACCTTTGATGAAAAGATGCGTAAAAAGAGCGTACGGATCTTATAAAAAAATCGCTTAATATTCATTTCATATGTTCTCCAGGGCACATGAGGGAACGAGAGCATCGTATCCTCCAAAGGTGCCGTTTTCTTCATCAATAATAAAGGTCATTCTCGTTTCAACGTACCTGTTATTTTTCTTTACAAAAACACGCTCCGGTCGGAAACCGGTTTTTATAACGCTGATACCATTTTGACATACGGGTATCAGACGCACATGGTGCTTCAACTCGGGGCTGTTATCTACCTCATTAATATCGGGTATACCCTTTGGAAAAAGCGATGATACAGCCTTTTTCTTTATAAGCATTACGGGTGTCATATCCATAGGATCCTTCAATAAATTTCCCGTGTCCACCAGGGCATCTAACAGGATCTCACGACCCATAAATTCGAGCCGCAAGCGAGAAGTTCTTTCCGTAGCAGAGTTGAAAAACAAAAGAAAGAGAAGCCGTATTATACCTATCGAAAGCAAAACTAAAACCGCGAGAATAAGCAATCTTCTGTCGTGCACCTCGGCTTGTTCTTGCTGTGGGAAATACTCACTAAGCATACCGTACGTCCAATGTACTATACCGCCGATAACAGTCAAAAAAAGAAAAAACGAGACCATCAGCTTTATGCGACGGAGTATTCTTATACCGCCCACCAAGGTGTAAGACACGATGATAAGAGAAACAATCGATAACAAGGCCGCAACCCAAGGTTCCCCCGAAAAGAAGATCATCATACAAGCGTATAATGAGCTTAACAAAGTAGCGAACATTAACCTATGGCTTCTAAGCTTGATCTTCGTAAAAACAGCAGCAAGATGAAAAGCAAGCAGATCAACGGTAAAGTTTATGAGAAAATACACATCTATGTACACCGTAGTCACTCTGTTTCACCCCATTTCAAAAAAACTTCCCTATCAGCAAGTACTATTCTAGCACTTTATGCTGAAGGATATTGTCGTAAAGTGAGGGTTTGAAAAATAAAAATAGGAGTTGATCGTAAGTCAACTCCTATTACTTTTTATTTGTTAAATGCATTCTCTATCGCATTAGCTGCGGACTCGAGATAATCTCCCTCGAAAAGCTCAATTACACCGTTGTCGCACAAGGCTGCAAGTGACGGATCGATCGGGATTCTGGCAAGAACCTCTGTGGAATGCTCCTTTGCCAGCTCATCAATGTGACTGTCACCGTAGACGTTGATACGCTTGCCGCAATCGGGGCAGACAAGGTAACTGTAATTTTCGATAAGGCCAAGAACCTTAACATCCATCAAGGAGGCCATATTCACCGCCTTAGCAACGATCATAGAAACAAGGCTCTGCGGACTGCTTACTATAACTATTCCGTCAAGCGGCAGGCTTTGGAATACGGTAAGCGGAACATCGCCGGTGCCGGGAGGCATATCAACGAACATATAGTCAACCTCGTTCCAGACTACGTCCGACCAAAACTGCTTTACGGTGCCTGCTATTACAGGGCCGCGCCAAACAACAGGCTTGGTCTCCTCGTCCATAAGAAGGTTGACGCTCATGACCTCAATTCCGGTCTTGGTCGTGGGCGGAAACATACCAAGCTCGCTGCCGCTCACACATCCGGGCTTAAGCCCAAATGCCTTGGGTATCGAGGGTCCGGTAATGTCGGCATCGAGAATTGCGGCCTTATATCCCCTTCTTTGCATTGTTACAGCGAGCATAGAGGTAACGAGCGACTTACCAACGCCCCCCTTTCCACTAACAACGCCGATAACTCTTTTTACTCTGCTCGCCGCATTCGCGGGGGCCATAAGTGATTCCTTGGAGCACTTTTGTGAGCAAGTAGAACAATCGTGTGTGCATTCTGCCATTGTTTATCTCCTGTTTTTGTCATATTGAACTGATTTGAATTTCTTCACCATCGACAGTCAGGTGAATGCCGAGCAAGGACGTCTTCGCTTTATCGATTATCAGCGATGCAATTTTATCCTCCACCTCTCGCTCGACGAAACGACGCATATTTCTGGCTCCGTATTTCTCGGAATACGATTTTTGGGCAATATAAGTCAATACATCCTCGGAATAGGTAAGCCTAGTTCCCTTTTCATTCATATGTGCCGCAAGCTTCGAGAGCATAATATCCGCAATTTTTTCAAAATCCTTCTCATCGAGATGGCGGAAAACTATTATCTCGTCTATGCGGTTTATAAATTCGGGGCGAAGGAATGAGGCAAGCGCCTTTTCCGTCTTTTCCTTCGACTTTTGCTCCTTATTGTCTGCAAAGCCGGAGATAGAAGTCGTTACCTCACTACCGGCGTTTGTAGTCATTATAATGATGGTATTCTCAAAGTTTACCTGACGGCCCTGGGCATCGGTTATCTTGCCATCATCAAGTATCTGCAAAAGGATGTTGAGAACGTCGGGATGCGCCTTCTCTATCTCGTCAAAAAGTATGACTGCGTGAGGGCGGCGACGGATCTTCTCGGTGAGCTGGCCTGCTTCGTCATATCCGACGTAGCCGGGAGGCGCACCAATTATTCTTGAAACGGCGTGCTTCTCCATAAACTCGGACATATCAAGTCTGATGAGAGACTCGGGCTGC
>CAZQTN010000014.1:0-25660 GCA_964596195.1 uncultured Ruminococcus sp.
GTGTATAATTATCTCGCTTTCTTGTAGGGTTATTGGTAGCAATTTAATTATACAATAAAGCAAGCGACAGCTCAATACCTTTACGGTAAAAAGCTGTCGCTTTTTTTCTTCCTTTAGGTTAGCTTAATGAGCTAGCCCCTGTTTATGGTTTTTATCACATTGTTAATTCGCCGGAGTCGTAGTTGATCTTCCAGGTTGGGAAGAGGACGGGGATGACGTGGCGGTGCCAGACGAGCGAGAGCTCGAAGGCATCGAGGGCGCGCGGATAGAGCGCCTCGATCTCGCGGGCGAGATATACGAGCGGACGTTAAGGGTCCTGTGACGAATATAGGTCTTCATAACTTGCCTTTCCGTTATTATTACAATTTAATGATAACCTCTTTTTACTTTACAGTAAACTAAAAATCTTCCTTGCGTATACCAAAATATTCTCCTAAAATATTTCTATGGCATATTTTCTGCGTATTTTTTGTCCAAAATGGAGTGACAAATATGAATTATTATTAATAATTGTGTCAAAGTCTTCCCAAATTCGCGCGAGTTTGCTATAATTTCGATGATTATCTAAGATGGAGACTTATATGAGAGAATTTTTCGGCTTTGGAGGCTATACGCGCCCCGTTGAAGGATATATGTCATGGCAGCATCTGACGTTTGTCAGCGTGCTTATGGTAATTATGATCTGCTCGGCCGTGCTGCTTGGAAGAAGGAACAGGCTCGCTGCGGACGAGGCAAAAAACAGAGTGCTGGCGGTTGCGGCGCTTCTTATAGACGGCTTTGAGCTTTTCAAGATCGTGCTCGTGTGCATTCGTTCGGGCGATGCGATGGCTTGGTTGTATGATCTGCCGCTTTTCCTGTGCAGTATACAGCTCATTACCATCCCTCTCGCGGCATTTTCACGCGGCAGAGTGCGTGAGGCGGCGCTTGACTTCGTATTTATATTCGGTATTCTCGGTGCGGTGCTTGGCACCTATCTTGCAGGCAACAACTACTCTGCATATCCCGTGCTGTCTTTTGACAACGTGGTATCGGGAATAACGCATTCAATATCCGGCTTCTGTTCCCTTTATATCGTTATATCGGGTATGGCAAGCATGAAAAAGAGGAATATTCCGATAACGCTTGCTATCCTCACCGGCTTCTGTGTTGCAGCGTATATTGCGAACGTCACGATAGATTACAACTATATGTTCCTTATGCGTGGCGACGGCACACCGTACGATATAATATACAACCTCGTCGGCGGAAATCCGGTTGCTTATCCGATAATCGTAGTGGTGCTTTTCTACTTATATATCGTTGCGTTTTACGCGGCGTTTTACGGTATCAAAAAGGCAACAAGCAAGAAACTATCCTAATATGATCAAAAGCCGAGCATCCGTAAAAGCGGTGCTCGGCTTTATCATTTACTTTCCTTCCTTTTTCTCAAAGGTGTCGACCGCTTCTGCAAGCAGGTCGCGTATGGGGAGATGCTGGGGACAGACGCCCTCGCAAAGTCCGCACCTTATGCAGGCGGATGCCTTTGGGGCGGTTTGGGTATGTATATGGTTATAGTAGAAGGCGGCGTTCCAGTCGTTAAAGACCTTTTTGGAGTTAAGGCAGGCGAAGGTCTCGGGGATCGGAATGCCCTGCGGACAGACCTCGGTGCAATAGCGGCAGGCGGTACATGGAATGCTGCCGAGAGAGCGGAATATCTCGCAGACTTTATCGACGGCGGCGCTTTCCCTCTCGTCGAGCGGCTTGAAGTCCTGCATATAGCCGATATTGTCGCGCACCATATCCATATTGCCCATACCGGAGAGAACCATCATTACACCCTCCTGCCCTGAGGCAAAGCGAATGGCGTACTCGGCGTTGCTACCACCCTTGAGGGAGTCAAAGACCTGCTGTGCCGCCTCGGGGAGCTTAACGAGAGAGCCTCCCTTTACAGGTTCCATAACGATGGCGGGCTTGCCGTGCTTACGGCATACCTCCAGGCAGGCGCGCGACTGTACGGACGGGTCGTCAAAGTCGACGTAATTGAGCTGTATCTGCACGACCTCGACCTGCGGATACTCGGTAAGAATGCGGTCGAGGACGTCGGCGGTGTCGTGGAAGGAGATGCCAAGGTGCTTTATCCTGCCCTCGGAGAGAAATTCAAGGGCGGTCTCGTATGCGCGGCAGGCCTTGTACTTTTCAAAGAGAGTCTTATCCTGTGCGTGCATAAGGTAGAAGTCGAAATAATCGACGCCGCAGGCCTTGAGCTGGGCATCAAAGAGGGGGCGGATCTCCTCCTCGGTCTTGAAATGGTAGGTGGAGAGCTTATTGGTGAGGACGTACGCGTCGCGCGGATAGCGCGAGGTCAGGCACTCGCGCACGGCTATCTCGCTTTTACCGTCTATGTATCCGTGGGCGGTATCGAAGTAATTGAAGCCCGCGGCGATAAAGGCGTCAAACATCTGCTTGGTCTCGGTATACTCGACCTCGCCGTCCTTCATCGGCAGGCGCATACAGCCGAAGCCGAAATTCTTTTTTACGTTATCAAAATTATGCTTCATCATTTCTCCTTTGGAGGGGAATATTCATTTCCCTCATTTTCGATATAATTACGGCGTAGGCGGCGGTGGGGTCGGTGATATCCATAACTGCCGACTCAAACGGGCAGATGCCGTCGCCTGTGCGGTTTATGATATTGTCAACCAGGGTGCCGTACTCGGCTTGTATGCCGTGAGATAGTAGCACCTCAAGTGCGGGACGGCTGATGACTGCGGCGTAAAGCCTGCGAATACCGAGCAGGACGTAGAGATAGGCGGTGGCGCGGCCGACTACCTTATCGGCAGCGAAAAAGCCGCGGACGGACACTCCCGACCTAAGCCACTCAACGAGCGGACGAACTCCGCGCGCGGTTGAGGTCAGGGTACACTCTCCGTTGGAGAGGACACAGGTATATTGCCCCTCGGCGAGGAGCGATTTTGCTTTGGTAAGACTCATTTTCCGCCTCCGTGCTTTACTGAATATATTATACACTATTCGGCGCGCGCAAGACAAGTCCTTTTTTTAAAAAAGAGAATTTGCATTTTCAGGAGTATATTGTAAGAGAGGTGATAGAGTATGAAGCTTATAAATTTCGGATCATGTAATATAGACTACGTTTACGCGGTAGATCATATAGTGGCGGGCGGCGAGACCGAGGCGGCGCGCGGACTTGAGATATTCCCCGGCGGAAAGGGATTAAATCAATCGATCGCTGCGGCGCGTGCAGGTGCCGCCGTATACCACGCCGGGTGCATCGGCGAGGGCGGCAAGTTCCTTGAGCAGATGCTAAAGGAAAGCGGTGTCGACACCTCGTATCTCAGGCGAGTTGACGGGAAAAACGGTCACGCGATGATACAGGTGAGCCGTACGGGAGAAAACTCGATAATCATATATCCGGGTGCAAACGCGTGCGTCACACGAGAGATGATAGACGAGGTGCTTGCGGACTTTGGCGAGGGTGATATACTGATGTTGCAGAATGAGATATCGAACGTAGGGTATATCGTTGACCGCGCATACGAGAGAGGTATGCGGATAGTGCTGAACCCCTCGCCGATAAGCGAGGAAATGTTGAGGCTTGATCTTAAAAAGATCACGTATCTTGTGCTCAACGAAGTTGAGGCGAGGGCGATCACGGGATGCGAGGATATGCGCGAGGCTCTTGGTTTCCTTGCCAAGAGATACCCCGCCCTACGCGTGGTGCTGACGGTAGGTGCGCGCGGATGCATATACCGCGACGAGGTGGGCGAGATATTCCGGCCGAGCTACAAGGTCGAGGTAAAGGACACGACGGCGGCAGGCGACACCTTCACGGGCTATTTTGTGGCCGAGCTGACGAGGGGCACGGAGATAAGCGAGGCGCTCCGGGTAGCGTCATGCGCGGCGGCAATAGCGGTATCGCGAAGCGGTGCGGCACCGTCGATACCAACGGTGGACGAGGTCCGAAGGATGCTGGGAGAAAAATAATGAAAGGGTCCGTCGCATTTAGGGATAACCGAATAAAAAATGAGTGGAGACATTATAAAATGTGCCTCCACTTTTGCTTTGCGCTTATTTCATTGATTTCTTAATGAGACAGACCCCTTCTTTTATTTTTCGAGCTTCAGGGTCGCTATTTGAAAGGCGTGCAGAGGCAGGCTCACAAGACCGTTATCGATCCTAAGCTCGGTATGCTCGGTTTCCATAAGGTCGCACAATACTGCTCGACTTACGCCGTGCGGGAGTCTAAGGTGCGCGTTCACCGAGCCGCCGAAGGACTCGTAGAGCCTTACGATCACGGCATCGGAGCTCTCGGCGCGCTTGATGCCGTCGATGACTACGCTCGGCTCATCGACGCTTATCATAGAAAAGCGCTCGGGCAAGGGGCCACCGTGGGCGGAAATCGGCATAGAAACGAGTGGCTGATTAAGGGCGTGTGCTTCCCTTATAACACCCGACTCGTAGAGGTCGCCGACGTGCGGTAAGAGAGCACAGGTGAACTCGTGCTGTCCCACGTCCTGCTTGGGATCGGGGTATGAGGGGCACTTGAGGCAAGTGAGGGTGAGAAGGTTGCCCTGCACGCTGTGGCCGAACTTACAGTCGTTAAGCAGTGCAACGCCGTAGCCGTGCTCGGAGAGATCGATCCATCTGTGCGCGCAGATCTCGAATTTTGCCTTATCCCAGCTCGTATTCGTATGTGTCGGGCGAGTTATGCTGCCAAACTGAATCTCGCAGGTGGCACTAGTCGAATTAACGTCAATAGGAAAGGCAAGCTTAAGCGTCTGATGCTTCTCGTGCCAATCGATCCTGTTTTCGAGCTGAATGCGAGCAGATGAGGAATAGAGCCAAATAGCTTCGGTTATGGTGGAGCTCATATATTTGCGCTCAAGGGTAAATCCTGCGCGGTCGCCGTCGGTAACCGGGGTAACGGTGACGGGAGTGTCGAGGACGTAGGACTTGATCTGCATATACTCGTCCATCTCCCAAGCGTCGTAATTAGCGGGGTCGTCCTCGTAAACGCGGTATTCGTTCATCGCGCCCCCCACAGGCACGACCTCACGCCCTATGCGCTTGTCGTAGAGAGAAACGATTCGGCCGGCGGAGTCGAGGGTTAGATCGTAGTAGTCGTTACTCAGCTTGCCCTCGCTGAGGTGTACGGTGCATTTTGCCGTGGGCTTCGGTATAACGGTGTATCCAAGGGCGGGTATCTCGGTAGGGGTGGTAAGAGTAAGGCCGTCTGCTACTATCTCTCCACGTCTGGCAAAGCCAAGGGGATTATATACGAGAATACCACCACCCGTGTTGATTTTGTCGGCGATTAACGTAAGCTTTTCTTTACAAATTTTGTCTGTCGACTCAGCTACCTCGGCATAGTCCTGCCGTGTAAACTCGTAGACGGAGTGAATGCTGGAGCCGGGGAGTATATCGTGAAACTGATCGTGAAGGACAGTTATCCAATTCCTATCAAGCTCAGCCTTGGGGTACTCGCCGCCAAGGAGATGTGCCTCGGTCGCAGAGAGTGCCTCAGCACGGGCGAGGGCGAGCTCGGACTTACGGTTTGAGCGCTTATTTGCCGCGGCACTCGTATAGGTGCCGCGATGGTATTCAAGGTATAACTCCCCCGTCCAGCGCGGAGTTCTGCGAAGCTCGCGACAGCCCTTATCGAACTGTGCTCTTGCCTTGTCAACGTAGTCCGTAAGCGTCGTGAGCCTGGCGACGGGCATACCGGGGAAGCCGGCCTCAAGGCGACGTGCGCGCTCAAGCATTTCGCGGGTTGGCCCACCGCCGCCGTCACCAAAGCCGTAGGTGTCAATGACGTCCGTGCAATATCCCTTCTGACCGAAGCGATGCCACGTGCCGTATATGAACGCGGGTGTTATATCACCGACGTAGGTAGTGGTGCGCGCCGATGAGCGCTTGTCGTATTTTTGTCCCGTTATGAAGCTTGAGAATATCTCGGTGCCGTCTATGCCGCGCCATTTGAAGATGTCGGAGGGCATCGTGTTGGTATCGTTCCAGCTTATTTTCGAGGTGATGAAGCAATCTATGCCGGAGGATTTAAGTATCTGCGGCATTGCACCGCTATAACCGAATACGTCGGGCAAAAAGCAGATGCGCGAGTCGATGCCAAGCTCCTCGCGGAAGAATTTCTTTCCGTAGAGCAGCTGTCTCACAAGGCTCTCGCCGCTTATCAGATTACAATCGCATTCGAGGTAAAGCGCCCCCTCGGGCTCCCAGCGTCCTTCGCGCACCGCTTCCCTTACCTCTTCGAATTTTTCGGGAGCTTCTTCCTTAAGATAGCGATACAGCTCCGGCTGTGAGAGCATAAACTTATATTCTGGGTATTCCTTCATAAGGGCAAGTGCCGTTGAGGCGCTGCGCTGTATCTTTTCGCGGGTCTGCCGTCTGTCCCACAGCCACTCGACGTCGATGTGGGTGTGTCCGATGCAATTTACCGTCGGCTTGCCCTCGGTGGTGCAGAGCTTTTCATAGAATTCCTTGCTCATTATCTCGCCGGCGCGCTCTACTCCGTCGAAGAACGCGGGAGAGGTATGATCACGCAGATCAAGCTGATTTGCCGCGCGCTCAAGGACGGCGATGGTTGCGGCGTATTCACCCGAATTTCGGTCGTACACGTCGCGGCAGGCCTCGTAGGGGACGAGCATATCGTAATAGAGCTTCTCTACCCTTTCGTTCACCTTGACGAGTCTGTAAGTGATGCGAAGATCGGCGACCTGGTTGCCGCTGTAAAAATAACCATCAGTCTTGTAGGAATGCTCAGGCTCAAGGCGCACCTCGCGGTGATTTATGTCAAGGCCGGACGCCATTTTCCCGTCAAGGTAGACGATCAGCTGTGGGTTTAGCATATCCCAGCCACGGATGCCCGTATCCACCTCAAGGTAATACTTGCAGCCCTCCTCCCCGGCAGGGGTGAGGACATCTGCCTTGATCCAGATGCGCTTATCCAAGCCGCTGAGCTTGCCATCGAACGGCTTGTATTCACCGTCGGGCGGAGTGTTTGAGGTCTTATACCCGTCAAGCTCGACGGCGAAAAGAGGTATGCTGTCGACGAGCACGGTGCGAGAGGCTGAGTAAAGTCGCTCGCAGGTCTTTTTAATTTTAGGTAGTGAAAGATCGGTATACATTTTTGCCCTCCTGTGGTTATTTTTATTTAATTTGATTATACACCCTTTTTTCGACGTTTGTTTCCTGTATGATAGGAAAATATTACATTTTTCTACGATTTTATTAAAAAAAAGAAGAAAAGGCTATTGATTTTAGGGAAATTAATGATAAAATAGTGTTGGAGGTGGCTATGAAATACAAGAAGTTTTTATATGAGGATCATATACGCAACGGATATCGCGTTGCGACGGTGCGCAAAAGCGGAAAAATCAGTACGATAGTGCACTTTCACGAATTCTTCGAGATAGAATTCATTCTTGAGGGTGAGGGGGAGCATATGCTCAACGGTGAGCGAACTGTCGCAAGGCGCGGAAGCATATACCTTATGACACCCGCAGATTTCCATATGCTGAGCCTAACCTCACCTTCGCGGCTGGTTACGATAATGTTTGACGAGCGAATGGTATCGGACGGGCTGATGGACGAAATTTTACGCACGTCGGGCAATCTGTCGTTTCAGCTTGACGAGCCTGAGGTAAACGCGCTTGATGCGATAGCGACCATGCTTGAAAATGAAGAAAAGAGGCATGACAGGTATTCGCAGGAGTGCATCTCGCATCTGATAGAATACGTAGTGACCACGATGCTCCGCCACTCGGCGACGCCGGGCAAGGGTGCACAGGAGCGACACACTCATTCCATCAACGGCGCGCTCAGATATTTGTACGCGCATTTCAGGGAAAATCCTACGGTGGGTGAGGTAGCGAGGCTTGCAGGCTACACACCAAATTATTTCAGCAAGCTGTTTATCGACGTGACGGGAAAGTCGTACTCGGAGTACCTCAACCGACTGAAGATCAATCTTGCAAAAACGCTGCTTAATGCGACCTCACAGGCCGTGTCGGAGATCGCATACAGCTGTGGGTTTAACTCCCTGTCAAATTTCTACCGCGCCTTTGGACAGCAGGTGGGCTGCTCGCCGCTGGAGTACAGAATGAGTGAGGGAGAGTCGGAACGGGCGAGGCGGTACAAGGCTGACAGTCGCGTTGCGGCAAAGAACGAGATCAGAGCAAATATGAAGGACCGGCGTGCGGCACTCACGGTCGAGGAAAGAGAAGAAAAGAGCCGCGCGGCGGCGCTCGCGCTGCTTGGTACCGATGAATATAGGAATGCCGCGAGCGTTATGCTCTACTATCCCATCGGGAAAGAGGTTGATACCGCGTACGTAGCCGAGGCGGCAATAGCGGACGGAAAGCGCGTTATATATCCCGTGACGGATGAGAAAAGTCGAAGGATCAGGCCGATTTCGGTAAAGTCGGACACCGAGTTCGTCAAGGGTGGCTTCAAGATACCCGAGCCGCGAGGCGAGGCCTACGACGGAGTGATAGATCTTGTCGTAGTGCCCGGAGTTGCTTTTGACAGACGGGGGGCAAGACTCGGTTACGGAAAAGGTTGTTATGACGGATTTTTAGGTAACCTTTCTGCGTTAAAGATTGGACTGTGCTATGATATGCAGCTGATGGATACGCTGCCGACCGAGGTGCACGATGTCGGTATGGATATGATCGTAACGGAGAGCGAGATAATAAAAAATGCTTGAACGGGTGTTCAAGCATTTTTTATTACTTCTATTTTTTCTATGCCGTAGCGTTTAAAGAGCGCGAGGGCGGAGTCGGTGATGCGCTCACCGCTTATGACGATGGGGATAGCAGGCGGGCAGGACACGGTAGGTGTGCCTGCGATGCGGCCGACGGCGTCGCTGACGGGGATAAGCTCGTGCGATGAAAGAACAGCCTCACGGATGCACATCACGCGCTCGCAGGGCTCGACAGATATGGGCGAGTCGGCTAAGGGAGCGCGAGGAGTGACGGTCGCGAGTGCGGCGCGGAGAGCGTTAAGATCGCGATCGGTGTTGGAGGGGGTTATCATAAGCACCGCATACGTGTCATCCGAAAACTCGCATTCGATACCGTTTTTGCGTAAATGGTCGCAAAATTCCGCGCCCGTATAGCCAAAATCGGTACACTTGAACACCATTTTAAGCGGCTCGGACGGTATAGTCGGGATGGGGGAATCACGCTTTATTGCCTCAATTTTACCGATACATTCGCGAAGCGACGAGGGGTAGTCTGTGGCAAGATAGCGGTTGGTAAGATCGAGAGATGAGAGGACAAGGTACGAGGGGCTTGTAGAAGCGAACAGCGATAGCGCGGCGCGTGCGCCCTCGGTGTAGTGGGCGTAGTCCTTGGATATATGGAGATACGCTCCGCCCGTGAGGGTGGGGAGCGTTTTATGCGCGGAGTCGGCGCACATAGCCGCACCAAGTGCGATCGGGTGTGCTGAGGGCTCAACAAACGCGAGGTACGCGCCGTGCGCGTTATCTACCAAGAGGGGCACTCCGTACTTTTTGCAGACCTCGGAGAGTCCTTTTACGTCTGCAATATTGCCGAGGTAATCGGGCGAGGTTACATAAACGGCGGCGTATTTACTGTGAGAGAGCGCGCTATCAAGCGCGTTCGCGGAAATGGTGCTCACAGAGATATGTGACGAGTGCTCGGGGTAGAGCCAATCGACCGTAGCATCAAGCAACGCCACAGCGTTCACAAAGGCCTTGTGAACGTTCCTTGCGGCAAGTATGACGGGGGGCGTGTCACTTTTTCGGCCGTTTATAGCCAAGGTGAGCATCGCTTGTATGGCCAGAGTCGAGCCTGCGGTCGAGTAATAGGTATGGGCGGTTTTAAAGAGGGTGGTGGCGTTATCCTCGCTCTCTTTTATTATCCCCTCGGGGGAATAGAGGACGTCGGCACCGCCGATCTCGGTGATGTCGAGGGGCTCACATCCGAGATATTCCCTGCCCTTGTGACCGGGCATATGAAATCTTGCGGCGGAGCTGTCGGCGTATCTGCGGACGAAGTCGTATATCGGTGTTTTCATTCTTCCTCGGCCTCGGCAACCTTGAGCATAACGGCGCACTCGATGCGCTTTTTGAAGAGCTCACAGCCGTACTTATAAACGCCGCCGATGCTACCCGTAGCGTGGTAGGCGTTTGCGGCACAGCCGCCGGAGCAATAAAGCTTTGCCCAGCAGTCGCGGCACTCGGGTCTTGAGTAAGAATTACAGCCACGGAACTCGTCCTGCACGGCGGTGTTTTTAACACCGTCCCAGATGTTGCCAAGGCTGTACTTTTCGTCGCCGACGAACTGGTGACAGGGATAGAGCTCGCCCCACGGAGTTACCGCCATATACTCGGTGCCTGAGCCACAGCCTGTGATGCGCTTATAGATGCAGGGGCCGTGCTTAAGGTCGAGCATATAATGATAGAACGTGAACGGTCTGCCCTCGCGCTTACGCTTGATCATTTCCTTTGCGAGGATCTCGTACTGCTCGAAGAGCTTGGGCAGATCCTCATCGGTGAGGGCATAAGGGTCGCCGGGCGGGCAAACGACAGGCTCCATCGAAAGCTCGGTAAAGCCGAGGTCTGCCATATGTATGATATCGTTTGTAAAATCAACGTTGTTGTGCGTATAGGTGCCGCGGACGTAGTAGCCCTGATTATTTCTGCTCTCAACGAGGCGCTTGAAATTGGGAACTATGGTATCGTAGCTGCCCTTGCCGGCATAGTCGCGGCGGAAGTGGTCGTTGACCTCGCGGCGGCCGTCTAGGGAGAGGACGACGTTGTGCATCTCCTTGTTGATGAAATCCATCATCTCGTCGGTGAGGATCATACCGTTGGTGGTATAGGTGAAGCGGAAGTTTTTGTTGTACTTCCCTTCAATGCTTCTCGCATACTCGACGAGCTGCTTTACGACCTCGAAGTTGAGCGAGGGCTCGCCGCCGAAGAAGTCGACCTCAAGGTTGCGGCGCGTGCCGGAGTTGGCAATAAGGAAATCAAACGCCTGCTTGCCCACCTCGAACGACATAAGCGCGCGGTCACCGTGATACTTACCCTGGCTGGCGAAGCAGTAGGAGCAGTTGAGGTTACAGGTATGGGCGACGTGCAGGCAGAGTGCCTTTACGACCTTGCTGTTGTTTTTATAATTGTAAGCGAGGGACTCGTATTTATCCTCGGAAAAGAGCTTGCCCGCTTCCTCAAGAGAGCGGATATCGTCAAGACAGAGGCTTATATCCTCGCGGGTGACGTCGGGTAAGTGGGAGTATTTTTCGAGAATAACCTCGGCAATTTCGTCCTCGGTGTGTGTTTTATACATTTCAATAATATCGTAGGCGACCTCATCGACGGTGTGGACCGAGCCTGAGGCGGTATCGAGAACGATATTATAACCGTTAAGCTTATAATGATGTACCATTTTTATCTCCGAAATAATTTTTGACAAGTTTAAGGGGCTGACCTTACGGCAGCCCCTTATCACGAAAATTACTTATTATTTTCGCACTGCTGATTTGCAACGCCGCAAGAGGTCTTGCATGCAGACTGGCAGGAGGTCTGGCACTCGCCGCAGCCACCGTTCTCAACGGTCTTTGCAATATCTTTGGTTTCAATAGTCTTGATTCTGTTCATTGGTTTTACCTCCAAGGTTATTAACGATGATATTATATCATACCGTAAAAATATTGTCAATAGAAATAGGAAAAAGTTTTATTAACTCTTTTTCATAAGACGGATATAGAACTCGACCGTCTCGGCGATCTTCTCTACGGGGAGTCTTTCGTTATTGCCGTGCACGGTGGCATTTTCCTCAGGGGAGAGGCGCATAGGCGAGAAGCGATAGACCTTATCGGAGATGACGCCCCAATGGCGTGCATCCGAGCAGGCGGTCATAAGATAGGGAGAGACGATAGCCTCAGGCCAGGTGGATGCAACGGCATCGGTAAGTCTGTCCCAGCCCTCGCATTTCGTGCTTGAAACGCGTGAGGGGTTGTGACCGCCGATGGCGCGGACGGTTATTGAGTCGTCCTTGACGGTCTTTCTTATATACTCAACGGCACTCTCGACGGTCTCACCGGGGAGCAGGCGCGAGTTTGAGCACATTCTCGCATAGGGGGGTATGACGTTGATGCCCTTTGAGCCCTCCATCTGAGTAAATGCGAGGGTCGTACGGACGACGGCGTTAAGCTGTCCGCCCGTTTTTTTGCCCAGTAAATTTAACACGGGTCCGAAGCACCACAGATTTGCGAAGATCATACGGTAGAAGAATGTGGAGTAGGGGCAGACCGTGTCGAACATCTGCTTTGTCGGGGGTGTGAGGCGATATTTGAAGGGGTGATTCTCCACTCTGACACAGGCGGCAGAGAGTCTGCCGACGGGGGTGTGAGGCTTGGGTGCGGACGCGTGTCCGCCGCCGCCGTTTATGGAGTACTCGACGTTGAGCATTCCCTTCTCCGCTATGCCGATAACGGCGCAGGACTCCTTAACACCGGGGAACACCTTGGTGACGACCGCGCCGCCCTCGTCAAGGACGATAGCGGGGGTGATGCCGTACTCCTTAAAGAGCGCGACGATATCGCGTGCGCCGTGGCCGTTGACCTCCTCGTCGCCCGCAAAGGCGAACCAGATATCACGCTCGGGCACAAAGCCCTGCTCTATAAGAAGCTCGGCCGCTGTGAGAACACCGTTCAAGGAGCCCTTGGTGTCTATGACGCCTCTGCCCCAGAGGATGCCGTCCTCGATAATGCCGTCGAAGGGAGCCTTATCCCACTTTTCCTCCTCAACGCTCACGACGTCGTAGTGCGCCATAAGGACGGTGGGGTCGCCGTCGGTCTTACCCTGCCATCTGTAAAGGAGGGCGCGGTTGCCGACGCGAGAGGGTGAGCAGACCTTGTGAACGTTTGGAAAAAGCTTTGGGAGAAGCTTTACGAATTTTTCAAACTCCTCCTCGTCATCAAGGGCGGGATCGGAATGAGAGACGGTGCGGCATCTGACCATCTTTGCGAGGTTTTCAGCCGCAAGTGTCGCGGGCACCTCCACCTTCTCGGAAACAGGCTTTTTTGCCGTTTTGGGCTTAAATTTCAGGGTACGTATAAGAATTATGAGTACAAATGCGACGAGAAGCGCACCTATAATATATCCTATCATTTCGTTCAAAGAAGTCCCTTCTTATAGAGTATTCTCGATACGACGAGAGTGAATACAACGCCTATGGGAACCATAATTCCAACGGTGGAGGTGTTGATCGCGGGTACGAAAACGAAGAGGATGAGCATAAGGATAATGGGCGCTATGGATATCTTCCAATTCTTCGAGATAAAGACCACGCCGAGCGCGCCGAAGAGTGCGGGAAGCATCTGATCAAATGCGGGCTGGAGCACGGGGTTTGAGAGTATGGGAGAGAGGGGCACGATGAGGATAACGCCGAGAATGATAATAACGGTGGTTACTATCGAGGAGGTGGCGATGGCGATGGTGGATACGATCTCGCCCTCCTCACTCTGTGCCTTAACGCCTGCGTTTTCAAGCGCGTTGAGCGCGCATGGGAGCTTGAGGTTGGAGATGTTGCCCGTAACGAACGAGAGGTACGAGCCGCCCGCGCCGAGCATAGGTATAAAGGTGATTACCTCAACGACACCGACCGCACAATACATAGGAGCAGTGGCAAGAAGGCCGAGACCAACACCCTTCCAATCGGGAATTGCCTGGAAAATGAGGCCTACGACAATGGGGAATGCGATAAGTATGAACATCATTACAAGATTCCATATGGTGCCGTCGCGATGGACGGTATCCATATAGGTTCTTTCGGTATTCTGCTTTTTCATTGACCTATCCTCCTTATCCTAACCAATTTGTAAAAGGAATGGCGGATGCCATACCGACGACCATACATATCGGAAGCGCGTAATCGTTAAGCCACTTCCAATTAAGCTTCTTCATAAGCAGGCCGCACAGAAGCATACATACCATACTGACGACCATTACGCACACGGGGATAAGGCCCGAGGTTGCGGAGAAGGTATTGACTATCTCTGCCCCACCCTCACCCTCGGTGACGGTGGTATAAACGCCGTCCTTGGCAAGCCAGAGGCGGCAGACGTCGGAAAATACGTAGCCGACGAAGGCGGAGATCATACCGATAAAGAGGGAACTTTGAAGAATGTCCGACCACTTCTTATCCTTCTGCTCGAATTTGACCATTCCCTTCTGCATCTTCTTTGCAATGAGGGGCACGAGCCAGATGCCGACCATTATCGACACCGTCATAACTATGGCGATGGTAACGTACTGCGAGGCGGTCATTCCCTTGGCGAGCTCGGCGAGGGTGGTACCCATACCCGATGCGGCGTTTGCGGCGGCGATCGTTTCATACGAAAGCGAGCCGACGACCGAGAGGCGGAGCCACGGAAGAGCTACGCCGAGAGAATTTGAAAGTGCGATGATGGTTATTACGATGGAAATTGCGGGAGCTATCGTGAAGATAGAGGCAGTTATTATAGTCTTCCTTATCTTCGACATATCCATTCCGATGGCCTTGGCACGGCGATAGGACTTCACGAGGAAGTACGCAGACTGTGCAAGGACGGCGGCTATGATAACGCCAACGATGACGAAGAGCACGGGATGATTGACGCTGAATGTCATAGCTGTACTCCTTTAATGTAGTGAATTAACGGTGGAAAAGCTTTTTGGTCTGATATTTGGGCTCGGTGGTAAGATATACGCCGAGCTTACGGAAGGTGTCGGTGTCGACCTGAGAAAGTATTACGGTCGAGTGCACCTCGGAATAGCGGAGCCTTGGGAGCACCTGCATCGCCCTTTGCGCATCGGGGTTATCCGCGGCGGAGATAGCAAGGGCGATAAGCACCTCGTCGGTGTGCAGACGGGGGTTGTGGTTGCCGAGGTTCTCCGTTTTGAGGGTCTGAATGGGGGCGAGGATCTCAGGAGAGATGATATTTTTGTCATCGGGGATATCAGCAAGCGCCTTTATAGCGTTGAGGAGTGCGGCGGCAGATGCACCGAGCAAGGACGAGGTCTTACCGGTTACGATACGGCCGTCGTTAAGCTCGATGGCAACCGCGGGGGTACCGCCGTTCAATTCGGATTTATCTATCGCAGGCTTGACACAGCGGCGCTCCACCTCGGGAATTATGCCGAGCTGCTGCATCAGGAGCTCTATCTTTCCTATCTCGACCTCGGAGCCGTTTCCCTTTCTGCGATTGGCGAGGGCGTTGTAGTAACGGCGTATTATCTCCTGCCTTGCGGCGGCGCTCGTAGCGACATCGTCGTAGATGCAGAAGCCGGTCATATTTACGCCCATATCGGTGGGAGATTTATAGGGGCACTCGCCGAGAATGCCCTTGAACATTGCGCGAAGTACCGGGAACACCTCAACGTCGCGATTGTAATTGACGGTGGTGATGCCATAGGCCTCAAGGTGGAAGGGGTCTATCATATTTACGTCGGCGAGGTCAGCGGTTGCGGCCTCGTAGGCGAGGTTAACGGGGTGAGAGAGAGGAATGTTCCAAATCGGGAAGGTCTCAAACTTGGCGTAGCCCGATTTTATACCGCGCTTGCTCTCGTGGTAGATCTGTGAGAGGCAGGTAGCCATCTTTCCCGAGCCGGGGCCGGGGGCGGTGACGACCACGAGGGAGCGGGTGGTCTCGGCGTACTCGTTTCTGCCGAAGCCGTCGTCGGAGACGATCATAGGGATATTGTGAGGATATCCCTCTATTTCATAGTGCTTGTACACCTTTATGCCGAGATTTTCAAGCTTGGTCTTGAAGGCATCGGCGGCGGGATGTGGCTTATAACGTGACATAACTACGCTGCCGACGTAGAGGCCGTAGCCGCGAAAGGCGTCGATAAGGCGAAGCACGTCGAGGTCGTAGGTTATACCGATATCGCCTCTGACCTTGTTCTTCTCTATATCAGCAGTATTGATGGATATGATTATCTCGGCGACGTCCTTAAGCTCGATAAGCATTTTTATCTTGCTGTCGGGGGCGAAGCCGGGGAGAACGCGAGAGGCGTGGAAGTCGTCAAAGAGCTTGCCGCCGAACTCAAGGTAGAGCTTTTCTCCGAAAAGAGATATACGCTCCTTTATCTTTTGCGACTGTAATTTCAGATATTTTTCGTTATCAAATCCCTCTTTAAACATTCCGTCACCTCACAGTTTTTTAAATCAACGCATCTATTTTAACACAAAAGGCGGGCGTTTTCAAGTGCGGTACAATAATTACGAATATATATTTTGGAGAAATTCGACACGGTTTTTTTGGCATTTTTCATAAAAATCCCACTCTTAACAAAAAAGTGTTGTAATGTTCAAAGTTTAGTGGTAGAATTATAGATAACACATTAAAATAAAATACTCGTGCGAAAGGACTATTATGAACAACGATTTCAATTACGGAGGCTCCGGGGAGTATCGCGACCCGTTTACGGGCGCACCTCAATACGATTTTTACGACGAGCTGATAGTTAAGGACGCCAAGCGTGCGACCTCACGCTCGATGCTGTCGCTCGCGCTTTACACCGTGGCGGCATACGTGCTGATGTACACCATCACCTTTGTCGTTTTTTTCGTGGTGGACGGCATTATGGGCAACACTGCGCTTTATGAAAAAATATCAGGCTCGGTATACTACAACCTGTTTATGGGCACGCTGCCAATGTATATTGCGGGAATACCCACGCTCTTCCTCGTAATACGCAAGCTCCCCAAGAGGCAAAAGCCGCTTGAGAAGCCGAAAATGAGCTTCCCTCACCTGCTTATGATGATACCGATCGCGGAGCTGGCTATGATATCCGGCAGCTATATCGGCTCCTTTATCAACGCTATATACTCCACCATACTCGGCATCGAGAACTACGACCCCGTATCGGATCTTATATACTCGACGCCTATGCCGCTTTTGTTCCTGCTCACAGTCGTGCTTGCTCCGCTTATGGAGGAGCTTATATTCAGAAAGCTGTTGCTTGACCGTCTTTCGGTCTACGGAAGCAAATTTGCCATCCTCGTGACTGCGGTAGCGTTCGGACTTTTCCACGGCAATATTGATCAGTTCTTCTACGCTACGCTCGTCGGTATCGTGCTCGGATACGTTGCCCTCAAGAGCGGCAACTGGCTTTACTCCGTGCTCGTGCATATGGTAATGAACTTCCTTGGAAGCATCGTTCCGCTTATGATAAACGGCAGTATGGAAAGATGCCTCGAATGGTTTGAATCCGTCGACCCTACCGATTACACGACATCGATTCCGACGGAGCTGCTGGGCGACTTTATGGTATTGCTCCTCTACGAGGCACTCGTATACTCGCTTATGATAGGCGGCGTCGTGCTGCTCGTATTAGGAATAAGAAAGAAGTGGTTTGCGCTTGACGACAGACTTTCCGTAAGGATACCCAAGGGCCGCACGGCCGGCGTTATCTTCGGCAACCCCGGAAGTATAATCTTCCTCGTGCTCTCCGGCATTCTTATAATGCTTGATCTTTTCACTCCCCTCTTGCTTCAGATAGCAGAACAGGGGGTATAAAA
Source organism: uncultured Ruminococcus sp. (assembly GCA_964596195.1). GTDB lineage: Bacteria > Bacillota > Clostridia > Oscillospirales > CAG-272 > UBA1740. The sequence continues at coordinate 17,550 of CAZQTN010000014.1, forward strand.
TGGGACTCAGAACTCCCCATTACGGAGCGGCAACGCAGGAGATACCCTGGAATGAGTATCCGCGCCCTCAGCTTAAGCGCGACTCCTTTTTGTGCCTGAACGGCTATTGGGATATCGCGATAACGGGCGAGGACGGGAGACCGCTGAAATTTGATGACAAGATACTCGTGCCCTTTCCCCCCGAGAGCGAGCTGTCGGGCATCGGGCGCACACCCGGCAAATACGAATTTCTGCATTACAGAAGAACCTTTACCCTGCCCGAGGGCTTCAACAAGGGCAGACTGTTGCTTCGCTTCGGGGCGGTGGACAGGCTTTGTACCGTCAGCGTAAACGGCACCGTGGTCGGAACGCATAACGACGGATATCTCCCCTTTTATGCCGACGTAACCAAGCATATAAATGAGGGCGAGAACGAAATATACTTAAAGGTAAAGGACAACCTTTCCCCTCTGTTTCCATACGGAAAGCAGAAGAAAAACAGAGGCGGAATGTGGTACACGCCCGTCAGCGGAATATGGCAGACGGTGTGGCTTGAGAGCGTGCCCGAGGGCTATATTGAGAGCATACGTATCACACCGAATATGACCGAGGCTACGGTAAAGGTCGTCGGCGGAGTCGGCAAAAAGACCCTGACGCTTAAGGACAGCGGCGAGGTATATGAGTTTGATGGCGATAGCGTTACGGTGCGCCCGAGCGAGCCGAGGCTCTGGTCGCCGGAGGATCCGTATTTATACTACTTCACCATCAAGACCGAAAACGACGAGATAGAGAGCTATTTCGCCCTGAGAGAGGTCGGAATTTGTTACACGGGTGGCACCGGACGCCTTACCTTGAACGAAAAGCCGTATCTATTTAACGGCCTTCTGGATCAGGGATATTATCCCGACGGAATCTTTTTGCCACCCTCCCCAAAGTGCTACGAGGACGACATAATGCTGGCAAAGAGGCTCGGCTTCAACACCCTGCGTAAGCACATAAAGCTTGAGCCTGCGATCTTTTACCATCTGTGCGACAAGCTGGGCATTGCCGTATTTCAGGATATGATAAACAACTCGAAGTACTCGTTCCTGCGCGACACCGCCCTGCCGACGATCGGATTTAAGAGCAAGCCCGACAAGCACAGTCACAAAAACGCAATTTCAAGAAAGGCGTTCGAGTACTGTATGAGGGGCGTTATGAATACCCTTTACAACTACCCGAGCGTCGTGTACTTTACCATCTTTAACGAGGGATGGGGTCAGTTCTCGGCGGACGAGATGTACGACAAGGCAAAGGCGGCAGATCCGACGAGGATAATCGATGCGACCTCCGGCTGGTTTCACCGCAAGAGAAGCGACGTAAATTCGCTTCATATATATTTCCGTGCTCTCAAGGCAAAGAATGACGGGCGCCCGTTGGTCATCAGCGAATTTGGCGGCTACTCTCACCGCGTTGAGGGACACCTTTTCGGTGAGAAGAACTACGGCTATACCTCGTACCCGAGTGCGGGTGAGTTTGAGATGGCGGTATGTAAGCTGTACGATACCGAGGTGCGCGAGCTCGTAAGGTGCGGTGCATCTGCATTTATTTACACCCAGATATCCGACGTTGAGGACGAGACGAACGGCTTTGCGACCTACGACAGGCAGGTCGTTAAGGTCGACGAAGAAAAGGTGAGCCGCGTGATGCGCTCGCTTAACGAGGAATTTCTCAGCTACGGCAAGGAGGAGACGGAATGAAGCTTTTGATCTGCTCGGACATACACGGAGATCTTGAGAGCTGTGAGATGATGCTCAAGGCATTTGAGCGAGAGGGCGCCGATAAGATCGTGCTGCTTGGAGATATACTCTACCACGGCCCGAGGAACGACCTGCCCCCGACCTACTCGCCAAAGAGCGTTATTTCCCTGCTCAATCCTATGAGGTCGAAGATCGTGGCGGTCAGAGGAAACTGTGATGCGGAGGTCGATCAGATGGTGCTTGACTTCCCGATAATGGCAGACTACGCAAGACTCGACCTTGACGGTCTTTCGGTGTTCATAACGCACGGCCACCATCACAACACAACGACCCCTCCGCCCCTCGAAACGGGCGAAATAATGTTACACGGGCATACACATATCCTCAAAATTGAGGAATTTGGAGACGAAAATTTTTACATTAATCCGGGCTCCGTTTCCCTACCCAAGGAGGGCAATCCAAAATCGTACGCGATCTATGAGAACAGGCGCTTTACGATCAAGGAGCTCTCGGGCAAGGTGATACTCGAAAAGCAGTTTTAACCTGCACCTGTCGCATTTTCATGATGAAATTCGAACGGTAATCAACACCTCACGGTTCTTTTCATATATTGATGGAGAAAAGAATTCGTGAGGTGTTTTTTTATGAGCATTGCTTATTACAACGGCAGAATATGCGGAGTAAACGAGGTCGCCGTCCCATTGACGGACAGGGCGGTATTTTTCGGTGACGGTATATACGATGCGGCGATGGGCAGGCGCGGTGCGATATATCTTGAGGATGAGCACCTCGATCGCTTCATCGAAAACGCAAAGAAGCTGGCTATCCCCCTGCCTTTTGACAAGAGTGAGCTTTCGTCGCTTTTGCGCGAGCTTGTCAGGCAGTCGGGCGAGGAATGCTTTTTTCTGTATTTTCAGCTTACGAGATACGCACAGAAGCGCGCCCACGCCTGCCGCGAGCGAGAGAGGTCAAACCTGCTCGTAACCGTGACTCCGCTCACCCTGCCGGATCCGAAAGCGAGGTTGGATCTGGTGACGTACCCCGATCGCAGATACGGGTACTGTCATATAAAAACGCTGAACCTGCTGCCTGCGGTGCTGGCATCAAATTATGCCGAGGGAATGGGGGCTGACGAGGCGGTGTTCCTGCTGGGCGACGAGGTGACGGAGTGCGCGCACTCGAATATTTCGATACTCAAGGGCGGCAAGCTTATAACTCACCCGACAGATATGCGGATACTGCCCGGCATAACGAGGGCGAGGCTGATAGATATATGCCGCGAGATGGGCATTCCCGTCAGAGAGCGCGCTTTCACGAGAGCGGAGCTGCTGCGCTCCGATGCGGCACTCGTGACCAGCTCGTCGAAGCTTTGCCGCATGGCAAAAAGTGTTGACGGCGTGCCCCTGCGGCTGCGTGCGAGAGAGACTGCCGAGCAGATATGCAAACGCTTTTTTGATGATTTCATGACGGATGTGGGTGAGAAATCGTAAAATCTGACGTCAAATTGTGAATTTTTTATTAAGTTCGGGCTTGTTTTGTCAATTTTCTTCCTTTAAAATATTGATTTTTTTGTATTGCAGTGATATAATATATATCAGCTGTAAGTCATCAGGTAGTCTGCCTTGCTTACAGACTACCGTTACCTACAAATTAAAGGAGGAAAAAACATGCTCAAAAAGCTTTCCACCGTTCCCTTCAAGGGCACGGCAGAACAGGATGCGCGTCTCCAAGCTGTAATCGACGCGAACAAGCACGACAAGAGCCGCCTTATGGCAGTTATGCAGCAGGCACAGGAAATCTACGATTACCTGCCCATCGAGGTGCAGAAGAAGATTGCCGAGGGTATGGGCGTTTCGCTCGAAAAGGTTTACGGCGTTGCTACATTCTACGCACAGTTCTCTCTTACGCCTAAGGGAAATTACCACATCGCAGTTTGCCTCGGTACTGCTTGCTACGTACGTGGCTCGGGCGACATCTACGACAAGCTCCAGGAGGTGCTCGGCATTTCCGGCGACGAGTGCACGGCTGACAGAAAGTTCTCTCTCACCGCTTCGCGCTGCATCGGTGCTTGCGGTCTTGCTCCCGTTCTTACCGTTAACGAGGACGTTTACGGTAGACTTACCACCAAGGACGTTGAGGGCATCGTAGCTAAGTACAGTTAATTTTGATCATTCCCACGCAACCCCGCTACATTTAATGGAGGTCTGCTATGAAGATATCAAGAATTCAAGAGCTTCTTGGCGCAGAGGTGCTCACCTGCGAGGAAAATCTCGTCAAGCACGTGTACTCAGCCTTTGGCTGCGATCTCATGAGCGACGTTCTCGCCTGCGTAACCGATCAGGCGGTTTTGCTCACAGGACTCGTCAACCCTCAGGTCATCCGCACCGCGCTTATGCTCGATATGGTGTGTATCGTTTTCGTCCGTTCGAAAATGCCAAGCGAGGAAATGCTTGCTCTCGCAAGGGAGAACGGTATCGTTATGATGTGCACCGACAAAACGCTTTACAATTCCGCGGGTATTCTCTACACCAACGGTCTTGTAGGCACTAAAGAGGCCACGAAATGACTGAAGATGTAGTTTTCCGCTACAAAGTAGAGGGAGACGACTTTACCTCCGCGGGTCAGGCATCTGTCCAGGTCAAGAAAAATCTCAGGCAGCTTGGACTTGACACGGAAACGATAAGACGTGTTTCCATCGCTATGTACGAGGGCGAGATAAATATGGTAATCCACGCGGGTGGCGGCGTTGCCGAGGTCCGCGTTACGAGTGACCGTATCATTATCACCCTTGAGGACAGCGGCCCCGGAATAAAGGACATCGATCAGGCCATGCAAGCAGGCTTTTCAACCGCGCCCGACAGTATTCGTTCTTTGGGCTTCGGCGCGGGTATGGGTCTTCCCAATATGAAAAAGAACAGCGACGAGATGACGATAGAATCTACCGTCGGCGTCGGAACAAAGATAGTGATGCAAATTATGTATAAGGAGTGACGGATATGGCTAAATACCTACACTCCGTGCTTCTCGACGAGGAGAAGTGCACCGGCTGTACGACCTGCCTTCGACATTGCCCCACCGAAGCAATAAGAATCAGGGACGGCAAGGCCGTTATAAATGCAGAAAAATGCATCGACTGCGGTGCGTGCATCAGATATTGCCCACACAAAGCGAAAAAGGCTGTGTGCGGCAAGCTGGCGAATATGGACCGCTTTAAGTGGAAGATAGCTCTTCCCGCCCCATCACTTTACGGACAGTTTGACAATCTTGAGGACGTGGATTACGTTCTTAACGGTCTTCTGAAGATCGGATTCGACGACGTTTTCGAGGTTTCGAAGGCGGCGGAGCTGGTATCTGCCTACACAAGACTTTACCTTAATTATGATGGGATAGTGAAGCCTGCGATAAGCTCGGCGTGTCCCGTTATAACGAGGCTGATAACTCTGCGCTTCCCCTCCCTTGCCGATCACGTGATACATATGCTTCCACCTATGGAGATCGCGGCAAAGCTGGCGAAGGAAAGAGCTATGGAAAAGCATCCCGAGCTTGCGCCCGAGGAGATAGGAGTTTGCTTTATAACTCCCTGTCCCGCAAAAGCAAGCTATGTCAAGAACGGCTTTGGCGAATACGAGAGCCGCATTGACGAGGTCATTCCGATCAGCGACGTCTACTTTTTACTTATAGGTAAGATGAGCGCGGACGACGATATCGAGATGCTCTCCGAATCGGGCAGAATCGGACTTGGATGGGCGAGATCGGGTGGCGAAGCCACCGCGATATTCAACGAGGATTATCTTGCGGCTGACGGAATCGAGAACGTAATACACGTGCTCGACCAGATGGAAAACGGCAATATTCCCCCGCTTGAGTTCATAGAGCTCAACGCCTGCACAGGCGGCTGCGTGGGTGGCGTTCTTGCCGTGCAGAATCCCTTTATTGCAAAGGCGAGACTGCAGACGCTCAGAAGGTATCTCCCGGTTTCGCAGAATTCACAGTCGAAATCCGAAAGCTACATTCCATCCGATTATCTTTTCGAGAATATGCCCGAATATTTCACCGTCTCAAGACTCGGTAGCTCTATAGGCGAGTCGATGCGAATGATGGCGGATATTCAAAATTTAAAGGAAACACTCCCCGGTATTGATTGCGGCGCGTGCGGTGCTCCGACGTGCAGAGCCTTTGCCGAGGACGTAGTCAAAAAACTCGCTTGTGCAGACGGCTGCTACATAAACAAGTGCAAGGCCGCGGCAGAAAAGGAGTAAGCCTATGACCGTTGAGCAGTTTGTAAGCAAATCCGGCTTTAAGGCCGTCTCGCTCCCCCATCCCGAAAGGGAGATCTCGGGTTGCTATATCGGAGATCTTCTCAGCTGGGTCATGGGCAGATGCGGTCCAGATGAATTGTGGATCACGATCATGTCGAACGTAAACGTTGTTGCAGTCAGCACCCTTGCGGACGTCGCGTCGGTGATTCTGGCAGAGGGGGTAACCCTTGAACGTGAGGTGCTTGAGGTTGCGCGTGCGAAGGGCGTGAACGTCCTTTCGACCGACCTCTCGGCCTACGAGGCTGCGCTTGCCGTAGCGGCTTTGATATAATGAACCGCTATTACTACGATCTGCACGTTCACTCCTGCTTATCTCCCTGCGGTGACGATGATCAGACCCCTGCAAACATCGCCGGAATGGCGACCCTGTGCGGACTTGATATCGTCGCATTGACTGACCACAACACCACGAAGAACTGCCCGGCGTTTTTTGCCGCGGCAAAAAGATACGGCGTAATTCCCGTCGCGGGTATGGAGCTTACCACGTCTGAGGATATACACGTCGTGTGCCTCTTCGAGACGCTTGAGGATGCAACTCGGTTCGATTCCTTCGTTGCGTCGAGGAGGGCGGGGGTAAAAAACCGACCCGAGATTTTCGGCAGGCAGACCGTGCTTGACGAAAACGACGCGCTCCTATACGAAGAGGACGAGCTTTTGCTGTACGCTACGGCAATCTCCATTGACGAGGTGCCGTCTGTAGTAAAGGAATATGGCGGAGTGTGCTACCCTGCTCACATTGACAGAGATGCAAACGGCATGATTGCCGTGCTCGGTGATATTCCACCCGAGTGCGAATTCGATTTCTTCGAACTTCACGACGGCGAGAGGATCGACGAATTCGAAAAAAAATACGGCATAGCAAGAGATCGCTTTATCGTAAGCTCCGACGCGCATTACCTTACCGACCTTCGAGATAAGGAATTTTATTTCGAGCTCGATGACGAGCCCTACAGCTCGGCTAAGGTACGGAGCGAGCTATTCAAAATGTTAAGGAGGGGCGCTGAATGAAGGAGCTGTCACTTAACATACTCGACATAACCGAAAATTCCGTAAAGGCAGGTGCGACGCTGGTCGAGATACTCCTCGTGGAGACGGAAAAGTCTCTGACGATCGAGATATCCGACAACGGCTCGGGAATGACGGACGAGGTAAGACGGTCGGTAATCGACCCGTTTTACACCACCAGAACCACGAGAAAGGTAGGACTCGGCATACCGCTATTCAAGTTTGCCGCAGAGCAGACGGGCGGCAGTATCGAAATTGAGTCGAGGCACATTGATCTTCACCCCGATGATCACGGAACCAAGGCCAAGGCAACCTTTTTCAAGGATCACATCGATTTCACCCCACTTGGCGACGTTAAGTCAACGCTTACAACGCTGGTGCAGGGGCACCCCGATATAGATTTTCATTATTTACACACCTTCGGCGAGCGCACGGTAGAGCTTGATACGAGAGCTATCCGAGCGGTGCTCGAGGGAATTCCTCTTGACTCCTACGAGATCCTTTTATGGATCGGTGAAAATATCGAGGAGCAATATCAAGGTTTTAATTAAACAAAAATAAAATAAAATCTCACACGAAAGGAACACAAAATGAAATCTTTGGCTGAACTTCAGGCAATCAAAGAAAGAATGAAAGACAAGATCGTTCTTCGTGAAGGCGCAAGTGACGTACGCGTTGTAGTCGGTATGGCTACCTGCGGTATCGCTGCCGGTGCTCGTCCCGTTCTGAACGCTTTTGTTGAGGCGGTCGCTGCCGAGGGTCTTGCTGACAAGGTAAGAGTTTCCCAGACCGGTTGCATCGGTCTGTGCCAACTTGAGCCCATCGTAGAAATCTACGAGGCAGGCAAGGACAAGATCACCTACATCAAGATGACTCCCGAGAAGGCAAAGGAAGTCGTCGAAAATCACTTAAAGGGTGGCAAGGTCGTTACGGAGTATACCGTAGCGGGTGCTAACTGAGGAGGTAAATTATGATTCGTTCACACATTCTTATCTGTGGCGGTACAGGCTGTACCTCTTCGGGCAGCGTTACTCTTCAGAAGGCTTTTAACCAGAGCATCGAAGAGTTC
>CAZQTN010000015.1:0-25572 GCA_964596195.1 uncultured Ruminococcus sp.
CCGACAGCCGAGTGGATGTCGTAATAGTATTTTCCGTCCTCTTTGCCGTAGCTTATACTGTCGTTCTCTGTGTGAAAGCTCTTGCCGATGCTCTGCGTTATCATAAGCGCGAGCTCGCCGTTCTCGCTATCCTTGATAGCGTCCATCATATGATCGATGCCATCGACGAGTCTTACGTCTGCTACTTCGTTATAGTTTTCCACATTCAGATCGTCCGTGATGATTTCGGCTTCATCATACTGCGAAAAATACATTACCAAATTGACTTTTGGTGTAGTGGCAGGATTTTCATCGTCCTCAAATATGAAATCAAGCGTCATTTTTGCAACGCGGAATTTTGAGTTGGTCTTGATGGATATCTCCATATCGACGACCTTTTGGTCTAAAGCCTCGTCAAAAAAACCCATACTTCCGACGTAATCGCTTATAAACTCTTCGGAATATCCCGCGAGCAGCACATCCCAGCTTCCGTTTTCGTTTTGAGTATACGTGGGATTCTGACAGTCATAAATATCAACGTTGTCGACAGATACGGATGAGAGGTATTCGTAATATTCCAAAAAGTCCTCGCTCGACATAGGAGAATAAAGCTTTCGCTCTTGCTGATCTACCACCGCGCTGACGAAGGCGTTGCCGTTGTAATAGGCGTTAAGATCCTCACAAAACGCAACGTCTTTTTCGTTTATGACATACGTGAGATTTGCCTTTGAGTATACGTAGCAGTCATCAGCCGAATGGGTGGAAAGGATATCGACCATACTGCCGCTTATGGCCATCTTCGTTTTCTGCGCGTAAATTATCATATCGATATTGCTGTCGATCTTGTATGACTTAAGCTCTGACATTTCCAAGTCTATAGCCGCCAAAAGATCTGCCGCGGAATTTATCTCCGGTGGAGGCGGGGCGTCCTGACCAGTACTGCACGAGAAAAGTGTGAGTATAACAACCAATAAAGAAACTGTAAACAATAATGATCTGACCCTTTTCATACCCTTAACCCTTTCTTAAAATACGTGTTTTTGTACCTTCATAATAGCATAATATTGCTCTGTTGTCAATATTTGCGGAAAATGCAAAAAAATAAACCTTAACGGAATAAAATCTTACAAAATACAGTAAAAACAAGGGCAAACGGTCAAAAACCGTTTGCCCATTCTGTTATATCAGGCTCCCTCCGTGAGAAAGCTCCCGACAGAGTAGGGTGAGGGAGCGCGCGTTTAATTTGCGCTCCTGTAAAGCTATATTCTCGCAAAATATCCGTCGTACGCGACGGTCATTCCCATCTTCGCGGCGATAGGTGAGAGTTCCTCGTGGATATCACGCTTTTTGTCGGTCGGAACGTGGGAGAGTATAAACTTCGTCTTTTCGTTTGCCACGCCGTTCTGCTCGTAGATGCGCTTGATGCGCGCAAGCGTGCCGAGATCGTTGTGGTAAAGGTTCTTTTCGCTCGCATCCTCGCACTCAAGTGCGGCATCGCAGATCACGGCGTCAAGCTTGACGAGCTTCAAAACGTTCCACGCGCGGCCGTTTATCCAGCCGCCGTCAAGCGCGTAAAGGAGACAGCGGTCGCCCGTGATCAGAAAGTTAAAGCACTCCTCGGAGAGGTTTGCCGTCGAATGATTCGAGGGCAGGGTAGCGATGTAGTACGCGCCGACGGCAAATTGCATAAACACGCCGATCTCGTACTTTATAACGTTCGGATTGTCGGAAAGCTGTACGAGCACCTCGCGCGAGGCGTACACGCGTATCTTGCGTTTCCTTGCCATCTTGTCTATCACCTCGGGGGAAAAGTGCCCCTCGTGAGAGTGAGATATGATCACGTCGGTGACGGTCTTGAGCATATCCGAAATTCCAAGCTCGTCCGCCACATTGAAAAGATCGTGCGGCGCATCTATGAGCAGCGTATCGTCAACGAGCACACCGCCTCTGCCGCGGTATTCCTTAGAGGTCCTCTTTTTAAGCTTGCATTCGCCGTATCCCGTTCCCAGCATACGTATCTTCATCTGTTTTTCCTTCTTATATCTTTTCTATCTTGTATACGGTGGTGTGAGTGTATTTTTCATCCTTGCCGTAGAAGCCTGTGCCGTGGTTTATGCAGTTGGGCTCGGTCTGTGTCTCAAGGCAAAATGCACCGTGAAGAACTCTCTTGATCCCACCCTTAAAGTCGGGCGAGCCGCCGAGGAAGTTGCCTATGTAGAACTGCACGCCCGGCTGATCGGTGTATACCGACATCTTGAGTCTGTCACCCGATACCCTCGCCGCAAGTCCAAGTCCGCACTCGAACTCGGTAGGGGAGAGTATAAAGTTGTGATCGTAGCCGATAAAGTCACCGCCAACGTGCTTGCCTATCTCGATAGGAGCCGAAAGGTCAAACACCGTGCCGCGAACCTCGGGGCGGTTGCCGTTCGATATCAAGTCGTCACTAACCTCAGTGTAGCGGTCGGCAAAAATCTCTACCGTATGCCCTAAAATAGTGCCACCAAGGCCGTTAAGGTTGAAATACGAGTGGTTGGTAAGCGCTATCGGCGTTTTGCCGTCGGGGGTGGCCGTGTACTCGATTTTAAGCGCCGTGCCGATAAGGGTGTATCTCACCGTGACGTCAAGCGCCGAGGGAAAACCCTCCTCGCCGTCCTCGGAGCGGTAGGTAAGCACGATAGTATCGTCGGTCACCTCTTTAACGCTCCATACACGGCGGTCAAAGCCGCATCCGCCGTGCAGACAGTTCTCACCGTCGTTCTTCGGCAGGAGATATTCCTTGCCGTCCATCACGAATTTTGCATCTGCAACCCTGTTTGCAACGCGGCCTATTATCGCACCCTGATGTGAGTCGTCGGCAAGATAGCCGTCAATATCGTCGTATCCGCCTACTATATCCGTACCGAGTACGGTAAATTTTCTCACCGCCGCGCCAAAGGTGATTATTGCGACCTCGGCCTCATCGTTTTTGAGCGTGTATTCGTACACATCGGCACCCGTGTCAAGTTTTCCAAATAATTTCATTGTAATATAAACTCCGCTTTCTGTAAACATTAATTTACATTTATCTGCAATTTCGCCGCTTTCGTCGGCTCTTTTATTCAATTATACAACAAAACGGGAGAAAAGTAAAGAGCAAAGCAGGGTAAAATTTTCGCGTTTCTTTGTTCTGCGCCGTGAGTGCGCGTTTGTGAATATTTTTTTAAATGTACGCGCAAGTGGATATTTTATCTTGATTTTTTTCGCCGTTTGTGTTACAATGTCATAGTATGCTAATTTTTTGCGTATTTTTTTGCGCGATTACATGACTAAAGGAGAATTAAAATGAAGAAGAAAATGAGCAGAATCCTTGCGCTCGCTCTTGCACTCGTTATGCTTGTGGCTTGCGCGGCTCCTCTCACCTCTTGCAAGGGATCCGACGAGTGCACCGAGCATGTCGACGCGGATTCCAACGGCAAGTGTGATAACTGTGATGCTACCGTAGCTCCCGACGGTGGAGACGGCGGCACGACCGACGGCAAGAAGACCTATACGGTCACCCTTAAGACCCCTGTCGGAAAGGCGCTCTCCGGCGTCAGCGTGTTCATCGTTGATACCGCGGACCCCGAATTTCTCAAGCACGCTAAGACCGACGACAGCGGTAAGGCTACCTTCCAGCTTGAGCCGTCGAGCACCTATGCAATAGAGCTTGACAACGTGCCCGCGGGCTACGTTTACGATACTCAGTATCCCATCACCTCCACCTCCACCAACCTTACTATCACCTCACAGCTCCGCCCCGATACGGGTCTTTCGAGCGTAAGCTACTCGGTTGGTGATATCGCCTACGACTCCACCCTTACCGATCCCGACGGAAACGTGATCAAGTTCTCCGATATCCTTAAGACCAAAAAGGCAATAGTCCTCAACTTCTGGTACACCACCTGTACCTACTGCCTGCAGGAGTTCCCCTATATTCAGGCGGCATACGAGGAGTACGGAGACAACATCGAGGTCATCGCAGTAAACGACTACGCCGATGACGACAACGGTGACGTAAAGGAGTTCAAGGAGCTCTACGGCTACACCTTCCCGATGGTTAAGGATAGCGCAGGCCTCTATGACGCTTGTGGCTTTACCGTTGCTCCCTGTACCGTTATTATCGACCGCTACGGTATGATCACCGTTATGGAGGCGGGCGCGATCCTCGGTACGAGATATTGGACCAACCTCTTTGAGTATCTCCAGTCTCCCACCTACGATCAGAAGCTCCTTGAGTCCATAATGGAGCTCTCTCCCGCTATCAAGCCCGACGTTGAGATGGAGTCCTCCGAGACCATCGCGGGTGCGATCAACGGCTCTGACGACCTCAAGGTTACCTACCATCCCGAGACCAATCCCGAGGATGCCGAGTACGCTTGGCCCTTCGTTACCACCACCAAGGGTGACGTAACCTGTATCAAGCCCTCCAACACCGGCATTGATTCCTCCTACGCTATCATATACGCCACCGTCGAGCTCAAGGCAGGCGAGGCACTTATGTTTGATTACCTCTCCTCCACTCAGTCCGATGATACCAACGGCTATTACGACGTGCTCTACGTTATCGTAGACGGCAACGACATCTGCTCCATCAAGGGTGCAGACGAGATCGAGCAGTGGAAGAAGTGCTGTGCCTACGTTGCACTCAAGGACGGCACGTACGAGGTTGCATTTTGCTACCTCAAGGATTCCAGCGAATATAGCGGCGATCTCGAGATCGACGACGCAGTGTATATCGCAAACCTTAACGTTATCCCCAAGGAAGAGGTCAACGTAGAGTCTTATATCTACCGTGAGGCCGCAACTGACGTCAAGGAGGACAACTCCGGCTATAACACCTACGTTGATATCGTTCTCGGTACTGACGGATACTACCACGTTGGCACCGCTGACGGTCCTCTCCTTTTTGCAAAGCTTATTGATTACACCAACTTCGAGTCCGATAACTACGTTTCTTACAGACTGTACGACACCGATATCGACGGTGTGTTCAACGTAACCGTAGACGGTGTGACCGAGAACAGATTTAACCACCTTGAGCTTTACTGTCAGTACGCCTCCAACGCTTCTATGTACGGCTACTGCACCGTGACCCCCGAGCTTAAGACCTACCTTGAGAGATACGTCGAGATGTTCGCTACCAAGGCGGGTAAGGTGCCCGAGGAAAATATGTGGCTCCAGCTCTGCGTTTACTACGATGCATACGGCTCGAACGGCAAGCAGCTTGAGGATCCCATCAAGGGTCTTACCTCCTTCTCCGCATTCGATGCACAGCTCTCCACCGAGGATAACGTTGTCTACAACGACGTTACCTACAAGAGAGTAATAATGCCCAGAGGCTACTTCTACAAATTCACTCCCACCGTATCCGGCGTTTACCGCGTTCTCTCTCAGAGCGCATACGAGGTCAACGGCTGGATCTTCACCGGCTCTCACGACGAGTGGGCGGCTCTCGGTGACAGAACCATCTACGTGGACAGCAACCAGGCGGAGCGTATCGTTCCCGAGCTTCTCGTTGATAAGAACAACGACGGCAAGGTAGAGCTTGACATCACAAACTGCACTATGCTCGCATACCTTGAGGCAGGCGTTGATTACTATATCGATATCGCCTTCTACGACGTATATCAGGTAGGCTCCTTCACCTTTACGGTAGAGTACGTTGCAGAGTCCTTTGATATGTTCTGTATGGCAAGCCCCAATCCCTTCACCTACGAGATCAACCCCGACGGCTCTATGGGTAACATTATCACCGGCGGTATCGACGTTGTACTCGGCGATGACGGCTACTACTATCACAAGCTCGGCGAGGACGAGGGCGGCAACGCTATCCTCGGCTCCAAGCTCTACGCCGACTTCATTATGACCAGCAACGTTTTCCCCTCTCACACTATGCAGCAGCTCATCAACAACGGCGCATTCGACTTCTCCAAGACCGAGACCGACCTTGAGGCTATCGCGCTTCTTGAGAAGTACGGCACCGACAACAACTACGCCGCACTCCGCACCTTCTGGGGCGACGAGTTTGAGCAGCAGTGGGAGATCTACAAGATGGACGATATCCTCCTGGGCATCTACCACGGTAAGGGCGAGGATCTCACCGCAGAGATGCAGGCGATCTACGACGCCGCTATCGAGTACACCGATGAGGATAAAACTGATATCGTATATCCCGACGGCCACCCCGAGCTTCAGGGCTGCGTTGAGGTCAACGAAAGACTTGCCGAGATCCTTCAGATGCTTATGGATAAGTTCACCTTCAAGGGTGTTGCCGACTCCTGGACCAAGCTCTGCTACTACTACGAGTATCTTGGCGCTTCCGCAGAATAAAAATCTATAAAAGGGATTATGCGGCACGAGCGATCGTTGCCGCATAATCGCATAATGAATATGAAAAAAATGAGTAAAATAAAGGCTCTCGCTCTCGCCCTCGTGCTTATGATGACGGCACTTTTGGCTTGCGCCTGCGACAGCCCCGACGACCCCACGCCCGACGAGCCCGTGAGCTATACGCTGAACGTCGTTGACTACGCCGGCGCTCCCGCCGATATCGTTGCAATCGTTGAGCTCTACAAGGGCAACGAGGTCGTATCCACCAAGCGCCTCTCCGACGAGGGCAAGGCGGTTTTTGAGGCTCTGCCCGGCGACTACGTTGCCGAGATCTCCTTCCCGAATACAGAATACGCCTATGATAAGTCCGAGGCCGTATTTACCGCCGATAAGACTACTGCCACCGTCACCGTATATGACGTTCCCGGCGCGGCACAGACTGTGTACGTTCCCGCAGGTGACGACGGGCAGGAAGAGTATAATGCAAAATCCGTATCAGTCGGCGCAACCTACGTAACGATCGACCGCCCGGAGATGTCCTACTTCATCTTCACCCCCACGAAGGGCGGTGTATACCGCTTCACCTGTAAGGGTGATCTTACCTTCGGCTACTACGGCGCGGTACACTTTATTCAATCACATAACCTCGCAGAGGTTACCGACGGCTCCTTCGAGATAATCGTGCCCGACAGCGGTATCAACACCGGCTCCGGCGGCACGACTCATTTTGTCCTCGGTATCTCGTCCGAGACCGCCGAAAACGCCGTGATCGCCATCGAGCGTACGGGCAACTACGTGCCCGAGATGGGTTATACCGATATTTTGCCCGATGGGGAGCTTGTAAAGATCGACAACCTGCTCAACCATTCTCTCGTTGATATAGATATCACCGACGCGTCTACCACGGTCGTCTATAACGAGACGGACGGCTATTACCACCTCGGCACCGCCGACGGCCCCGTCGTTCTTATCAAGATATCCGCATCCGGCAACACCCACGTTCCCGGTCTTACGCTCCCGTCCTTCGTTGAGATCTGTGAGACGGACAGAATGTCCTGCTATATCTATGACGATAACGGCACCCTTATCAGAAAGGAAAGCTACAATACTCTGATAGAGGCGTATGCGGCCGCTTGCGGTTCCAAGGGCGTAATTCCGCTTGATAAGACCATTGCCGACGCGATAAAGAATAACGGTGAGCACCACGGCTGGTGGAGCGGCGTTATCTTCGGCGATGATGCCGAGTCGGTAAAATCCGACCTTGCGTGGCTCTTTGCCTGCTGCTACGAGGAGCAAAACACCCTCGGCACAGCGGATAAGCCAATTACCGTAACCCCCGTCGCCGAGGCGGATAAGCAGGATCTCGCGGTCCGCGTGGACAACGGCTCGACCGTAACCGTCCTCGTCAGCACCACCAAGGCTACAGTGACCTTCACCGTCGAGGCAGGCGTTACCGTCACCGTTGACGGCACCGATTATACCCCCGACGAGGGCGGCAGGATCACCCTTACCGTTAACCCCAATTCCACCTTCACCCTGACTTATTCATCTACCGATGCGGACAGCACCGTTGCGCATTTCACCTGCGTGACCTACTCTGCATCCTGACGATGCGAAAAATGTAATAAAACAACACCATGGAGGTAAAAAATGACGAATTTTAAGAAGATAATGAGCATTATCCTTGCTCTTACGCTCGTGCTTTCCCTCGGCGTTTTCGTGACCTCGTGCGGCGGTAACGACGAGTGCACCGAGCACACAGACTCCGACACCGACGGCAAGTGCGATACCTGCGGCGCAGAGGTTGAGGAAGAGGGCGGCGACGACAAGACCGACTATACCGTAACCCTTAAGGATACTAACGATCAGCCCGTTGCAGGTGCAGTCCTCACCCTTACTACGCGCAACTACACCAGCGAGCAGATAACCACCGATGCAGACGGCAAGGCTACCGCATCTCTTAAGGCTATCGGCTACGTTAAGGCAACCGTGGTTTCCGTTCCCGAGGGCTACGTTCTTCCTGCTGACGACGTTGATTTTGACGACGACAAGACCACCCTTACCATTTCCGTAGCGCTCGACACGAGAATCGCTCACACCATCACTCTCGTTGACGGTGAGGGCAACGCCCTCTCCGGCGTTCTCGTTCAGATCTGCGAGGGCGGCGTTTGCCAGACCCCCGTTGCCACCGACAGCGAGGGCAAGGCGGTTATCCGCTTCAATCCCAGCGGCGAGGAACTTAAGGCCAGAGTCCTTAACGTTCCTGCCGGCTATGCACGTCCTTCCGACGTTGACGCCGAGGGCTACATCCACGTAGCGGCAGGCACCACCGAGATAACTCTCACTCTTATCGCTCAGTAAGACGATAAAAATTAAAAACGTAGGCGTTGTTAATTTCAACGTCTACGTTTTTTTATTTTGTAATAATTATTGTTAATGTGGGCAGCTATGCTCGCGAGAGCGTGCTTTTGAAAAGAATTTCTGCGCCGAGCAATCAAAGAACAAAGTGCCCATATTTGCACTTCGCCTACGGGCAAGTACCAAAAATGCTGAATCGTTGGCACGGTTGCTTTTCGTTAATCGGGTATATATTCTATGATGTCCTCGATCTTGCAGTCGAGTGCCGCGCAGAGCTTGTTCAGCGTTTTGGTTTCAATGTTGTCGTTAGCACGGAGCCTGCGTATTGTTTTGCTGTCTATTTCGCACTCTTCGCGAAGCTTGTAGGTTGAAAAACCCTTTGACTTCATAACGTCCCATAATTTATCGAATACTATCATTTTTGATTTTTGATACCCTTACTTAGTCGGCAAGCTCGGTGTCAATTACGTTTTTAAGCTCATCGTAAGTGACCTCGTGCATAAACTTTGCAATTATGATTCCCTCGTCGTCGAGGATGATCGTAATCGGGTAAGCGCCGCTACCGCCGAGCATAGTGTAATATTCGTCGGCGTTAACGTTCGTGAGCGCCTCGTCCTTTGCAAAGATGATGTCAGAGTCGGGGTAGTTCGTGCCTACGTATTCTGCCGCAGGTGGAACACCGTCCTCAAACCACAGCACGGTATGTACCGCAACCACCGTCACGTTATCCTTGTATTCGGTGGCTATCTGATCAAAGTAGGGCAGCTCCTTAAGGCATCCCGAGCACCAGGTGCCCCAGAAGTTGATGACGGTTATCTTGCCGTGATTGTTCGCAGGGTTGAACGTTTCATAGGTAATACCGTTCTCATCAATTACCTCAATAAGGCCATTCTCATCAAACACCTTAAGATCATAGCCGTAGCAGGCCGCGCCGACTACGTTTCCGATCAGCGAATCGCACTGATCGCAGGTGCCGTCTCCGTCCTCGTCAACGTGGATGGTGTGTGCATCCTCGTAGATGAAGTTGTAATAAACCAAGGCCGAGCCGAGCAGGGCGATCGCCAGCACCGCCGCAACGGTCTTGAGGACGAAATTGCGCTTCTTGACCTTCTCGCGCTTGACGTTGAGGAGCAGTCTTTCTCCCTCGTTGAGGGGCTCGCCCTTCTTTTCCTCCTCGTCGATCTCGTTAGGAGGCAGGAATATCTTGCTGCCGCGCCAGGTTATGGCGTTCGTCGGGCAGACCTCAAGGCACTCGCCGCAGTTGATGCACTCGTGGTCACCAACCTCGCGTATGTCCATTTTACATTTGTTGATGCATCGTCCGCAGTCTATGCATTTCGGCTTTTCAAGCTTGATGCCGAGAATTGCGAACTTGTTGAATATGCCGTACAAAGCGCCGAGGGGGCAGAAGAAACGGCAGAAGAAGCGGTAGATAAATATGCACGCCGCAATAAAGCTTACAAGCAGCGCAAACTTCCAGGTAAAGAGCGGGCCGAGCATTCCAAGGCTAGATTCGTTTACCTTGTTGGAGAGCAGGCCGATCGCGCCCTCAAGCGTTCCTGCGGGGCATATGTACTTACAGAATGCAGGCAACGGCACGTTGCGCAGTCCGTAAAGTATCGGCACGATGACCACTAAAAATACCAACAGCACGTACTTAAGGTAGGAGAGTATTTTCGTTACTCTGTTCTTTTTAAGCTTTGGGGTAGGTATCTTGTGTAAAAGATCCTGTATAAGACCGAATGGGCACAAAAAACCGCATATCGTACGTCCTAAAATGATGCCATACAGCATTATTATGCCGATAACGTAGTAGGGCGTGCGCTTGCCCGATGAGGCAAATGCGTTCTGAAGCGCACCGAGGGGGCATGCACCCGACGCACCGGGGCAGGAGTAGCAGTTAAGACCGGGGGTACAGACGTTCTTTAAGGGACCCTTGTAGATCTGACCTGTGATAAAGCCTTTTACCTGCGCGTTGAAGAGCAGGGCACAGTACAGCTGTATCAGCCGTCTTTTTGAGGGGAGAATCGAGCGTATCTTACTGAAAAGCTTCTTCATTCTTATCACCCCATTCCTACGCACTCGGTGCATATGCGTACAGCCTTCTGGAGCACGTCGTCCATTCCGCCGTTCGATACACCGAGAATTATAAATACTATCGCAACCACGGGTATCACGCATCTTGCTGTGAGTATCAGTCTCTTTCCGAGCAGGCACTCTCTCTTTTCGGTGGGAGTGACCTTGATCCCCTCAGCCTTAAGCCGTGCAATTGCTACCTTTATATACTCTATCTCGCGCGTCGCGCTCGCGTCTATAAAGAATGAGGCAACCAACGCATATACGAGCGACTGCAAGAAAAATGCGAATACCACGACGATCGCGGTCGCGATCTCCTCGTTAACGTCCTCGTATGGGAATCTACCGGGTGTAAGCACGTATATAAGTGAGAATATCATAGACAGCGCGATCACCGCCGCACCGCCGTATACGATTATACGACGTACGAGCCGCTCTCGTTCTATTTTCGCGCGCTCCTCGGCGGTGCAATCCTTGAGCGGACATCTTGCACTAAGAAGCGAGAGAGTCATTGAAACGGGCGTGCGATTCTTGCCCTTTTTCTCGTAGGGAAGTGTAAGCTTTAACAGAATAGCGCCGACTATGGATACGAGCGTCAGATATACCGCGGGGGATATACGCTGAAACGCTTCGCCAATGCTCTCGCGCGTAAACGGACGGTCGCCGCTGTTGTAAATGCCTACGCAGGATGCTATAAAAAGTACGGCACACAAGATCAGCAGTACGCTAAGCGCGCACGCATAGATCAGGTGAAAACGCCTGATTTTGCTTTCATTCATATAGAAAAAGCATAGTCCTTTCGTTTTTATCGGGCGGTCATGTATCCGCGCGTGGCGAATTAAATCGTTCGCTCGGCTGTCTTGTCGTTGACCGCGTACAGAACATTATATCACACATCGATGCCAAAGTCAAGAGAACTCTGAATACAAACGGGATACAAAGGGGGCGCTTTTTGGTGCAAAAATGAATAATTTTTTCCGGAAAATTTCAAAAAATGCAGGAAACAAGTTACACGGGTGGCCAAATCAATGCGCAAAATCGAAATTTTGCCCGCCATTTCCCGTCATTTTCGGTTGTTCAACGAAAAATATGCCTTCAAATCACAAGCAATGTTAAAACCGCTTAATTTTCGGGGGCCAAATGTTAATATTTTGTGATTAAGTCACCAAAAACGAAAAAACTATTGCATTTCCCATAAAAATATGCTAAAATAGTAAACGCGTGTTTATACGCTGTAATAAAGTTATTAATAAATTTTGCATAAATCCAGAAGGGAAACACACTCAAATGAACAAAAAGATCCTTACAAGAGTATCGTCGTCCCTCATCGTGCTTGCGATGGCGGTCGTTATGCTTCTTGCCAACGTTCTCCCGGCTTACGGTGAGACGACGGGCGGCATCAAGCAGCTTTACAACGTCGATACTAATTACCAGCAGTATCTTGACAGCTCGGTGGCGTTCAAGCTGCCCGATACAGTCAAGGACGATCAGGAGATATCCGTCATCATACTGACGGGTAGTGAGGCGATCGCCGATGCCTACGAAAAGAGCGATAAGTCTATGACACTCGCAGAGTTCGCACTCAGCGAGGAGGCCAACTCTATCAGAAGCAAGGTAAATGCAGAGAAGAATGCGCTTACCGCAAAGCTCGATGAGGAAAACATTGCCTACGCCGTAGGACTTTCTTACGATACGGTCATCACCGGCTTTGAGATCGTTATCGAGGCAGGTGACTTTGCAGATACCTGTGCTCTGCTTGAGAACGGGCAGACTGCTATGGTCGGCGAGGTGTATATGGCGTCCGAGACTCAACTCGTCACCAACAAGGTCGACTACTACGAGCAGACCGGTATTTTTGACAGCTCCGATTTCGCATACGACGGCTCGGGCATGGTAGTTGCTGTCCTTGATACAGGTCTTGACTATACTCACTCCGCATTCAGCGTTGCGAACTTCACCTCCGACAAGCTCGGACTTACAAAGGATCAGGTAGCGGCCCTCCTCTCCAGGACCGAGGCGCTCAATCGCTATCCCGGCCTTACCGCGGACGATCTTTACGTTAGCGACAAGGTGCCCTTCGCATTCGACTACGCCGACTTTGACCCCGACGTTTACTCCCTGCATAACAACCACGGTACTCACGTATCGGGCGTTATCGTAGGCTGTGACGATACGATCACCGGCGTTGCTCCCAACGCACAGCTCGTTTCGATGAAGATATTTTCCGATACGTACTCCTCGGCGTACAGCTCCTGGATCCTTGCGGCTCTTGAGGACTGCGTAGTACTCGGCGTTGACGTTATCAATATGTCCCTCGGTACTGCCTGCGGCTTCAGCCGTGAGTCCGATGATGAAAAGATCAATGGTGTATACGACAGGATCCGCGACCTCGGCATCAGCGTCGTAGTTGCCGCATCCAACAGCTACAGTTCCGCCTACGGCTCGGAGAAAAACGGCAACCTTCCTCTTACCTCCAACCCCGACAGCGGTACCGTAGGTTCTCCCTCCACCTACGAGGGCGTTCTCTCCGTAGCATCCATCAGCGGTGAGAAGACTCCCTATATTCTCAACGGTGATTCGATCATCTACTTCGTTGAGGCAACCAACAGCGCAGCAAAGGAAAAGGACTTCTTTGAGGAAATACTTGCAGACGGACAAGAGTCCCTTGAAATAGAATACGTAGTTATCCCCGGCTCCGGCCGCGCGGTTGACTATACCGGCCTTGATATGACGGGCAAGATCGCGCTCGTGCGTCGCGGCTCGACCACGTTTGAGGAAAAGGCTAATGCCGCACAGAAGGCAGGTGCCGCAGGTATCATCATCTACAACAACGTTGCGGGTGATATCAAGATGAACGCAGGTACCACCACCATTCCGATCTGTTCCATCAGCCAGGACGACGGTGAAAGACTCGCCGCACAGGGCGGCGGCACTCTTAAGATCGCCGCAGATCAGAAGTCCGGTCCCTTCATCTCCGACTTCTCATCCTGGGGACCTACTCCCAGCCTTGAGATCAAGCCCGAGATCACCGCACACGGCGGTAACATTCTCTCGGCGATCACCGGCGGCGGCTACGACCGGCTTTCCGGTACCTCTATGGCGTGCCCCAATATGGCGGGCGTAGTAGCACTTATGCGCCAGTACGTAATGGACGCATTCCCCGACATCGCTGACGACTCCGTTGCAGTCGCGGCAATGGTAAACAGACTTCTTATGTCCACCGCGGACATTCTCTATAACCAGAACGGTCTGCCCTACGCCGTAAGAAAGCAGGGTGCAGGCCTTGCAAACCTCACCTCCGCATCCACCACCTCCGCTTACATAATGACCTACGACAGGGAAGACGGCTCGCTTATGGATAAGTCCAAGATCGAGCTTGGCGACGACCCCGCAAAGACCGGTGTCTACACCCTTAACTTCTCCGTAAACAACTTCGGCTACTATGATCTTACCTATGACGTCTCTGCATACGTTATGACCGAGGGCGTCAGCGAAACTCTTACCCACAAGGGTGAGACCACCGTTACCGAGGAGGGATATATCCTCGGCGGCGCGCAGATCCGCGTTACCAAGGCTGAGGGCGGCACCGTCTCGGGCACCAAGCTTACCGTTCCCGCAGGACAAATCGTTGACGTTACCGTAGAGATCGTTCTCAGCGATGAAGATAAGGAATACCTCGATTCCTCGTTCGAGAACGGTATGTACGTTGAGGGCTTCGTCGTTCTCGACGCAGTATCCGGCACAGAGGTTGGCCTCAGCGTTCCTTACCTCGCGTTCTACGGCGATTGGAACGTGGCTCCCATCTTCGACCTTGACTACTTTGAAACCAACGCGGATGAGCTTGACGACTCCATCGAGACCCTCGACAAGACTCTCCCCGATGCATACGCGACCCGTCCTATCGGCGGAATAGACGCCGATTATATAAACTACCTCGGCTCCTACTACTTCGTTCAGAATCCCGATGATAAGGTGATCTCCGCCAGCAGAGATTATATCGCACTCTCCAATACCGCGGGCACCGTTCACTCCCTTCGCTTCGTATGGGCCGGCGCGCTCCGAAACTCATCCAAGGTAGTAATTACCATTACCGACGCCTCGACGGGTGAGGTGATCTTTGAAACCGTCGATTACGACGTCAGAAAATCCTACGGCGATGGCGGCAGCATCTATCCCACCAACGTTGAGATAGAATTTGATTCCGCTGATTATAACCTTAAGAACAACACGCAGTACAACGTCAAGCTCGTCGGTTACACCGATTACGGCGACGGCGGCCTTGAAACGAACGAGAAGAACGTATTTGAGTTCCCCATGACCGCAGACTTCGAGGCTCCCGCGGTTACGGACTGCGAGTTCTACACCGAGTATGACCGTAACGCAAACAAGCTTCGCCTGTACGCAAAGATCGCGGTTTACGATAACCATTATTCGATGGCTATGCAGGTCGGCTACGTTGGGGTTGATTCCACGGGCAGCTATATGCTCAACTCTTTCAAAAGCTATTGTACGCCCATCTATTCCGAGTGCGACAGCACCAGCTACGTCGTATACGAGCTTACGGATTACATATACGACATAAAGGAAAACGCAGCGAACAAGAATACCATTACCGTAGCCGTATACGACTACGCGCTCAATACGGCCACCTATGAGATACCTCTGCCCGATGATTTCGTAGACTTCTATTTTGAGGAAACGGAGATCACCCTCAGCCCCAACGAGGTATACACTCTCTCGCCTCTTTCCTATCCGAATACGGAGTGGACAGACCTTATTGAGTATTACTCCACCAACACCAAGGTAGTAAACGTCGTTAACAACAAGCTCGTTGCAGTCGGCTCCGGCGTTTCCACCATCATTGCAAAGAGCCCCACCTCGGGTCACACGGCGACCCTTAAGGTCAACGTCCTCTCCGAAGGCGACGAGGGCTATAAAAAATACGATAAGCCGGTTGCAGACGTGTTTGCGCTGAACGGATATGAAACGCTTAAGGCCTATTATCTTCCCGCGTCAAGCGACAGAGATATAGGTACTACCGGCGAGATAACGAAATTCGGCAGTAGCTATTCGCTCACTATGTATCCGTCCGAGTCCGTCCAGCTTATTTATACCCTGGCAGCTTATTTCCCGAACGATACGCAGGTCATCTTTGAATCCTCAAACGACTCGCTCGCAAGCGTGGATCAGAGCGGCGTTATCGTTGCAAACGAGGAGGGATATACCTCGGTAAGCGTCAGAGTGCTCCTCGATGGCAAGAGCACCTATTACTCCGCGACCGTTGATATCGAGATCAAGGATCCCTACATAACCACGGGTCCGCAGCTCACGCACTATTTCGGTAACGGCGGTACCGTTTCCATTCCCGAAAATCTGATGCTCACCGAGCTTGGCGACTTCTCCTTCTCCAACTACGAGTACGTAGAAAGGGATGAGAGCGAGATCACCGAGGAGTCTCCCGATGCCACTAAGATGTGGTATATCGGTGAGAACACCATTAAGAAGGTAATAATCCCCGAGGGTGTCGAGAAGATAGGCGCATACGCCTTCGCAGGTCTCACCGCGCTTGAGGAGGTCGTGTTCCCCTCGACCCTTGAGTCCGTCGGGTACGGCGCGTTCCTCGGCTGTACCTCACTTACCAAGGTGACGGGCATCGAGCACGTCAAGCTCATCAACAAGTGGGCGTTCCAGAATTGTAATATTGCCGGTGATATATCGCTTGATTCCGCTTGCGCTATCTCCGATTACGCCTTCGCAGGCAACGAATACCTTGCCGGCATAGTTCTTCCCGAGACTCTTCAGTCTATCGGCGCGTACGCCTTCAGCGGCGATACGAGGCTCGCGTACGTTACCGTAAAGGCCTCCACCGTCAAGTACGGCGCGTACGTATTCAGTAATTGTAAGGCGCTTGCCTCTATGACTATGAACACCGCGGTAATTCCCGAGGGCGCCTTTTCCGGCTGCGTGTCGCTTTCCGACGTGACCATCGGCGATGACGTAGCCTCTATCGGCGAGCTCGCGTTCTACAATACCGCGATCTCCAGCTTCACGGTTGCAAACGGCAACAATACCTACAAGGCTCAGAACGGCGGAGCGTATTTGCTCTCCGCAGACGGCAAGACTCTCGTTCTCGTTGCTCCAGAGGTCTCCGGCGTATTCAGGCTTGACGATTCGGCCGTTACCGCCATCGGCAACGGTGCGCTTTCCGCTAACACCAAGATCACCTCGCTGAGCATCCCCTCCGTAACCGTGGTGAACGATTATGCATTCTTTAATTGCGATCACCTTAAGAGCGTCACTCTCGGTAAGCTTACCTACGTTGGTAAATATTCCTTCGCCGGAACGGCTATAACCGAGCTGCCCGTGTTTGACGATAACCTCAATACGATCAGTGATTACGCGTTTGCCGGCACCAATATTACATCTGTTAACGTAAAGGACGGCATGATCCTTGGCGACGGTGCCTTCTACGAGTGTAAGAAGCTTGCTACCGTAGTGATCGGCGACGGGGTTACCATAGGTAACGGTGCATTTATGCTTGACAGATACACTAGCCTTGCAAGCATAGAGGAGGACGATCTTCCTTACTACTACGACGGCGGCAGAAGGATTTACTACTACGAGTTCAAATCCGCCCTTACCTCTCTTACCATAGGCAACAACGTTCGCATCGGTGATTACGCCTTCTTCGGCGCAACCAAGCTTACGTCCGTTCGCCTTGGCGAAAACGCAACGATCGGTGAGCGTGCATTCTTTAACTGCACGGAGCTTACCTCTATCGATCTCTCCAAGGTGAAGAGTATCGGCGCCTACGCCTTCTCCGGTGACGTCTACTATGTATACACAGATACCTACTACACAAACGTCTACATCAAGGACAATTACTACGTTTACAGATACTATGCACCCAAGCTCACCGAAATAGATATCTCCTCACTTGAGAAGCTCGGTGACGAGGCGTTTGAGTATTGCCGTACCCTTACAAGCGTTAAGCTTGGTGACGGATTAACCGAGCTTCCTCTCGGAGCCTTCGCAGGCACGGCCTCTCTTACCACTATCAATCTTAGCAACATCGAGAGCGTAGGGAAGTATGCGTTTGCAGATTCGGCTATCACGAGCGCAGATCTTTCCTCTGTGGTCAGCATCGGCGAGTACGCATTCGTATACTGTGGAAACCTTAATAAGGTCATCCTCGGCCAGAGCATCACCGATATCGGCGAGGGCGCATTCGCATACTGCGGTAAGCTCGACGACGTAAGCGGCCTTGAGCTGATACAGAACGTCGGTGCATACTCCTTTGCATACACCGCACTTACCGAGGCAGATCTTTCGAGCGCAGTCACCATCGGCGACCATGCGTTCCTGAAGTCGGTTCCCACCGATAGCAACGGCAACGTTCTTCTTAATAAGGATGGCACCGTAGCGCTTCCGGAATTCAAGGTAACCCTCGGTTCCTCTCTCGTTGAGATCGGAGATAACCCCTTCGCATTCTCGAGGCTCGCACCCTTCTCCGTAGTGGTTACCGAAACCTTCAACGGCAAGGACTACACCTCGCTCTCCTACACCTTTGATATAAGCGAGACCGTAAAGGTCATCGACGGATCTCTCTACTGCAAGGTTCCTTACGGCCTTGAGCTTATCACCTACGCAGGCGCCGATGAGGCCGCTGTGGTCGCTGACGATACCGTACGTATCACCGCATTTGCATTTGCAGGCTCCGACGTTGTAAGAGTAGATCTTCCTTACACCCTCAACTCCATAGGTCACAAGGCGTTCTACGCTTGCTACGACCTTACTACCGTGATCTTTAAGAGCTACGATGCTCCCATACTCGAGGAGGAGTTTGACAGTAACTACTACGACAGCTTTGAGAACTTCCCGGCAACGGGTGAGTACGAGTTCACCTACAACGACGGCACCGCAGACGGTAAGCTTATGACGTTTGAAGGTCTTGGAGTCGTTCCGTTCTATATGTGGAACATCTCGTCCGGTCTTTACTCTAACGTCTACTACGGCGCAAACTTCGTTGATTACATCGGCTACGTCGATAACAACCTCGTTATGGTAAGACCCTCCAACGGTCAGAATTACGAGACGTTCATCTACGGCCAGTACTTCGGTACCGTGATCGACGGCTCTCTTGCGGCTGACGACGTGACTCTCTCCGCTATCGCGGCGATCGTACAGATCCCCTCGTCCGTAAAGCTTGAGCACGAGTCTATCGTTATCCTCGCTCGCGAGGCTTATGACAAAATAGCCACCGACGAGCAGCGCGCTCTTATCTACGATTACTATATGACTCTTTCCGCAGCGGAAAGAAAGATCGCAGCACTTAAGTCTGCCGAGGCTCCCAGCAAGGGCGACGACAACACCTCAGACGACCTTACCGAGGAGCCCGAAAAGGACTATACTCTTACCGTTATAATAATCACCGCAGTTCTTATCGTCATCGGCGGCGGCGCAGTCATAGTCAGATTCTTCCTTGACAGAAAGAGGGAGGGATCCGGCGACGGCACCGCAGAGGGTGATAATTCAGAGAAGAAGGATACTGATAAGACTAATGAATAACAGGATTAAATTATTGATCCTCACGCTTATACTCGTTATGGCTGCCGCGCTTATGTCGTCCTGCTCGGGCGACTCCAGCCCCTACGGCGGCTATGACGAGGAGGGCTATACCGTGAGCATCAAATACGACGCAAACGGCGGATATTTCACAACCAACACCTCCGTTATCGTGGATACCTACGAGCTTTCTTCGCTGCCCTCCGACTCAAACGGCAATAAGCTCGTAACTCTCATATCCCCCGACAATGATATAAGAGGACAGGAAAACTCCTTCCTGCCTCAGAATTCGGGCTATTTCCTCGCCGGCTGGTACACCGAGAAAACCGCGGTTACCGACGGGGAAGGGAACGAGCTTGACGCCAACGGCAACGTCGCCGCTATATCAGGCGAGCCCGTTGCGTACAGCTACTCAGGAAGATGGGATTTCGCAAGCGATAGGCTTACCGTTGATCCCGCCAAGGTAGAGGGCTCCGATACCCCCGTGCTTACGCTCTACGCAGCGTGGGCGCCCCGTTTCTCCTACGATTTCTATGATATAGATACGGGCGCACTTATCGGAAATTACGAATTTGACCCCATCTATATAAGCAAGATCACCGTTCCCGAGTGGAGCGTCACCACAGGTCAGCTCGATATGCACGAGTTCCCCAAGATCGATAATAAGACCTTCTCAGGCGTCTACCTCGATCCCGCAGGCGAGTGTCCCGTTACCGAGCCTACCATCACTCATACCGGCGTTATCAATCTTGAGAACGCTACTACCGCAGGCAACTCTATGAGCCTGTACGTCGATATGCTTGACGGCAACTGGTATAACATCTATACCGCCGATCAGTTTATCAAGTACGCATCCCCAAGCGGCAACTACAACATCCTCGCCGATCTCGACTTTACCGGCAAGGGATGGAAGACCGCACTCACCTACGGTGACTTTACCGGAACCATAAAGGGTAACGGCTATACCTTCAGCAATATTACGGTAAATCAGAACGATACCGCAGAGTCTAACGCAGGCCTCTTCGGCACGCTTGCAGCCTCCGCAGTTATCGAGGATCTCACCCTTGAGAACGTCACGCTTAACATCGAGACGGGCTCGCGCCGTAATACCGCATCCTTCGGCCTCCTTTGCGGCACGCTTGCAAGCGGCGCAACTCTCGAGGGCGTAAAGATAAGCGGTCAGATCGTCATCACCCCCACCCCCCTGATCACCGCGAGCACCACCGTCGGTCTGCTTTGCGGCAGCGGCGCGGTCGGTGATATGGATATCTCGGCTATCACCTGCGTGGCTCTTGAGCCCGTGGATGACTACACTGATCCCATCTCCCTCACCGTTGAGGGTAACGTGGTCAGGATCACCGTGATCACCAATGGTTAATAAAAAATAGAATATAAGGAGAAACAGAAAGATGAAGAAAATTATTTCCCTCATACTCTGCCTTTCGCTTTGTGCAGGTATGGGACTGCTCTTCGTTGGATGCGGCGGCAACGATGCTCCCGACGCATTCGTTATAATGTCCGAAGAGCTTGACGGACTTTTCAACCCCTTTTTCTCAACGTCAGGTGCCGACAGCACTATCGTTTCGATGACTCAGATCGGAATGCTCGGCTCCACTTATGAAAACGGTGAGATCGGCGTCGCCTTTGGCGAGGATGAGGCCGTAGTCACCAAGGACTTTGAGTATAAGTACGACCAGGCCAAGGACGAGACCACCTACACCTTCGTAATTAAGAACGGTGTTAAATTCTCAGACGGTCAGGCACTCACCATTGAGGACGTCCTCTTCAACCTTTACGTATATCTTGACCCCGTTTACACGGGCTCTGCAACCATCTACTCCACCGACATCAAGGGTCTTACCGCGTACAGAACCCAGACCGTCGGCGCAGACTCCAATAGCAACTACGGCGACCTTATCTCCTCCGAGTCCATCTCGAGAGCAAAGGCGCGTCGCCAGGAGCTTGTCAACCTCTTCCTCTCTCTTAAGAAGAAGTACCCCAACGACTCCATCACCTACGATATGATGGTAGAGGCAATAGAGAAGACCTCTCTTTCCTCCGGTTATAAGAAGGCTGTTTCCGTTAACCCCTCCGAGGTTACCAACGATCAGCTCCTCAAGGACTACGATAACGCGCTCAAGCTCTTCAAGGAGGAGGTTGGCCGCGACTACACCAGCGCACAGGAGGCCTTTACTGAGGCTCCTTACACCGAGTGGGAGCAGTTCCAGGACGAGGTGTTCTGCTTTATGTTCCTCGAGGGCTACGTTGACGTTGAGTATGAGAAGTCGTACGACACCAACGGCAACTACGTAGAGAACAAGAGCAAGATCACCAAGCTCAATCCCGGCTACAATACCTCCGTTATCAATACCAAGGAGAAAGCGATTGAATTCGTTTACGAGGATAATATCACTAACTCTCTTGACATCGTTCTTCAGTACTGGGCAACCGCAAACGAGCTTCTCACCGACTACACCGCAAAGGCTACTGAGGTAGTCCTTAAGGAAAATATGAACGACGACGGCTCTCTCGCGGTTGAGTCGATCACCGGTATCGTTTCTCTCGGCCACCAGGCAGAGACCAAGGGTACCACCATCACCGTAAACGGCACCGAGTATAAGGTTGCATCCTCTCACAACGCTGACGGTACCCCCGCAGGCGACGGTGAGTACGACGTGCTTCAGATCACCATCGACGGTGTTGACCCCAAGGCAGTATGGAACTTCGCATTCACAGTTGCTCCTCAGCACTACTACGGCGAGGGCTCGTCCGTCGGCGTGGATATCGAGAACAACCAGTTCGGCGTTGAGTACGGTACCTACTCCTTTATGACCGATATCATTCAGTCTCACCGTAACATCAAGCTCCCCATGGGCGCCGGCGCTTATAAGGCAACCAACAGGAACAACAGCGATACTCCCTCCACCACCGATTTCTATAAGGATAACGTCGTATGCTTCAAGGCTAATAACTACTTTGAGACCGTCGGCACAGGCCTTAACAACGCAAAGATAGAGAAGGTCCGTTTCCAGGTCGTAAGCTCTAACAACGCGCTTAACGCACTTTCCAACGGCTCCGTTCACTACGTAACTCCTCAGCTCACTCAGCAGAACTACGAGATCATCGACTCCCTTGAGAGCGAGGGAATGGTATCCCTTCTTGCCGATCAGCTCGGCTACGGTTACATCGGTATCAACGCCGCAAAGGTCGAGGATATCAACCTCCGTAAGGCAATTATGTGTGCTATGGACACCTCTCTTGCCATCGACTACTACCGTGCGGGCACCGCATCTCAGATCTATTGGCCTATGTCCAAGGTAAGCTGGGCTTACCCCAAGGACGATAGCGGTAATTACAGCACCGACAACGATCACGACTATCCTCAGATCGGTACCTTCGATAAGGAGGCTGCCATCGACGCCATCAAGGGCTATATGAACGCCGCAGGCGTTACCGCAGGTGACGATAAGCTTGAGATCACCTTCACCATCGCAGGCTCCAACCTTCAGGAGCACCCCGCATACGCAGTATTCAGAGATGCGGCCGTTATCCTTAACGACCTCGGCTGGAACATCACCGTTGTTCCCGATACTCAGGCACTTACCAAGATCAACACCGGCGACCTTGCCGTTTGGGCAGCTGCTTGGGGCTCCACCATCGACCCCGATATGTATCAGGTATACCACAAGAACTCTACCGCTACCTCTACCACCGCTTGGGGCTACGACGCTATCCTTTCCTCCAGCGCAAGAATAGAGGAGCAGAACATTCTTGCAGCTCTCTCCGATCTTATCGACGACGCTCGTGAGACCGAGGATCAGGCTACCCGTACCGCTCTTTACGAGGAGGCTATGAAGCTCGTCCTCGACCTCGCGGTTGAGCTTCCCGTATACCAGAGATCTACAATCTACGTATACAACGCAAACGTTATCAATTCCGACACTATGCCTTCGGCATCTGAGATGAACCCCTACACCTCTCCCCTTGACCGCATCTGGGAAATCGAATTTGCTGAATGATCCGGGAGTAAAAAATGTTAAAATATATACTTAAAAGAATAGGATTATCGATACTCATACTTCTCGGCGTATCCTTGATCATATACTTCCTCATCCGTCTTATGCCCGTCGACTTCATTCAGAGCAAGATCGATGCTATGAACCAGGGCGGTGCAATAGTAGATGAGGCTACGGTCAAGGCAATGTACGAGATGTACGGTCTCGGTGATGATAGCTTTTGGGGAATTTTAAAGGGATATGTAAGCTGGCTTGGCGCGCTGCTTAAGGGCGACCTCGGTACGAGCTTCGTTCACGGCGTCGGCGTTGCGCAGGTCATAAAGGAGCATATGGGCGTTTCCTTCGCGGTTGCGCTCATAGCAACCATATTCGAGTTTATGATCGCTATACCTCTCGGTATCACCGCCGCAACTCACCAGTACTCCCTTCGCGACTACATAGTAACTATTCTTGTAATGATAGGTATCTCGCTCCCGTCCTTCTTCTTCGGACAGATCCTTAAGGACGTCTTCTCGATCAAGCTTGGCTGGTTCCCGGTATCCGGTCTTGTCGACGCAGGTCAGTCCAAAGTGGGTCTTGATCTGATCGGAGATTACCTGTATCATCTGTTTATTCCCATCCTTACCGTCGTTATTCTGAGCATAGGCGGACGAATGAGAATGACCAGAACCAATATGCTCGAGGTTCTCAACTCGGATTATATCCGTACCGCAAGAGCCAAGGGCTTAAAGGAGAGTAAGGTAGTTTATAAGCACGCATTCCGCAATACTCTCATCCCCGTAGTAACCACCCTCGCAGGACTTCTCCCCTCGCTCTTCTCGGGTGCAATTATCACCGAGCAGGTCTTTGACCTTCCCGGTATCGGTAACGTAGCACTCTCCGCGATGAACAGAGGTGATATCCCCTTCATAATGGGATACAATATGTTCCTTGCAGTCCTCAGCGTCATAGGCGTCCTTCTTTCCGACCTTATGTACGCCGTAGTAGACCCCCGTGTAAAATTAAAGTAAAGGAGCCGTAACCGAAATGGAAGAGAATAAAACACTCCCCGAAGTTGAAGCTATGGCTTCTTCCGAGCCCGAGGTAGCCGCCGCAAGCGCGGATACCGAGGCTCCCCTTGATAAAAATTTAAGACTTATGTCGCCCACCCGTATGGTGGTGCGCCGCTTCTTCCGCTCAAGGCTCAGTATCATAGGCCTCGTGATGGTAATCGCCCTCTTCGTATTCAGCTTCCTCGGCCCCGTTATCTATGACACCTGGGGTGAGATCGAGCTTGACGAATCGGGTAAAACGCAGTACGCCACCTCGAGCTACACCTTCATTGATGAAAACGGCAACAAGATAACGGTCAACGAGACCATCGAGACCGACCTACGTATCAACGCACTCGCGCCCCCCTCTCTTGAGCACCCCCTCGGTACCGATAAGCAGGGCTATGACGTCCTCGTCCGTCTTATGTACGGCGGCCGTATCTCCCTTATAGTCAGCTTCCTCGCCGTATTCGTTATCACCATTCTCGGTGTCGTCCTCGGCGGTATAGCAGGCTACTTCGGCGGCGCTATCGACAACGTAATAATGCGTATATGCGATATACTGATGTGCCTCCCCGGTGTTCCGATCCTTCTTATCATAAGTATGATCCTCGACTCCGCAGGAGTGCCCGGTAAGTATAAGATATACCTTCTTATGATCTATCTGACCCTCTTCTCCTGGACGGGTACCGCCCGCCTTGTCAGAGGTCAGATCCTCTCCCTTCGTGAGCAGGAGTATATTGTCGCCGCAGAGGCGATGGGTTACTCCGTTCCGCGTAAGATATTCAAGCACCTCGTCCCCAACGTAATGCCTCAGCTGATAGTACAGATGTCGCTCTCCCTCGGTAGTATGATACTCTACGAGGCGACCCTCTCCTACCTCAACCTCGGCGTTCCCGCACCCTATGCGGCTTGGGGTACGATGATCAACATCATTTCTACCGATATGGATATTCTCCAGAACTACTTTAACGTATGGGGCCCCGCGGGCATCTGTATCGTTATCGCCGTTCTTGGATTCAACTTCGTCGGCGACGGCCTGCGTGATGCGCTCGACCCGAAGATGAGGAGGTAATGCCCTGTGAAAAAGTCTAATGATAAACTCGAAATAAAGACCGGCAGCAAGGATTCGCATTATCTCTCCGGTAAGGAAGTACGCGAGATAGCCAAGGCAAACGCCAAGGTTATGAACGCGCTTG
>CAZQTN010000016.1:0-14904 GCA_964596195.1 uncultured Ruminococcus sp.
CCCGGCTTCGGTGACAATATGCGCGTTCTTATGTGGATCCTTGCTCGTTGCGACGGTAAGGTAGATGCAGTTGAGACTGCAATCGGCTACGTTCCCAACGTTGACGACATCAACGTTGAGGGTCTCGACATCTCCAAGGAGACCATAGCTGAGCTTCTCTCCGTTGACAAGGAGCTTTGGCTCGAGGATTGCAAGGGCATCAAGGAGTTCTACGCACAGGTTGGCGAGAGAGTTCCCGCCGCTCTTTACGACGAGCTCGCTGCTCTTGAGGCAAGACTCTCCAAGTAATTGAAATCAAAGGGCGCTATTCCGTTAGCGCCCTTTAAATAACAAAAGGAAAAGACTATGAAAAAGATTATTGCTCTTATGTTTGCTCTTTGCGCGCTCCTTGCATTCGTTTCTTGCGGCGGTAAGGATACCGAATGCGAGCATATCGACGAGTCGATCGTTGACGGCGTGTGCGATAAGTGCGGTGAGAACGTTGCTCCCGTAGAGCCCGGCGGATTTCCCCTCGTTCCCGTAGCCTGATCTTAACTCCGTCGCATTTAAGCATAAAAAAAGCGTAGACATTGCAACTGCAATGCCTGCGCTTTTTTGTAATATTTTAATGACTCAGCTTCTTTTTGCTATGCAAAAAACAAGGATCAGCAAGGCCGCAATAAAGCCTTGGAGAAGCTTGCGCGGCAGGTATCCGTTGATTGAAACGGGACTCGCCTTGTCTATGAGCGCCAGCGTCTGGGTGCTTACGCACAACCCGGAAAAGGATATCGAAAACGCCGTCAGGGTAAGCGTCGCCCACCTAGGAACAATATACAGATCCGATAAAAACACCGCCGCGTTGCCGATCTCCATAAACGGGATGATAAAGGCCTTGACAACCTCGTATTTCAAAAGCTCGTCGACAAGTCCGACTGCGATAGAGAACACCGTTACGAATCCGCACACGTGCAGACATACGGTCACGGCGGATTTTACAGACTCGACAAAAGAGTAATTCTGCCACGAAATAAAATGAGAATCATCCGATTTTGTTTTATTTATACCGATTAAAATTCCGGTTATCACGCTTGACAGTATCATTGATATATAAAGCGCGATCCCCTCGGCTAAGCTCCCTCGCATTCCAAGTCCCACGGCACATATTACGTACCCGGGACTTGCATTGTTGGAGAATGCCATCAGCCTTTCGCACTCGCATTTTGATATTTTTCCGTTCTCGTACATCATAAGCGCAAGCTTCGCCCCAAGCGGAAATCCGCACAGTATTCCGCATACGAAAACGGGTAGCGCCGAGCCGCTTATGTGAAAAAGCCTCTCAAACGCTCGCCGCAGCACTCCTATACGCTCGAAGCGGATATATCGCATCGCTACGTCTGTCAGGATCAAAAAGGGAAACACTGACGGAATTATAACTCCGACCGATAGCCGCAGTCCTGCGGCAACGTAGTCCGACAGCTCGTCAGAGAAGAACAGCGCCGTGAAAAATATCAGCGCCGTGAATGCAACCGACACGAGGAGTGAGGTGATCTTGGCGAGGTGGCGCTTTTCTTTTTTCTTTGTATCGCTCGCCGTCATTTTTGTCGCCCTCCCTCATACATTTTACTAAAGGCTATGTAAAGGAGCGGGTCATAATGACACGAAATAATGAAAAAAACAAATTAGCGCCCCGTCCGCCGTCGGCGTTTCACGTCGAGATCGATCGCATACCCGGTGGCGTTGCCGTGCTTGTTTCGGGCGCACGCGCCATCCGCGAGCTAAGCGACACCACCGCGCTTTTGCGCCTTAAGGGCGGCTTTATGCGTATAAACGGCCGCAACGTCGCGGTTACGGTTTACGAGAATAAGACCGTTGAGGTGATCGGAGGTATTACGAATATTGAATTTGAAAACGATAAGACCTGATTATCTGGTGCTGGGTTATTTTCGTCTGACACTCCCGCAGCAGAGTGTCCTTTCCACCACACAGCGACTTTTAAAGCACGGTATTTCCGCAAAAATACGCTCGGGTACCGTAATTCTCCCCGCCCGTCTTTATAAGGATATCGACCGCATACTCGAGGGAATAGAATACGCCAAAACTCCCATACTCGGCCTCGGCGGCTTCGTTTTATCTCACCGCAAGCGATATGGCGTTATGCTTGCCTTTCTGATAGTTTTTGCCTTGTTTCTTTTTCTGAATTCTTTGGTTTGGGACGTGCGTATCGAGGGCTGTGAAAGCGGCAAAGAGCAGCAGATCATAGCTGAGCTTGAGTCCGCAGGGCTCTCGGTAGGTGCGCGCTGGGGCAGCATTGATAAAGGAGAGGTCGAGGCGAGGGTGCTTGCATCATCAGACACGGTCTCGTGGCTGAATATCAACCGTCGCGGCACCGTCGCCTATATAAAGGTGATCGACAGGGTCGTCCACGATACGGAGCAAGCACCCGAGGGCTACGCCAACATAGTCGCCGACCGCGACTGCATAATAGAGGAGATAACCGTCAAGCGCGGTGTCGCTATGGTTAAGGCGGGTGAAAGCGTGCGCAAGGGTCAGCTCCTTATATCGGGCGTTATTCCCACGGAGCTCGGCGGCGGATATTGCTATGCAGAGGGGAGCGTCAAGGGTCGATATACCGATACCGTAAGCGTTACCGTGCCCGCCGTCACCACCGAGCATGAGTATACCGACACCTCTTTGGGCGCATTTTCGATCAAAATTTTCGGTTTTTCAATAAATATTTTAAAAATAGGTGGAAATTCCACAGACTCTTGTGATAT
The DNA here is from genome assembly GCA_964596195.1 of uncultured Ruminococcus sp. GTDB lineage: Bacteria > Bacillota > Clostridia > Oscillospirales > CAG-272 > UBA1740. The sequence goes on from CAZQTN010000016.1 coordinate 2,754, forward strand.
AATAGAAAAAACGAAGGATATAACTCTCGGCGGCACTCGCCTGCCTCTCTCGGTGGAATATTCAGAGCTCCGTCGCTTTCGGGCATACGATAGGCGCTATACGCACGCCGAGCTGACTGAGCTTGCCGCCGACACCTTGCACGAGCAGGTGCTCCAGCGGTTTTCCTCGGCGGATATTTTAAGCGTGTCTACCGACGGTGAGTTTACGGATTCGGGTTATACTATGCGCGCATACGCAGTAGTGCGAGCCGAGGTCGGCACAGCACGGGAATTTGAATTTAATTTGGAGTAAAAATGACTGAAAAGATAGTAATGACCACGTCGGGCGAGGCAACCGCCGCTATATTCGGCGCGTTCGATATGAACGTGCGTATGATCGAGCGCGCGTTTGACGTCCGCATATCCAACAGAAATAAGGAGACCGAGGACGGTGACGCCATCGTCGTCAGCGGCGAGAGCCAAAACGCCGCCAAGGCCGCCAAGGCGCTTGAATATCTCAAGCATATGGCCGGTGCGGGCGAGGTCGTCAGCGAGCAGAGCGTTGAGTACGTGATAGGCATCGTGCGTGACGATCTGCACGAGGAGATCGATTACTCGGACGGCGTTATATGCATCACCAACCGCGGCAAGCCCATAAAGCCCAAAACCGCAGGTCAGAAAAAGTACGTCAAGTCCATACGCGACAATACCGTCGTTCTCGGACTCGGCCCCGCAGGCACTGGTAAGACCTTCCTCGCCGTTGCTATGGCCACCGAGGCTCTGCGCAATAAGCAGGTCACGCGCATAATCCTCACCCGTCCCGCAGTCGAGGCAGGTGAGCGCCTCGGCTTTCTGCCGGGTGATCTCCAAAGCAAGATCGATCCCTATCTGCGCCCCCTCTACGACGCACTCTTTGAGACCCTGGGCCCCGAGAACTATCAGCGTCACCTAGAACGCGGCACGATAGAGATCGCCCCTCTCGCGTATATGCGCGGCCGTACGCTCGACGATGCGTTTATCATCCTTGACGAGGCACAGAACACCACCCCCGAGCAGATGAAAATGTTTCTGACGCGTCTTGGCTTTAACTCCAAGGCCGTCGTAACGGGTGACCTGTCGCAGACAGACCTGCCAAATGGGCAAAAAAGCGGCCTCTCCATCGCTGCACGCGTGCTTCGCGATATAGACGGAATCGGTATATTTGAGTTTACCGAGCGCGACGTAGTAAGACATACTCTCGTGCGCAAGATAATCAGCGTCTACGACAAATACGAGCGCGAGAGCCTTTCAAAAAAGAACCACACGGAAACGAAAAAGAGAAAGGAAGATGCAAAATGACCGACAGAAGCCTTTATATAAAGTTCAGCACCACCGAAAAATTCGATGAGATCGGCTATAACCTCAAAAGCGTTGTAAGAGAGGCGATAATGCGCACTCTCGACTATGAGGACTTTATCTACGACGCCTCCGTTTCGGTTACCTTCTGCGATAATGCGTATATAAAAAAGCTCAATAAGAGGTACAGAAATAAGGACAAGGCCACCGACGTCCTCTCGTTTCCTATGTACGACGACGGCGACTTCGACGTTGCTGAGTGCATATCCGGTGCAGTCCTTGGCGATATAGTAATATCCCTTGAGCGCGCACGCGAGCAGGCAAAGGAAATAGGCAACAGCTTCCTGCACGAGGTAGCCTTCCTCACCGTACATTCGACACTTCATCTGCTAGGCTACGACCACGAGCGCTCGGCAGAGGAAGAGGAAGCGCAGTGCATAGCACAGCGCGAGATCATAACCGAAATGGAGATATAAAAATGACTAAGACAGCGTTTATAGCACTTGTAGGCCGCCCCAACGTGGGCAAATCGACTCTCCTTAATTCCATTCTCGGGGAAAAGGTCGCAATTGTGTCAAAAAAGCCGCAAACCACTCGTAACAGAATAACGGGTATACATACCGTTGGCGAGGATCAGTACGTGTTTCTTGACACTCCCGGACTTCATAAGCCGCGCACTAAGCTCGGCGACTATATGGTAAAGGCAACCACCTCGACCCTTGGCGGCGTTGATGCCGCAGTCCTCGTAGTTGAGGCAAGGGAGGAGGTCGGCGATATCGAGCGCAGCCTTATCTCACGCTTCAAATCGGATGGTCTGCCTGCCATTCTCGTCGTCAACAAGACCGATACGGTTACCCCCGCCAATATCGCAAAGACCATCGCCGCATACGATGCCGAGTATAAATTCGACGCCGTTATCCCGATGTGCGCCAAGAACGGAAAGGGAATAGATATCCTTCTCTCTGAATGCGGTAAATACCTCTATGAGAGCGATTGGTTCTTCCCGTCGGATATCGTCACCGACCAGCCTGAGCGCCTCGTAGTAGCGGAGATCATTCGCGAGAAGCTCCTGCGCACGCTTGATGAGGAAATACCCCACGGCACCGCCGTTTCGATAGAGGAATGGAAGGAGAAGCGCGGCGTTATCTCGGTAAGAGCCGAAATATACTGCGAGAAAGCCTCACACAAGGGAATAATAATCGGCAAGCAGGGCGCAAATATCAAGAAGATAGGCACCTATGCTCGCGAGGATATCGAAAAGATGCTCGATGCCAAGGTGTTCCTCGACCTTTACGTAAGAGTAAAGGAGAATTGGCGTGACAGCGACTTCAACATCAATAATCTCGGTTATAACAAAGAAGACGTTTTATGAGAGGTGAGGTAAGAGAGGTCAAGGGCCTCGTTATCAGAACCACCGATATCCGCGAGTCGGACAGAATACTCACGATATTCACCGAGGAAATGGGTGTTATCAGCGCACTTGCAACGGGCGCACGCACCCTTAAAAGCCGCAAAATGTCGTCGACTATGCAGTTTTGCTACGCCAATTACGTTCTTACCAAAAGCGGTGAGTATTACCGTATTGTTGAGGCAGACCTTATCGAAAGCTTCTTCGGCATCAGAAACAGCATAGAGGGGCTCGCCCTCGCAGGCTACGTTGCCGAGGTGCTCTCCGACGTAACGGTTGCAGAGGCGGAGCGAGAGCTTTTGCGCCTCGCGCTGAATACACTGTACGCGATCTCCGAGGAGAAGTATCCCCTTACAAAGATCAAGGCCGCCTTTGAAGCGCGCTGTGCCGCCGTCCTCGGCTTTATGCCTGAGGTCATACATTGCTCCGAATGCGGCGAGAGGGAGGGCAGCTTCTATTTTGATATAATGGGCGGCTCGATAATGTGCTACGAGTGCAACGAGCGCCGTGCACGCGCACGCCTTCCGCTCGGCGATCCGCACGAGAGCCATATAGTGTCGATCCTTTCCGAAACGGCAAAGGTAGCCCTCGGCTACTGTGTCCACGCGCCGCTTGAGAAGCTTTTTTCGTTCAATATTCCCGATGAGGATATGGAGCTTCTTGCCAAGGCGGCCGAGCTTTACTTCGTAAACCAAATGGAACGCACGTATAAGACTCTGGAATTTTATAATTCCGTAAAACGAAATTAATTTTGAGGCAGAAATGTTATTTACAGCAAAAACATCATCAACTCTTGAGTTTGATAAAATAAGCGGAACGCTCGCCGACTGCGCGGCTACCGAGGGTGCAAAGGCACGCGCGCGTGCCATCTGTCCGAGTGACGACTATGATACCGTCATCGCAAGGCAGACTCGCACCGAGGATGCCAAGCGCCTCGTCAATGCTAAGGGCTTTCCGCCCTTTTCTGCGCCCGAGGGAGTCACTCCCTCAGCCGAGCGAGCCTACAAGGGAGCTACGCTTTCACCGCGCGAGCTTCTCGATATTGCAAGCCTCTTGCGCTCTGCACGCGCGATGCTCGACTATATAAACACGGACAAGCCGTTTGCCACCTCGCTTGACGAGATATTCGCGCGCCTTTTGCCGAACAGAGCACTTGAGGATAAGATCACGCGCTCCATCCTCTCCGAGGATATGATAGCCGACGAGGCAAGTCCTGAGCTGGCTGAGATCAGGCGCAAGATACGCGCGGCGAACAATAAGATCAAGGACACTCTCCAGAGCTATATCGGCGGCAACCGTCTTAAATATCTTCAGGAAAACATCGTTACTATGCGTAACGGCCGTTACGTTGTTCCCGTCAAGGCGGAGTATAAAAACGAGCTTAAGGGTCTCGTTCACGATACGTCCTCGTCCGGTGCAACCTTATTTGTCGAGCCGATGTCGGTCGTGGAGGCCAATAACGAGCTTAAGAGCCTCACCACCGCCGAGGGGCACGAGATCGAGCGTATTCTCGCCGCACTTTCTGCCGAGTGTGCGGATTTTTCAACTGCAATAAGTCTTAATTATCACAATATAACCGACCTCGCCTTTACCTTTGCCTGCGCATCGCTTGCAATGCAGATGAAGGCCGAGATGCCGCATATAGTAAACAAGCGGGAGATAGATCTCAAAAGGGCAAGGCACCCACTCATCCCACACGAGCGCGTAGTGCCTATTGACGTTTCCGTCGGGCACGATTTTGATACTCTCGTCATCACGGGACCGAACACAGGCGGTAAGACCGTAACCCTTAAGACCATAGGACTTTTCGTCGCGATGGTGCAGTCCGGCTTACAGATACCCGCGCTTGAATCAAGCACGGTCGGTGTTTTTGACAAAATACTCGTTGATATAGGCGACGAGCAGAGCATCGAGGCATCGCTCTCTACCTTTTCCTCTCATATGGTCAACGTAGTCGGCATTCTTTCCGAGATTGGCCCACGCTCCCTCGTCCTCTTTGACGAGCTCGGTTCGGGTACAGACCCCGTAGAGGGTGCCGCCCTTGCTACCGCCATACTTGAGCGCACGCAGAAATCGGGCGCGATATCCGTTGCCACGACGCATTACTCCGAGCTTAAGGTCTATGCCCTTGAGACTCCGGGAGTGCAGAATGCTTCCTGCGAGTTTGACGTCGAGACCCTGCGCCCGACGTATAAGCTCGTGGTCGGTACCCCCGGCAAATCAAACGCCTTCGCCATATCCGAAAAGCTCGGTATGTCCGACGATATAATCGAGCGCGCAACACAGCTTATAAAGCGTGACGAAAAGCGCTTTGAGGACGTTATAGAGCGCCTTGACACCAACAGAATGGAAATGGAGCGCGAGCGCGACCGCGCCGAAAGCCTGCGCCGCGAGTACGAGAGCTTCAAGCACTCCTCCGAGGAGGAGCTTAAGCGCCGTATTGCCAAGAGCGAGGAGGAGATCTCCAAGCAGGTCGTAAAGGCGCGCCAGATCCTTGACAGCGCGAGAGCTTCAAGCGAGTTCATTTTCCATCAGCTTGAAGCTATCAAGAAGCAGGAGGATAGGGAAAAGCGCAACGAAATGATGGCCGAGGCACGTGCCGAGGTGCGCCGCAGACTCGCCGAGAGTGAGGGAATGTTCTCCGATATAGATATAAAGGAGGTCTCCCTCGACGACGAGTACAAGCTGCCCCGTCCCCTGGTGCAGGGTGATAAGGTCTACCTCGTCACGATCGGCAAGGAGGGCGTTGTCACAGCGCCCAAGGATAAAAACGGCCTCGTCTCGGTTACCGCAGGTATACTCAAAACAAAGGTCACCGAGGATAAGCTCCGTCTTATCGACGGCACCACGAAATTTAAGCGCAAGGATGCCCCCAAGCCCGTCAGCGAGGGCAAGGTCAAAAAGAGCATTACGTCCACCTTCTCGCCCGAGATCGACGTGCGCGGTATGATAGGTGATGATGCTTGGTTCGTAGTTGATAAATATCTTGACGATGCTGTCCTTGCAGGTATCCCCACCGTCCGTATAATCCACGGTAAGGGCACGGGCGCCCTGCGTGCCGCCCTCTGGCGTTGCTTTAAGACAGATCCGCGCATCAAGTCCTACCGCCACGGTGCATACGGTGAGGGCGATGCGGGCGTAACGGTAATAGAATTTAAGCGTTAAATTATAAAGGGAAATAAAGATGAACTTTCAACCTCTCAGAGATTTTTTGGATTTTTATTTGCCTACAATAGGCGTGCCCGGCTCGGATACCGTGATCTATATGGATCACGAGGAGATATTCAGGCATACAGCAGGCTACGACAGCCTTGCGCGCCGCACTCCGATGCGCAGGGATCTTATCTATAATCTGTACTCCTGCTCGAAGCCTGCCGTTGCCGTTGCCGCGCTTCAGCTTATCGAGCGTGGTGAGCTCGTGGTCACCGACCCCGTATACGCCTACCTTCCGGAGTTTAAAAATCTTACCGTCAAGGTCAAGGATCGCGACGGCCGCGTAATCGGCACACGCCCCGCTGAGAAAACTATGCTCATCAAGCATCTTCTCACTATGACCTCGGGAATGAATTACAATATGCAGGCAGACGTCATAAAGCAGGAAATTGCCGCCACAGGGGGCAGGGCACCTACCGTGAATATGTGCCGCGCTATGGCAGGCGAGCCGCTTGAGTGTGAGCCCGGCGAGGACTACAATTACAGTCTCTCTCTTGACGTTATGGCCGCAATAGTAGAGCTCGTATCAGGCAAGAGGTTTGCCGACTATATGGCGGAAAACGTATTTCTCCCCGTGGGAATGAAGGATACCTCGTATCACCCCGATTTTACCAAGCGCGACCGCTTTGCGGCGCACTATTCCTACGACGAGGCGAGCCGTATCAGCTGCGAGATCCCGTTTGAGCAAAATCATTTTCGCTTTGGCCCCGACTATGACAGCGGCGGCGCAGGCGTTATATCGACGGTCGACGATTATATACTCCTCGTCGACGCTCTTGCGAATGGCGGTGTTGCCAAAAACGGCAACCGCATCCTGTGCTCCCGCTCGGTCGAGCTTATGCGCGCCAACGCTCTCAACCTCAAGCAGATGGAGAAGTTCGCCAATCTTTGGAACACCGGCTACGGCTATGGCTACGGCGTGAGGACAAACGTCGATCCGTTTCCGTCGGGCAATCTTGCGCCCAAGGGGGTCTTTGGTTGGGATGGCTGGAAGCTGTGCATCGCGCACGCCGATCCCGAAAACCGCCTTGCGGTATTCCACGCCGAGCACATGGGCGGCCTACATAGCGTCGTTATTCCGCGGCTGCGTAATCTTATCTATTCTTGCATGGAAATTTGATATGAAAATAATAAAACTTACAACAGAAAAAAGCGCCGCCGAGCTCCTTTCGATCGTATCCGATAACGCAAGGGTCAACGACGGAGTGAAATTCGCCGACAAAAAGGGCGGCAAGCCATTTATGCACGTCAGGCAAAAGGACGGCAAACTGCGCATCAAATGCGAAATGATGGGCAGACCCACCAAGGATAACGCATTCCTTATGGGTACGGCCTTCCACGGCAGAATAACCGAGAAAAACGGCGAAACGACCCTCAAGGGTATCATTGTTACCTCTCCGATCTATCACGCCGTAATGCTAATCCTGGCCGCCGTTCTGATAATGCAAATGATCTATACGAAAAGCATATCCTCGATCCCCGTGCTCGTACTCGCCGTAGCATTTGAATTTCTCTTTTTCACCGACGAGTTCCGCAAGCAGGGCTACATTGCGCGCTATCTTAATCGAGCCGTCCGCCGCCTTGAGCGCTGACAATAAAAAAGAACGGAAATTCCGCAGAATTTCCGTTCTTTTTTATTGATTAAATTACCAGATAACGATCGCGCCGTTTTCGTTAAGGTACCAGTTGGTACCGTTGCCGTCATCGGTGGGCTGATCGTTGAAGCTGTAGAATTTTGCACCCTTGAGGTATACGTTGTTGGTGCCGATCGTTATAACGGCATCGATCTTGTTATCGTCGCCGAGAATGCCACCGTAGTAAACGGTGTTAAGCTTCTTGCACTCCGAGAATGCGTGGTCAGCAACGCTCGTTACGCTCTTGGGAAGAGTGAGCACGAGAAGGCCTGCGCAGTTTGCAAACGCCTCCTTACCGATGGTGGTCATACCCTCGGGCAGATTTACGGTAGCGATGCTTCCGCAGTTCTTGAACGCTCCGTCAGCGACCTTAGTGCCGCCAAGGACGGTTACGGTCTTGAGAGTTGCGGGAACGGTTCCGAATACGTAAGAGAACGCGGTGTTCTCGGCGCAATCAAGCGACTGACCGATGAAGGGCAGGGTGATGGACTTAAGAGTAGTGCATCCGCCGAATGCCGCCTCGCCGATCTTGGTTACGCTTGCGGGCACGGTGAGAGAATCGATATGAGGATAGTTAAGGAACGCGCCTGCCGCGATCTCGGTAATGCCGTCAAGAAGCACGACCTCGCCTGCGATCGAGTGAGGTACAAAGTATATTGCCTTGTCAGCCTCGGTGTAAACGATGCCGCAGTAGGAGATATAAACCGTGTTAGCCTCGTCTACGGTAACGGTTGCAAGTCTCTGTGCGCCGATGAAGGCGGTCTCGGAGATGCTCGTTACGCTTGCGGGTACGTTGATGGTGAGCAGGTTAGCACAACCGGAGAAGAGGTAGGGTGCGATCTCGGTTATAGCACCGGAGAGAGTAACGTCGGTAAGTGCGCCGCAGTCTGCAAATGCAAGTGAGCCGATCGTGGTTACGCTCTCGGGAACAGCTATTGCAACGAGAGAGGTACAGCCCTTGAATGCCGCAGTCTCAATGGTTTCGAGAGTAGAGGGCAGGTTTACCGAGGTAATGGCGGAGCAGCCGTTGAATGCCGCAAATCCGATCGAGGTAACGCCCTCGGGAATTACGAGCTCCGTAACGAGCTCGTCGTTAACGTAGAGATTTCCTGCGTAGTAAAGGGGGTTAGCATAGTAGTCGGCAAAATCAACCGCGCACCAAGCGGCGATGTCGGTGATGCAGAGCGCGTTGAGTGCGGTACATCCGGCAAACGCATCAGCGCCGATCTTGGTAATATCGGCAGAGATATTGATGCGCTCGATAACGGTACAATTCTTAAATGCACCTGCCGCTATGGGATCGGAGCCAAGCACGTTTACGGTCTTGAGTGAGGGAACCGTAGCATAGTTGCCTGCAAACAGCCAGCCAAAGTCAGCCGAAGCAGTACCGTTTATATCAGAGCCGGTGAAGTAGATGGATACGGTATTAAGAGCGGTGCAGGAATAGAATGCACCTTCACCGATGTAACCGATGGTTGCGGGTATCTCGATCTTGGTAAGTGCTATACAACCGGAGAATGCGTACTCGCCTATATGATCTGCATTTGCGGGAAGAGTGAGCTGTGCAAGACCGGTGCAGGCCGCAAATGCACCCTCGCCAACGTACTTAACGGTGCCGGGGATAGTAAGGATCTTAAAGCCACAGCCTGCAAACGCGTCGTTCTCAATACGCTCGATAGAGGAGGGGAAGAGTACCGTCTCAAGTGCAGAGCAGCCTGCAAACGCAGATGTGCCGACGGTAGTAACGCCGTAAGGGATGGTTATGGACTTAAGCGCGGTGCACATACCGAACGATGCCTCGCCAATGACGGTAAGGCCGGTGGACAGAGTAACGCTCTCAAGCTTCTTACAGCCCGTGAATGCGCAAAGACCGATCTCTGCTACCGAGTCAGCCATTACAACGGTCTTAAGATCTGCCGCACCGTAGAATGCGTACTCAGCAACAGTCGTGATATTTGCGGGGATAGTAACGCTCGCAAGACCCTCGCACTCATAGAACGCGTACTTGCCGATAGCGGTTACGCTTGCATCCTCGGGGATAACCGAGGTTGCAACACCCATAATAACGGTGCCGTCCTTGATCAGACAGTTGCCCATGGCCGAGTAAACGGTGTTGCCGTCCTCGACGTTGACGATCTTAATGTAATCGGTATATCCCGACAAAGCAAGCTCGGGGATGAGGGCAACGTCCTTGTGTATGGTGAGAATAGTGCCGGTCTTGGCATCCTCGGTCTCTTTTTCAAGCGAAGCCTTGTGTATTGCAACGAAGATCGCATAAGGATTCTCTCCGATTGCAAGATACTTAGCTCCCTTATATTCGGTGAACTCCAAATCGGTATCAACAAAAGCACCGACGCCAACGGTGGAGAGATTTTCGGTAACGTTAAGCGTTTCAAGCTTCTTACAGCCGTTGAACGCATATGCGTATATTGCATTTACGCTGTCGGGCAGGTTTATATCCTCAAGCTTCTTACAACCGTCAAACGCGCTTTCACCTACGGTAGTGAGCACGGTGCCCTCAGCGAGTGTAACGGTCTCAAGGACGTCACAGTCAACGAACGCGGAGCTGCCGATCTCGCTAACGCTTGCGGGGATATCGATCTTTTTGAGAGATCCGCACTCTGCAAATGCAAATGCGGGGATAGAGGTAAAGGCGGATGAAAGAGTCACGTCAGTGAGCTTGTCAAGACCTGCAAAGGTGTAGCTGCCTATCGAGGTTACGGCGTCGTCGATCTCAACGTATACGATCCTGCTGCCGTACTCATTGAGCCAAGGCACGTCACTGTCGGAGTTGAAGTCAACGGCGTCGCCACTTCCGGAGATCTTAAGAAGCAGAGCGATGTTCTTGGTCGTTCCGATCTTCTTGTCGGTCTCGTAGACGGTAGCGGTAACGCTTGCGCCCTCTGCGGAAATATCATACTTTGCAAGGTAGGGGGCTATCTCGGAGCATACGGTGCATACGCCGTCTGAGCCGAAGCTGTGGCCGAGTGCGTCACCAACGTATCTGACGTCGGTAGCTTCACAGCCGTCCTTGTCGCAGACTGCCGTCTCGGGTGCACCGGTGGTACAGGTAGCATCACCGCCGGGAGTATATGTGGTAAAGGAGTGTCCTGCCGCCTCGTCGAGCACGGTGTTCTTCGCTCCGCATACCGTACAGGTAGCGGTCTTGGTACCGTTGGTGGTGCAGGTCACCTTACCGTCGGATACGTAGTCACCGTAGGTGTGAGCCGCAGGCTCAACGACCTTAGTCTCAACGTGCTCGGAATCAAGCTTACAAACTCTGTAAGCCTCTCCTGCTGTGGTACAGGTAGCTTCCTTTGTTACTACCCATTCGCCATAGTTGTGATCGCACTCGCCGCAGGAGGTAAGCACCACCGCGCAAAGGGCGAACAGAACGACGGAAACGAACAGAGCAACAAAACGCTTCTGGATCTTCATAATTGTCCTCCGTTTTTATGAAAAATTCTTCAATATGTATACGCATATGATAATACACATTATTCACTAAATATTTTAGCACATAACCGCGTTAAAGTCAATCCTTTTCGACTATCGCATATGCCCAATTTTCGCCCCGCATTTCTGTATAAGTTGTACAAGCCACACCTCTTGACGACTGCAAAAAAAGTTAGGAGTCTTTGTTTTTTCCACAAGGACTCCTGCAATTTTATTCAAATATCATAGTGCCAAAGCACTTCGTGTTGTGAAAGCCAGACGGCTCGCCGGCAAGCCAGTTCCAGCACAGGTAATGCGGCGGCTGCGATTCGTTTGCGCATTTGTAGCAGTTGGCGATCATCCTCTTGCCCGAATACGCCTTGAAGTCGGGGAAGAATCGACGGATAAACTCGTATGGAATACGGTAGAATATCTCCCAACCGTCGCATCCTCTCGTAATACTCGGGGCGAATATGCTCGTCTTGCGGTTATCGGGAATAAGCCTGACCAGATCTCCGACGCAGCTGCCTATGCCGAGATAAACGCAACCGTTTGCGTTAAATTCAATGTTAAAATATCTCCCGTCGCCCTCGTTGGGGCAGAAGAAAAACTCGAGGCAGCTGTCGCGGCAGGGCGAGCCAAGCTCTCCCATCTCCTCGGATCTGAAATTCTTTTCGACGGTAGACATATGCACGAGCAACGCCTCGTCATTGTAGCATATCTGCGCCCTTGCGGTTATCCCGTGCGGATTTTCACTGCGCGCGTAGTCTATCACAGCGTAGGGCATCGCGCTCCAATAGGGAACCCCCTCAACGCGTCTTATAGTGTAGTTTTTCATAATTCGGCCTTTCTTTTGAATCGTGGGGTGTATGTGACAAAATTTCAGTGGCGTGTGGTCGTAGGCGACGAAAAAGAGCGAACAAATCGTCGCCTGAAGATTTTACCTACGGTAAAACTTCGCCTCGCCACGTATGCTTTGGTTGAAAGATGGCTTCGAGCGGTGGCTCGGGGCGGGTTCTCACCCCGCCAAGCAAAAAGAGAACGAAGCGGGTGCCTCGTCTGCAAAGCAGAAATCATATTGTGCAATTTTCGGTGGCGTGTGGTCGTAGGCGACGAAAAAGAGCGAACAAATCGTCGCCTGAAGATT
>CAZQTN010000016.1:15004-24637 GCA_964596195.1 uncultured Ruminococcus sp.
TTGGTTGAAAGATGGCTTCGAGCGGTGGCTCGGGGCGGGTTCTCACCCCGCCAAGTAAAAAGAGAACGAAGCGGGTGCCTCGTTCTCTTTTTGGTGCCGGTGGCGGGGGTCGAACCCGCACGCCATTGCTGGCAAAAGATTTTGAGTCTTCCTTGTCTGCCATTCCAACACACCGGCGAGCGATAATAAGTATAGCATAACAAATTTGAAAAATCAACCCCTATCCGTAAACTTTTATTTTTAATCGGGCAAAAAAATGCTTTTTCCCCTTGTATTTTGTTACGCGATATTGTATAATAAGATGACAAATATTTACCGTGCGACCGAGGAAAGGAGGATGACTGTGCTGACCGACGGCGTTTATACGAGAAACGAAGCCACCGAATATAATATGAAGATCCTTTCCGATGCGCACTCACGTCTGGCCGAGCAGAGAATATGCGAGCTCGCCGAGCTAGCCGAGGATGCGGCCGCAGCCGCTTGTGAGCTCCGCTCTGAGGGATGCGGAGTGTACGAGATCCTCAGCATACTCTCCGACGGCGTTTCCTTCACCGGCTCTCAGGCGCATTCCTATGCTATGGCAGAAAATCTCTCCCGTCTCGGCTCGTACGCCTCTTCCGTCGAGTCGCAGGACAGAGCAGTCCTGGCAGAGCTTCTCGTTTCCTCCCTTGGGGCGCGCGGTGTCGTGCTTACCGAGTCGGACTTTCTTCTTGGCGGCAGCGGTGACCAGACCATAGTATACGTCAAAAACCGTCTGGCTGACGAGGCTTACGACGTATTTTCGCAGGATTTTACCGATCCTCACGTCCGTTACGAGTCGACCCTGCGCGATGCGGCACGCACCGTTTCACAGGGCAGGGCGGAGTATTGCCTTTTGCCGCTTGAGGAGCGTGGCGGCGCGCGTCTGCCCAGCGTTGCGGCACTTTTGTTTGCAGAGGATCTTAAAATATGCTCCGTAACACCCGTATTCGGCTTCGACGGCTCCGCAGATATGAAGTACGCGCTCGTATCACGTCACTTTTCCGTACCCGAAATCTCACCCGACGACGACCGTTACCTTGAGATACGCATAAGTGCATCCTCAACCGATCTGTCCGAGCTTTTCTCGGTCGCGGAGCATCTTGGCGCCACGGTCTATCGCGTGAATACCGTCACCTTCGACACCGAGGATGGAGACGCGCAGTATTATACCGCCGTATTCCGCCGTGGCGGTGCAGATTTCTGCTCCCTTCTTACCTACCTTACGCTTTTCTGCCCGTCGTACACGGCAGTAGGCATATATAACAATCTTGAATAGTAAAGGAAATTAAAATGAAACAGCATATAGAATACAAAACCAGCGGCACCTGCGCCCGTCAGGTCATAATCGACGTAGAGGACGGCATTGTATGCGATTGCAGATTCGTTGGCGGTTGCGCCGGAAATACCGTGGGTGTTGCCTCTCTCGTAAAGGGAATGAGGGTTGAGGAGGCTATCTCCCGCCTCAAGGGCATCAAGTGCGGCTTCAAGCCCACGTCCTGTCCCGACCAGCTTGCACGCGCACTCGAGCAAACGATTGAAAAACAAAAATAAAATATTTGGAGGTCACATGAGCTACAACAACGAGTACAAAAGATGGCTTGAGTCATCACTTCTTTCCGAAGAGGAGAGAGCAGAACTTCTCGCAATAGCACAAGACGAGGAAACCAAGACCATGCGCTTCGGTGCGCCTATGGACTTCGGCACGGCCGGCCTGCGTTCCACTATGTATATGGGTATTGGCTGTATGAACCGCTTCACCGTTGCACAGACCACTCGCGGCATTGCCGCACTTATCAGATCTGCCGGTGGCAAGTCACGCGGTGTTGCAATAGCATACGACTCCCGCAACAATTCGGAACTTTTCGCACGCGTCAGCGCTTGCGTCCTTGCATCCGAGGGCATTAAATCTTACATATTCAACGGCATTCGCCCGACTCCCGAGCTTTCTTATGCAGTGCGTAAGCTCGGCACTATGGCAGGCATCAATATCACAGCATCACATAACCCCAAGGAATACAACGGCTATAAGGCTTATTGGGAGGACGGTGCGCAGATCAGCCCCGAGCAGGCAAAGATCGTTTCTGCCGAGCGTGCAAAATTCGACGTTCTCGGCGGTGAGCTTGCCGATTTTGACAAGGCGGTTGCATCCGGTATCATCGAAATACTTGACGAGCGCTTTGATGAATATTACATCGACGAGGTTATTAAGACCGCCATCTCCCCCGATGAGGTAAAGTCGGTTGCCGACGAGCTCAAGGTGGTTTACACACCTCTGCACGGTGCGGGCTATAAGCTCGTTCCCGAGGTGTTTAAGCGCGTGGGACTCAAGTACCTTTACACCGTAGACGAGCAGATGATTCCCGACGGCAATTTCCCCACCGTAAAGAAGCCCAATCCCGAGTATGCCGACGTATTTGAAAAGGGCATCGCCATCGCTAATAACGTAGGCTCCGACCTCATCATTGCTACGGACCCTGATTCCGACCGTGTCGGAGTTATGGCGAGAAACAAGGACGGTGTTTTCGTAAACATCTCAGGTAACCAGATGGGCGCGCTTCTTCTCGACTACGCTATAAGACAGAGAAGAGCACTCGGCAAGCTCCCCGAGGGGGCGTATGCGGTAAAGAGCATAGTCTCCACGGATATGGCATACGGCATTGCCAAAAAGCAGGGCGTAAAGCTTCACGACGTTCTCACCGGATTTAAGTTCATCGGTGAGGTTATCAAGAATTACGAGGCAAAAGGCGAGGCAGAAGACTTTATTCTTGGCTTTGAGGAGAGCTACGGCTATCTTCTCGGCTCCTACGCAAGAGACAAGGATGCAGTCGAGGCTTCTATGATGATCCTTGAGATGACTGCCTTTTACAGAAAGCAGAATATGACTCTGTGCGATGCACTTGAGTGTCTGTACGAGACCTACGGCAACTACGCCGAGGGTATGATAGATATCTATATGGAGGGCTTTGACGGCATCGAGCGCAGAAAGAGGGTAATGTCCTCGCTTCGCGCTAACGCTCCCACATCTTTCGGCGAGTATAAGGTCGCGACCGTCGGTGACTATCTTGACGGTACGGTAAAGAGCCTTAAGGACGGCTCCGTATCCTCTACCGGTCAGCCCTCGTCCGATGTGCTTTACTACACCCTCGAGAACGAGGATAAGATAGTAGTTCGTCCCTCCGGCACCGAGCCGAAGATCAAGATATACGTTCTTGCTCACGATGCGGACAGAGCTACTCTTAACGAAAAGATCAAAATCTATTCTGATGCAGCAAGGAAACTGGCGGACGTCTGATATCGCCAAAGGAAAAAACAAAGTGACCGAAAAACAAAACAATATCCGTAATTTTTCAATAATAGCACATATAGATCACGGCAAATCCACCCTCGCCGACCGCCTGCTTGAATCTACCAGCACCGTTGCGACGAGGGATATGGAGGCGCAGCTGCTCGATAATATGGATCTCGAGCGCGAGCGCGGCATTACCATAAAGGCAAGAGCCGTGAGAATGAACTATACGGCGAGCGACGGAAAGGAATATATCTATAACCTCATAGATACCCCCGGCCACGTCGACTTCGGCTACGAGGTCTCCCGCTCGCTCAAGGCCTGTGAGGGCGCGCTTCTGGTCGTTGACTCCACGCAGGGCGTAGAGGCGCAGACTCTTGCCAACGCATACCTCGCGATAGACAACGACCTTGAGATACTTCCGGTAATAAACAAGATAGATCTTGCCAGCGCCGATATCGAGGGTACTCGCCGCGAGATCGAGGACGTTATCGGCATTCCGGCAGAGGACTGTCCCGCCATCTCGGCAAAGAACGGCATAAACATCCGCGACGTGCTGGAGAAGGTCGTGACCGATATTCCCGCACCTGAGGGAGATCCAAATGCACCTCTTAAAGCGCTCATATTCGATTCCTACTATGACTCTTATCTCGGAGTTGTCGTTTATATCAGGATTTTCGACGGCAAGCTAAAGGCAGGTCAGCGCATTCGTCTTATGTCAACGGGTGCTGAATTTGACGTTGTCGAGGTCGGCTATATGGATGCCTTCGGACTTAAAAAGGGAACCGAGCTCACCGTAGGTGAGGTTGGCTACGTCACCGCCTCTATAAAGAACGTAGGAGACACCCGTGTCGGTGATACCGTAACTCTTGCGTCGGACCCTGCCGACGAGGCGCTCCCCGGCTTCCGCGAGGTGCACCCGATGGTCTATTCGGGTATCTATCCCGCGGACGGTGCGCGCTACGGCGATCTGCGCGACGCGCTTGAAAAGCTCCAGCTCAACGATGCCTCGCTCGTATTCGAGCCCGAAACCTCGGTTGCTCTAGGCTTTGGCTTCCGTTGCGGCTTCCTCGGTCTTCTGCATATGGAGATAATCGAGGAAAGACTTGAGCGTGAGTTCAATCTTGATCTTATAACCACCGCACCGTCGGTTATCTACAAGGTCGAGCTCCGCAGCGGTGAAACTATACTTATCGATAACCCCTCGAAATTCCCGACCGCCGACGAGATCGGCACGGCGTATGAGCCGATAATGAAAGCGACCGTGATCACCCCCACCGATTATATCGGCGGAATTATGGATCTGTGTCAGGACAGGCGCGGCACCTTCATTGATATGAAGTATATCGATACCGAAAGGGCAGAGCTGCATTACGAGCTTCCCTTAAACGAGATCATATACGACTTCTTCGATGCGCTTAAGAGCCGCTCAAAGGGCTACGCCTCCCTTGACTACGAGCTTAAGGGATATAAGCCCTCAAAGCTTGTAAAGCTTGATATTATGCTTAACGGCGAGGTCGTCGACGCACTTTCCTTTATCGTATTTGAGGATCGCGCTTATACCCGCGCGAGAAAGATTGCCGAAAAGCTTAAGGAAAACATTCCGCGCCAGCTCTTTGAGATTCCCATTCAGGCCGCCATCGGCTCCAAGATCATCGCCAGAGAAACGGTAAAGGCTATGCGCAAGGACGTGCTTGCCAAGTGCTACGGCGGTGATATCACTAGAAAAAAGAAGCTGCTTGAAAAGCAGAAAGAGGGTAAGAAGAAGATGCGCAAGCTCGGTAGCGTAGAGGTTACGCCCGAGGCATTTATGGCAGTTCTCAGGCTCGACGATGACAACTGATAGCATAGGACTTTATATCCATATTCCATTCTGTCTAAGGAAGTGCAGGTACTGTGATTTCGCCTCGTTCTCAAGCGTAGGGCAGGATACTCGCACGCGATATATCGACCGTCTCTGCGAGGAGATCGAGAGCTATTTTGGGCAGCCTAAGGTGGGCGTCAACACCGTGTTTTTTGGTGGAGGCACCCCCTCACTCCTCTCACCCGATGAGCTCTCGCGCATACTCTCGTCGGTTCGTAAGACCTTTGTTCTTATGCCGGATGCGGAGATCACGATGGAGATGAATCCGGGGACGATCACACCCGATCGCGTGCGCGCTTACGCTGAGCTCGGTGTAAATCGCGCGAGCATAGGGTGTCAGTCTTTTAATGAAAATGAATTAAAAATCCTAGGCAGAATACACAATTCTGCCGATATATACGATGCCGTAAATGCCGTCAGATCGGCCGGAATCGCAAATTTCAGTCTTGATTTGATGTACGGCATTCCCGAGCAGACCGCCGCATCGTTTGAGCATACGCTTCGCTCGGCGCTAGCGCTTGAGCCGGCACATCTCTCGGTTTACGGACTCATTCTTGAGGAGGGCACACCGTTTTACGAGCAGCGTGCCGCGCTCCAGTTGCCGAGTGAGGATGAGGAGTGCGATATGTACGCCAAAGCATCGCGTATACTCGGTGAGCACGGATTTTCACACTATGAAATTTCCAACTACGCGCGTCCCGGCTTCGAGAGCCGACACAACCTCAAATATTGGCGCGACGAGGAATATATCGGCGTTGGTCTTGCCGCATATTCTTACTATGGTAAAAAAAGGTACGGAAATACCTCTGCGCTTGATGAATATCTTTCCGTGGATTACAAACAATACGTTTGCGGCGAGGATATTACAGCGGTTGACGAGGCGTTTGAGTACGCTATGATGCGCCTGCGCCTTGCGGAGGGCTTCTCACTCACCGATTACCGCGCGCGCTTCGGCCGCGATTTTACAGACGGCCGCAGTGAAGCGGTTGAGCGCTATCGCTCGCTTGGCTACCTCACCGTCACCGATGATCGCATCAGCCTCACCGAGCGCGGCTTTTATATCAGCAATACCATTCTATCCGACCTGTTGTAAAACTTTCTCTTGACAACAGTCTCACTATCGGTTACAATATAAACAGAAATCAAGCTACTAAATAGGAGGACATTCAAATGGCAGAAAACGAGAAGAATCTTCCCGTAGAGGAAGAGGACGTTGAGGAAGACAATATAATCACTCTTACAGACGAGGAAACGGGCGAGGAGAAGGAGTTTGAGCTTCTTGCACGCGGTGAGATCGACGGCGGTCTTTACTTTGCACTCGTTCCCGCATATGAGGAGAGCGACGAGTATATCATCCTTAAGGCTCGCGAGGAAGGCGACGACATCATTTTCGAGAGCGTTGACGACGATGACGAGTTTGACAAGGCTGAGGAGTACTTTAACGACCTTTTCTTCAATGAGATCGACTACGATCAGCAGTAATTTGTGATACATATCCTGCGTGGTGCGTGATATTGTGATATTTGGACCTACGAACAATTATAGGGAGCCCGGACTTCTTTTCTCGGGATGCAGGCCTCCCGCAAGGAGCTGTCTTTGTACCCTCCGAAGCGGACGTTGGAAGCGCAAAGGAAGAGAGAGGGCACCCACCTGTAGCATACAGGGTTAAAAATTGCCTTACACGGCCTCGCGGGTATTCAAAAAAGCGGAATGGAATTTGCCATTCCGCTTTTTTGCATTTTTACGATTTCTTTATCATAGTCTTTAGAGTAAATACCCTTGCGGAGGAAGCTATGACAAAAAACATCAAAGGTCTAACGAAGGATGAAGTCCTCGCCTCAAAGGAACGGCACGGCGAAAATGTGATCGCCAAGGAGAAAACAAAGGGATTTTTCAGAAAATTTCTCGAAAATCTCAACGACCCAATTATAAAGATATTGATAATCGCCCTCGTTATTGAGGTCGTTTTCACGTTTGGCAACGTAAATTTCTTTGAAGTATTCGGGATTATTCTTGCCATTCTTATTGCGACAACCGTATCCACCGCCTCTGAATTTGGCAGCGAGCGTGCATTTGAGAGAATGCAGCGGGATACCGCAGGTGCACGCGTGCGTGTCCTCAGGGGCGGTGAGGTTGACGAGATCCCTGCCGCCGAGCTGGTGGTCGGTGATATCGTTTATATACGCTCGGGTGAAAAGGTGCCCGCCGACTCGACCGTCCTCTCAGGCAAGCTCACCCTTGATCAGTCCGCCCTAAACGGCGAGAGCCGCGAGGTCACAAAGCAGCCGTCGTCGGATGACGAGTGGGATCTTACAACCAAAAACAAGATATTCAGCGGCACGGTCGTCATCTCCGGAGATGCCGTCGTTCGCGTCGGCAGAGTGGGCAAGGACACGTATTACGGTATGGTCGCAAAGGACGTTCAGACCGAAACGCGCGAAAGTCCGTTGAAGCTGCGCCTCGGCCGCCTCGCCTCGCAAATAAGTAAGATCGGTTATTTTATGGCCGCGATCGTAGCCTTTATCTACGTTTTCAACGCCCTCGTCGTTGAAAACAGCTTTGACGGCGCGCGTATTATGGCCGCAATTACCGATTATAAGGGTCTCTTTTCGATACTCATCCACGCCCTTACGCTTATGATCACCATGATCGTCGTCGCCGTGCCTGAGGGCTTGCCTATGATGATAACGGTCGTCCTCTCGGCGAATATGAAGAAAATGTTCGCCGACAATATACTGGTCAAAAAGCTTGTCGGCATTGAAACCGCCGGCTCAATGAATATCCTGTTTACCGACAAAACGGGAACTATTACCACGGGCGAGCCGCGACTTGAGCGTATCGAAACCGTAGATTCAACCTACAAAAGCCTGCCGTCGCTCAAAAAATCGGAACAAACCTACCGTATTTTGCTCGTCAGCGCGCTTTACAATACCGATACCTATATAAGCGGAGGCAAGCTCATCGGTGGCAACGGCACCGACCGCGCCGTCGCCGAGTATTTTATCTCCGACCGCCACACTCCCGTTGCCGTGCGGTCGCGAGAGCCGTTTTCCAGCGATAAGAAATACTCCTCCGTAACCCTTACGAGCGGCACTACGTACGTAAAGGGCGCTCCTGAGATCATTCTGTCAAAATGCAAATATGCCATCGCCTCAGACGGCAATATCCGTCCTCTTAATTCCGCCGCCGTCGAAACGCGCCTTAATAACGCAACCGCCCTTGGCCACCGCGTTATTGCCGTAGCCTATAAGGACGAGAGCTCCGATTTCTTCGTGTTCGTTGCCTTGCTCGTCCTTAAGGATATGCTCAGGCGCGACAGCCGCGAGGCGATCGTGTCTATCAAAAGGGCAGGCGTGCAAATAGTGATGCTCACGGGCGACTCAAAGGATACCGCCACCGCCATAGCAGAGGAGTGCGGTATAATCACAAACCGTGACCGCGATCTTGTCCTCACCTCCTCAGAGCTTGCTAAAATGACCGACGATCAGGTTAAGGCAATCCTCCCCGACCTGCGCATTCTTGCTCGCGCCCTGCCGCGCGATAAAACGCGCCTTGTGCGCCTCTCGCAGGAGCTTGGCCTCGTCGCGGGAATGACCGGCGACGGCATAAACGACGCCCCCTCTTTGAAGCTCGCCGACATTGGATTCGCTATGGGCAACGGTGCCGACATCGCCAAGAACGCGGGCGACATTGTGATACTGAATAATAGCCTTTATGCAATAAATCGCACGATATTATACGGCAGAACGATATTTAAATCAATAAGAAAGTTCATCACATTTCAGCTTGTGATGAACGTTGCTGCCTGCGGCATATCTATTTTCGGCCAGCTACTCGGCGTTGAAACACCGATCACGATCATACAGATGCTCTGGGTCAACATCATAATGGACACCCTCGGCGGCCTCGCCTTTGCAGGCGAGCCTGCGCTTGAATACTATATGAAGGAAAAGCCCAAGCGCCGCGACGAGCCCATACTCACGCGTGAAATGCTCGGCCGCGTCGCCGTAATGGGCGCATACACCCTTGGCTTGTGTGTCGCTTTCCTTAAGCTTGACTTTTTCAAGTCGGTATTCTTTGGCGGCTCTGAGCTCCATTTTCTCACCGCCTTTTACGCCCTCTTTATCTTCCTTGGCATCTTTAACTGCTTCTCGGCGCGTTGTGAGCGACTGTGGATCCTTTCAAATATAGGTAAGAACAGGCCGTTCGTAGTAATTATGCTCGCAATATCGGTCATACAGATATTGATGATCTTTTTCGGCGGCTCGCTCTTCCGCACGACCCCCATCACCCCCCTCGAGATCGGTCAGGTAATTCTCCTTGCGTTCACCCTCATCCCCTTCGACTGCATCTGCCGGATCTTCAAGCGTCTGTCGGTGAAGAGAGGATAATAAAAACTCGGTCACAAACGGGTGATGTTCTTAGCGGAGAATTTGAAAAACACCGTTAAGTGCGAGCATCG
>CAZQTN010000017.1:0-24290 GCA_964596195.1 uncultured Ruminococcus sp.
TCACTGAATTTTCCAAGATTTTGCCTTGTTTTTATTGAATTCTTAATGAGACAGCACCTTTGTATTTAGTCGATTATTCCGTTTCTTTTTTTGATTTCCTCAAGGCGCTCGCGGTCGGTGACATCGTCGCGCATAATGATCTCCTCGTCCTCGTAGGTTTCGGGGCGCTCCTCAGGGTGCTCCTCGTAATACGGATCGATCATTACTTCCTTGATCTTGAAATATGATGCATATACCTTCATATATGCAAGGGTAGAGAACATTATTGCCAGCGGTGCCGCTATTGCCAACGGCACGAGTATGCCGCCAAGTCCAAGCAGGAACAATACCTCCAGCACAAGGCAAAACAGAATGCCGAAAAGCGCAACGATATTTCTCTTTAATCCAAGAAGTGAGAATATCAGAGAGTTCTTCATCATTTTGAACACGGTAAGCTTAAAGGTTACCATCTGTACGTACATATAGTAGCGCATAAAGAAGTAGAAGATGAAGATTACAACGTTTGTCCAGAAGAACAGCGAAGTAAGGAAGCTACCGGAGGTTATGTTGGTATAAATATTCCATATGAGCAGTGCGCAAATGCCTATGTCGATCATACCAAAGGGGATTGACTGCTTGAGATTCCTTTTAAGCGCGTATTTAAAATCCGTCCATACGAACACGGGCTCACCGGATGCCATATTGCGAAGTATGTACGCGGTCGATGCATTCACAGGGCCAAAGGTAAAGAGCGAAAGTGCGCTGATGCCGTAAAATACGTAAGTCCACACCGTAGGCACGAGCGTTTGGTCCTGCAGTCCCTCAAGTGCAAAGAGCGATAGCTTGTACGCAGTAAGCTCGCCATCGGCCTTAAGAAGACCGTTTATGTTTTGGAAAAGGTCAGAGAAGGGGAGAAACGCGTCGGCCTTTGTAACGCCGGCAAGTGCCGCAATAAGGAAGAATAGAGGGAAATTGCCGAGCACGAAGATTATATTTGTGGAAACGAGCTTTCCAAAATTGTTTTTATAGGAAATAAAAAATTTCTTGAGTCCGGGCTTGAGGTCGGTCTCTTTTTTGCTTATACCCTTGCCGTCGCGCTGAAAGTCAAAAATGCGCAGACGCTTGGTCGTTTTTTTCTTTTCCATATTCAAGCTCCTTAGCGATATCTAATATATGATAGCATAACTCAGAGAAAATTACAAGATAAAAAAGCAAAGATTAATCAAATTTAGCGCAAAAGTTTTATAAAAGTTTAAAATATTGTTGAAATATCACGCGCGGTTTGCTATAATGTCATATAAGGAGTGGCCTATGGAAGAGAGAGATCTTAAATTATTTATCAAAATACCCACAATTACGACCGCGCGCCTGACTATGCGCAAGATACTGCCCACCGATCTTGACGATGTTTTTGAGTATTCGTCTGACGAGGCGGTGCCAAAGTATCTGTTGTGGTATCCGCACCCCGACAAGGATTATACCGCGAGATACCTGCGCGAGGTTGAACGCAGGTATAAAAAGGCGCAGTTCTACGACTGGGCAGTTACGCTGACCGATAGCGGCAAAATGATCGGTACCTGCGGATTTACGTCCTTTGATATACCCAATAACAGTGCAGAGGTCGGATACGTTCTCGCCGCGCAATATTGGGGGTGGGAGATAGCGCCGGAGGCGCTCCGCGCCGTTATAACGTTTGGCTTTGAGGCACTGGGTCTTAACCGGATAGAGGCTCATTTTATGCCCGACAATCATTCAAGTCGCCGCGTTCTTGAAAAATGCTTGATGCGCCCTGAGGGGGTACGCCGCGAGGCAATGTATGCAAAGGGTGGATACATAGACATCGAGACCTACGCTATAACCGCGAATGACTACAAAAAAATAACGAATCTGTAATATATCAGCTTGAAATTAAATAAAATGAAGCATAAAGGTTTTTGGAGGAACGATATGAAACGAGTTCTCGCTTTTGTGCTTCTTTTTGTTTTTTTATTTTCGTGTGTTGTAACAGTATTCGCAGAAACTGAGAAAAATAACGAGGCAGAAGCATATAAATTAAACAATGTTGAACTTGATGTAGGTTGCGAATCAGCGCTTCTTATGGAGGCTGAAACAGGCACCGTGCTTTACGCGTACAATGAGTTGCACTCCGCATCTCCCGCTTCCGTAACGAAGATTATGACCCTGCTTCTGGTAATGGAAGCAATCGAAGGCGGTGCACTTTCACTTGATGATGAGATTTCCATAAGCAGTAACGCATCATCCATGGGTGGCAGTCAGGTTTTCCTTAAGGAGGGGGAGCGCATGACAGCTGAGGATCTTATCAAATGTACTGTCATTTCAAGTGCCAACGATGCGGCGGTTGCCCTTGCAGAGCGCGTTTCGGGTAGTGTCGATGCGTTTGTAAAGCGTATGAATGAGCGTGCCACAGAATTAGGGATGGAAAACACGCATTTTGATAACCCAACCGGACTCGATGACACGACTGACGACAACTATACCTCAGCTATGGATATTGCGATAATGTCCCGCGAGCTGATCCGTCACGACCTCATCACCAAGTATAGCTCTATGTGGCAGGACAGCATCAGAAACGGCGAATTTACTCTCACCAACACAAATCGCCTCGTACGCTATTACGATGGCTGCAACGGTCTGAAGACCGGCTCGACCGATAAGGCAGGCTTTTGCATAAGTGCAGCCGCAAAGCGCGACGGTATGCAGCTGATCGCGGTAGTGATGGGGGCGCAAACTCGCGACGAGCGCAATGAAATCGCCAGAAAATTACTTGACATCGGCTTTGCAAATTACGCGGTGTATACGGAAGATGAGGCCGCAGTTGAGTCAGTGCCCGTATATGGTGGCGCCATAGATGCTGTAACCGTTTTTTCACGCCCGTTCAGCGCTATTATCAACAAGGCCGATCTTCCCAAAATATCAAAGGTTTATAACATTCCCGATCATATAACGGCCCCATTCAAGTGTGCCGATGCGGTTGGCGATATGATCTATGAGGTTGAGGGAAAAAGGATAGGGAAATGCGAGCTTTTCATAAAGGAGAGCATAGATAAAATCGGCATTTTCGGTCTCTTTGGACGAATACTGCACGCCGCCGTGCTCGGTAACGCGAAAAATGAGGAATAATTTTTAAATCTACACTATTGAAAAAGTAGAAATCGTATGCTATAATGAGTATATACTAATAGTATACAGGAGGACTGTTATGTCACTTAAGGTTATTGACAAATACGCGAAGGGCTTTATAACTGATGCTGAAATATCAGCTTTGAGCGCCTCTGCCGTCACGGCACTTGATACCGTGCTCAGCAAAAACGGAGCAGGCAACGATTTCCTTGGATGGGTAGATCTGCCCGTAAATTATGACAGGGATGAGTTCGCGAGAATAAAGGTAGCAGCAGAGAAGATCAAAAAGAGCTGTGATGCGCTCGTCGTTATAGGAATAGGTGGCTCATACCTCGGTGCTCGCGCGGCCATAGAGTTCGTAAAGAGCCCGCTTTATAACAGTCTTAAAAAGGATACCCCCGAGATCTATTTTGCAGGAAATAATATTTCCACCACCGCACTCACCGAGCTGATCTCCATTCTTGACGGTAAGGATATCTGCGTTAATGTAATTTCCAAGTCCGGTACCACCACCGAGCCCGCAGTTGCCTTCCGCGTGTTCAAGGCTATGCTTATCGAAAAGTACGGTGAGGCAGGCGCAAAGGATAGAATATTCGTAACGACCGACAAGGAAAAGGGAACCCTCAAGCACTTCTCTGATGCTGCAGGATACGAGACCTTTGTCGTTCCGGATGACGTTGGTGGCAGATACTCGGTTCTCACCGCAGTCGGCCTGCTTCCCATTGCCGTTGCAGGCATTGATATCGATGCTATGATGCAGGGCGCGCAGGATGCAAGAGCTGCTTATACCGATAAGAATAACGCCGACAACGACGCAATAAAGTACGCAGTGATCAGAAATGTGCTCCTTGGCGCAGGAAAGTCTACTGAGATACTCGTTGGCTACGAGCCCTATATGCTTATGATGAACGAGTGGTGGAAGCAGCTTTACGGCGAGAGCGAGGGTAAGGATAACAAGGGAATTTTCCCCGCATCAGTAGTATTCTCGACCGATCTTCACTCACTTGGTCAGTACGTGCAGGAGGGACAGAGAAATCTGTTTGAAACGGTTATCAACGTTAAAGATCCGGGCGCTAAGTTCGTAATTCCCGAGGATCCCGCAAACGTGGACGGACTCAACTTTATCTCCGGTCGCGAGCTTGACTACGTCAATAAGACTGCGATGATGGCTACGCTTATTGCTCACAACGACGGCGGCGTTCCCAATCTTCTTATCGAGCTTGATGACAGAAGTGCATACTCCTGCGGTTATCTTTTCTATTTCTTTGAGATCGCTTGTGCGATATCTGGTTATATGCTTGGAGTTAACCCCTTCAATCAGCCAGGTGTCGAGGCGTATAAGAAGAATATGTTTGCACTTCTTGGCAAGCCCGGATACGAGGATATGAAGGCTGAGCTCGAAAAGAGAATAGATAAGTAATCTATTTTTCACGAAAAAAGTGTAAATAATTAACAAATCGAATAAAAAACTATTGCATTTTTAAATTTGGTAGTGTAAAATATAAGTAGAATTACTGTAACTGTAATTTTTATACTTCAAAATACAGGAGGATTCCAAAATGATTAAATTGTATATCGGCGGCAAGGGATCCGGTAAGACCAAGACTCTTATCGAGCTCGTTAATACCGCTACCGCAAATTCCAAAGGTTCCGTAGTTTGCATCGAGAAGGGCGATAAGCTCACTCACGATATTACATACAAGGCAAGACTTATTGATACCGACGAGTATTCGATCTCTACCGCTAACGGTCTGTACGGCTTTATTGCAGGCGTTCTCGCATCCAACAGCGATATCACCGATATTTTCGTTGATTCCGCACTTAAGATCATCGGCAATGACGTTGAGGGCTTTGCAGCTGTTCTTAAGAGACTCGAGACCATTACTGCAAACGTTAACCTCGTTATGACTGCTTCCATCGCGGTTGAGGATTGCCCTGCAGAGATCAAGGCATACGCTTAATGTCAGATAATCAGCCCGTTCGTTTACCGAACGGGCTTTTTTATTTTAACTTTTTTTCTTCTCGTGCATACAATGCTAACAAGGTGAGCCAAAAAGCTTTCCTAATATTGTATTACACGGATTTTGCCGTGTAAAACGAGGAGAAGTCAGAATGCAAGACAACAGAAATACAAATACATCATGCGGCTCCTTTGGCGATACCAGAGGCACCGTGTGCATAGACACGAAAAGAGTGCTTGACTCCTGCCGCGACAGAGATTGCTTTGAGGATGCGCGCGTCTACCTCTCGGAGGATGGCGAGAATATCATCAGCAATGCGAATAGTGTAAGGATCAAAAACACAAAGCTGATCTCGGCTTTCGTAGGCGTTGACCCGATACCGTTTAATTGCGGTTTCTTCCGCGTTACCGTTAGATACTATGTAAAGGTAGAGGGCGAGGGCTGTCTCGGCGTGGGCAGAAGTCAGTGCTTTACCGGTATAGCGGCACTCGAGAAGGACGTTGTGCTTTATGGAGGGGAAGGGAATCTGCGTACCTTCTCATCCGGCGGTGAAAACAGCTTCTGCAATATGGGGGATCCCGAGCTCGTGAGCGACGATGCACCCGTTGCCGTAGTTGAGGCTGTCGAGCCTATCGTCCTCGGTCAGAAGGTGGTTGACTGTCAGTGCGGATGCAATGACTGCGGCTGTGAGATACCCCGCTGTGTTTGCGAGTGCGCCGGCTGTAACGTATGCACGGGTACTCAAGCGCCCAGACTGCTGGTGTCCTTCGGAGTATTCTCCGTAATAAGAATTATGCGCCCGGCACAGCTTCTCGTGCAGGCAAGCGATTACAGTGTGCCTGACAAGGAGTGCTCGCCCGCAACCAGCGACGAGAGTCCCTGCGCGCTCTTCAATACTATAGCTTTTCCTGTCTCGGAGTTCAAAACGGGCGCCGCGCCTGTTAGCGACAACGGACAGAGAAACGGCGGCGGATGCGGCTGTAACGGAAATCGTTAACTGAAAAAAGCAAAAGATCACCGAGAGAAAAAATCGCTCTCGGTGATTTTTTGATATACAGACTAATTAAGCATTCTGCCTCATAATTTCATAGGCAAACATCGTTGTAGCGGATGCCGCCGACAGGGAAGCGCGGAAATCGCGAGCATAGTCGATCTTCACAAGGAGATCAGCTTGCTCAATCAGCGATCTTGAAATTCCGCGCTTTTCTCCGCCGACTATCAGGAGTATCGGCAGCTTCATTTCACACTTTCCGAGCACGTTATCAGTCTTTTCCTCGGCACATACGATAGTATATCCGAGCGACTTGAAGTGGCGCGCGGTGTCTAGTGGATCGGCGGTAAACATAGGGAAGAGCTCCGAAGCGCCTGCGCTGCTTCTTGCCACGACGCCTGCGGCGCTCATCCAGTTGCGCTCCGGCAGGATTATTCCGTCGCAACCGCAAGCGTAAAGAGAGCGGAGGGCGTATCCGAAATTGTAGGGATCCTCAATGCCTTGTATCATGCAATAAAAGCCGTCGGACTTTATCTGCGAGTCGGAGGTAAGGGGGGGGATAGCGCGCTCATCGGTAAGCGCGATCAGTCCGCCGTGCGAGCTGCCAAGCGTTAAATTCCCTATTTCTTCCGCGGTTGATTCACGTACCGAAAACCCGTATTTTTCAGAAACTGCCTTTAAATATCCTACTTCTTTTGATATTTTTGATGATTTAGAAGCATCATATACAATCTCTTTGATCTGTCTTTTTGATATACCATCATCCCATGCGCGAATAATGGAGCGTATCGAGGTCATACCCTCGAAAACCGTTGAATTAATAAATTTTACTTCTTCCTTAATCATTAAGATCAGCAGCCTTTCATATATTTGTATAGAAGCACTTTAACTTGCAAATACGTGGAGTCACCGCGCGGTGGCGGAATGAGGATAAATATGATAAAGATGAACGTTAGAGACAGAGCTGAGGTGCTCGCCGAATACGTTATAGAAACGGGAGATACCGTGCGCGGCTGTGCGGCTCATTACGGGATAAGCAAAAGCACCGTGCATAAGGATCTGTCCGTAAGATTGCGTTACACGAACGCGGTTTTGTACAGCGAAGTCAAGAAAATTCTTGAATTTAACAAGGCGGAACGACATATCAGAGGCGGCGAAGCCACGCGCAGAAAGTATCTGAAAAGAAAATAAGCAGGGAAGTACCCATCAATATTATACAATAAAAGGCAGGGCATTGCAAGCAAATTTAAAAAATATATAGGGAACACTTCCCTTTGATTTTCTTGCTTCACAGTGCTCTGTCGTTTGTTGTGTGTTTTTTGTAATTGCAGTTATAGAAATTCCGTGTACGGATTATCACATTGATTTTCTGAAATTGTATCCGTACGTGTCATCGAACGAAGTTACGAAAAAATTCTACGTACGGATTATAGCGCTAAAAACTCTGTATATTGAGAATTTTTTTGCAATATATCCTATAAACAACTTTGTAAGTAAATTGGCCGTAGAAGCTTTAAAATGCTAAAAACGGGGTAAAACCTCCTAAAAAGCCTATTTTTATTCCCTAGATTATACAAAATTTTTCTTTTGTATAATTGCGGATTGTGCTTTATTACTCCCCTTTTTTGTATTTATCACATAAATGCAAAAACCGCAATCCCTTTGTATCAGAATTGCGATTTTTGTTTGGTGGAGCATAGGGAACTTAACCTACTGCCCTAATTTCTTTTAATTTGCTTTGTTTGGTTTGTCAGGAAAGCGCTTTTTCAACGCAGGCCTTTACCCTGCCGAGCTCTTCCCTTGCCTTACATTCGTTTTCAGCCTTGATCTGATAATAGATCTTAAGCTTAGGCTCTGTTCCGCTCGGACGGATGATAACTCTTATTTTATCATTTCTGAAACGAAGCACGTCACTCTTCGGCAGGCCGTCTACGCCTATGCCAAAGTCGGTAAATTCAAACTCCTCGCCGTCAATTCCGATATCGGGATTACTTCTCATCTCGGAAATAATAGCCTTCATCTTCTCTGCTCCGCTTGATCCCTTGTAGGTCAGCGAGACAAGATCCGTGAGGTAGTATCCGTGTTCCTCGTAAAGCGAGTCTAGCACGGCAGTAAGACTTTTCCCTGCTTTTTTGTAGTATGCGTACATTTCTGCCACGAGCATAACGGCACTCACCGCATCCTTGTCCCTTGCGTGTGTACCGACGAGGTAACCGTAACTTTCCTCCATGCCCATCACAAAATTCGCCGTGCGATCCATTTCCTCGCCGATATACTTGAAGCCTGTAAGCACCTCTTTTACGCCGGCACCGTATTTCTTCGCTACCGAAAATGCCATATCAGTAGTTACGATCGTTTTTATAACGGTTGGATCGTCGCCAAGTGTACCGAGCGTAGATCTGCGCTCGAGCATATAGTTCATAAGGAGAATACCCGTTTCGTTTCCGTTTAAGAATCTATAATCTGAGGTCTTCTCGTCTTGTGCTACAACGCCAACTCTGTCTGCATCGGGGTCTGTTGCTATTACGAGCTCTGCACCGCTTTTAACGCCTTGATCAAGCGCGAGAGTAAGTGCTTTTTTCTCCTCCGGGTTAGGATAAGGGCAAGTCGTAAAATTGCCGTCGGGTTCCTCTTGCTCCGGAACTACTCTGACGTCGGAAACACCGATCGTGCTTAATATCTTCCTTACGGGTATATTTCCCGTGCCGTGCAAGGGGGTGTATACCACCGTAGGAGCATATGCAGCAGTTTCGTCGAAAAGCGAGTAATTGCGTATCGTTTCAAGGTAATCCTCAAGTATTTCATCACCGATAGTCTTTATAATTTTCGTATCGGGAACGTGCTCCTCGAAGTAATCGTGTGAATTGATACAGTCAAGGATCGCCGCGGCGGCATTGTCGGTTATCTGACAGCCGTGCTCATTATAAACCTTGTAGCCGTTGTATTCCTTGGGGTTGTGGCTTGCCGTGATGACTATTCCCGCCCCTGCCTCAAGCTTTCGTACCGTGTAGGACAGTACGGGTGTAGGCATGATCTTGTCGAATACGTAGGTGCATATTCCTTTTGAAGAAAGCACCTCTGCCGCACGCATTGCAAATTTGCGTGACATATTTCTGCTGTCGTACGCTATAACCGCCGATTTTTTTGCGCCACTCTTCAGCATATAATCCGCAAGACCGGCGGTAGCGCGTCCGACCGCGTAGACGTTCATACGGTTAGTGCCGGCGCCGATAATTCCGCGAAGTCCGCCCGTGCCAAACGCAAGGTCGCGATAAAAACGATCCTCTCGCTCACCCTCGTCCCATTCTATTGCCTTAAGCTCGCGTTGAAGCTCGGGTGAGTTCTCTGTATTTTTAAGCCAATAAAGGTATTTATCCATCCACTTTGCACTCCTCAGCAAGATATTCAACGAATTTGTCAAACTCGGTAGTTGCAAGTCCTATATATTTATCAGCACAGCCGTAGTATACGTAAAGCACGTTGTCCTTGACTACTGCGGCGGTCGGAAAAACGCATCCCTCGTAAAAGCCCTCAAATTCAAACGGCTGATCGGGCTCCATAATAAAATCCTTCGTACGGGAGAGGATCTTTCTTGGGTCGTTGAGGTCGAGGAGAACTGCACCGTTGCGGTATATTCCCTTCTCGTCTACACCGTGGTAGATCATGAGCCAACCGTACTCGGTTTTGATCGGGGTTGTGCCGGCGCCGATGCGCTGACACTCCCACCACTCCTCGCCGGTCATGAGCAGCTCAGGCTTTTCGTATTCAAGCAGATCGTCGGTGAAGGATATCCAGATCGATGGCATTTTAAGACCGGGAACATTCTTGAATTTCGGGCGAGTAATGATTACGTACTTGCCGTTTATCTTCTCGGGAAAAAGTATCACGTCGCGGTTGTCAACCGATGCTTCAGTTATTCTGCCTAACTTTTTATAGCGTTTAAAGTCTTTTGTGACCGCCAGACAGGATACAGTGATATTCTGCTTAGCCATCGTCGGCAGCTCCTCGCCGATAACGTCTGAATCGTCAAGATACATCGGAGGCTTGGAGATTCCCTCTTTCCATTCTTCGAGCCAATACTGGCCGGGGGCGTATGCTCTTGCGGCGTAGGTGAGGTAGTAGAGATCGCCGATCTTTGCAAGGCGCGGATCCTCAACACAACCGCCGTCGGGCTCGTTTGGAAGCGAGTAGAAGACAGGCTCGCTTGATTGACGGGTAAAATTTATACCGTCCTTCGAGGTTGCCAGACCCATTTTTATCTCGTGCCTTACGTCGTGTCCTGCACATCTGTAAACCATAACGAACTCTTCCCTGTCGCTGTCGTAGATCACAGCGGGGTTAAGCACGCATAAGGACTCCCATGCGTTTTCGGGATTTGGTCTGAGTATTGGATTGCCCTCGTGTTTAGTAAATTTCATCGTGTATAGCTCCTTTGCGTTTTTATAGCCGAATGGAGTCGAAGTTAAGTACGACTGTAACTCAATTTTACACCAACAGATCGCAAATGTCAATAAATTTTCCTTTTTAGGTTGCATTTTTCTGATAAGTGTGTTAGAATAAATTATCAATAAAAATTTTGGAGGAAATATATATGAGAATGCGCGTACTTACCCGCACTTCAAAGGGCAAGCTTCTTACTATTGCTGATGAGGTTACCAAGCTTATCAGCGCAGACAAGGCAACCGATAAGATCCCCACCGCATATCCCTGCGATGGAGAAAGACTTGTAGTAGTTGTTGTCAGCGCAAAGTCTTCTTATCCCGATGATTTTGCAAGATTTATGAGATCCCTTAAGAGGAGCGTTACCGCCAACATCGCCTTCATTATCGATGGCACTCCCGAGAATGCCGCAAAGATCGTTGAGATGGCAAAGACCAACGACTCCAACGTTCTCGAGGATAAGATCCTTTACATCCCCGGCGGTCTCCCCTTTATCAAGAAGCCCTCTGCCGATGAGATGGCTAAGGTCAAGGCTTGGGTAGAGGATATCCTTGCAAGCCTCAAGTAATCAAGACATAGCTTCTGAGCACATCCGATCCGCAAACGTTGGATCGGATGCGTTTTCTTTTTGTAAAAACAGCACGAACGTGCGCCCCACTTTTCGGTTGCAATTAACAATAGTTAAGAAAAAAATCTTAATAAATCGTAAACAACTCTTGTAATTTACAACACCAAGTGATATAATATGACATATATATTATTATTTATATGTAATAATTACGCATAACAAAAAAAGGACTGCAATAGATGCAACTGACAAATATACGAGGCTATCGTACTATAAACGAATACGTCTCCTGGAAGATAGGCGAGTACGGCAAATGCGAAAAAACGTTCGCCACGCTGTTCGAGTATATGTTTTCCGAGCGCGAGAATACGATGGCAGAAATATCCGACGGATATCGGATAAAGAAGCTTACCTACGGTGCGTTTTCGGATAATATATTGAAGCTTGCACCTGCCCTGAAAGACGAGCTTTCGGACGTGCCCGTCGGTACACTCGTAGGCATTTATATGAGCAATTCGATGAGGTGGATAGAGATATTCTGGTCGCTTTTGATGTGTGGCTACTCTCCCCTTTTGATGAATCTCCGTCTTACCGACGACGTGCTTGAGCGTATAATTTCCGACCACTCCGTACGAGCCGTGGTTTCGGATGGCAAATCCTTCTCTTGCAAGACAGTATCGGCGGACGTTTCCCCAAGACCTACGGCGGAACCCGTTGACCGTCCTTGGGGACGAGAGGTCGTCTTTATGTCATCGGGAACCACCGAAAAAGTAAAGCTTTGTGCGTATACGGCTGAGAATTTCTATTATCAGCTGTGCAATAGCGTTGATGTCGTTGCGAGGTGCCCGAGCATCGTGCAACATTATGAGGGGGAGCTTAAGCATTTGGTGGCGTTGCCATTCTATCACGTTTTCGGATTTATTGCCGTTTACCTCTGGTTCGGTTTCTTCTCGCGCACCTTCGTATTTTTGCGCGATATGAATCCAACGACGCTTCTTAACACCATCAAAAAGCATAAGGTAACGCATATATTTGCCGTACCGCTGGTGTGGGATAAGATACGCAAGCAGACGGTGCGCACGATTAAATCCAGAGGTGAGAAAACCTACTCGCGCTTTAAGCGCGTGCTTAAGCTCTCCTCCACCTTCGGCGCGTTGGGCACGGCGGTTGCTACCCGTGCTGTTTCCGAGGTGCGCGACGGACTGTTCGGCGATAGCGTTAAATTCCTTATATCGGGCGGCAGCCACGTCAAGCCTAAGACCCTTGAGTTCTTCAACGGCATAGGATATCATCTTGCAAACGGCTACGGAATGACCGAGATCGGCATAACCTCTGTTGATACCTCCGATAAGTCTAAGATACTCAATAAGGGCTCGATCGGCGCTCCCTTTTCCGAGGTTGAGTATTCGATAGCCGACAGCGGCGAGCTTTTAGTACGTACGAAAGCTATGGCCTCACGTATCATACAGGGTGACGAGATCACGACAATCGACTTTGAAAGCTGGTTCAATACACACGACCTGGCAAGCGAAGACGATGGCAGATACTACCTTGAGGGGCGCATCGACGACCTTATAGTGTGCAAGAATGGAGAGAACATTAATCCCGTGCTTGCCGAGGGAAAAATAAAGGTCGAAGGATGCGATGCAGTGTGCATCTTCTCCGATGAGAATAAATCTCCGGTTTTGATCGCAAGCGTTACATCCTGCTTTACTGATGAGAGGATAAAAGAGCTCGTGGGTGCACTTACCGAAGCTATACGGAGCGCAGGACTTGCAAATGAGATCAAAACGCTCGCCCTGACCCCTGACTCTCTCATAGAAAATACAGAGTTTAAAATCAGCCGAAAGCGCGTTGCGGCAAGATATGCCCGCGGCGAGTTCAGGATAATTAACCGCGAGGATTCGGAGGCACATATCTCTCAAATGCTTTCCGAACTTGAATGCGAGGTGCGCTCCTGCTTTGCCACAGCGCTTGAGAAAAAGGTGGAGGATATCTCTCCAACCGCTACATTCTTCCTTGACCTTGGCGGCTCCAGCCTTGATTACTTTATGCTTCTTAATCTTTTGAAGAGCAAGTACGACATCAGCCTGCCTTCCAATGAGGATGAAAGACTTTACACCGTACGCGATTTTTGCGACTTCATAATGAAAAACGGAAAGGATTAAATTATGAAAATAAGATCCCTTGACAAAAAGTGGAAGGAGTTTTTGTATTCTTTCTCTGCTTTCGGTCCGAATTTTCTTATGGTGCTTATGGGTGCGTATTTTACCGATGCGATTAACCCCACCGCTCTTGGAGAGACAAGCAGCTATCAGGCAATTATGAGCGGAGTTTGCTTTATTGCTCCATGGCTTTTTGGTATTCTTTATCCTATCGCTAAGGCGTTTGACGGTTTTATTGACGTCCCCTTTGCGTACATAACCGATACTCTGTCGACCAAGTGGGGCAGAAGGCGTCCTACCATACTTGTATGTATGATACCTATGATAATCTCCTTCGCTATGTGTTGGCTTCCGGTATTCGGTACGAATCAGGTGGCGAATACCATTTGGATAACTGCGTGGTCGTTGGTGTTCTTCTCCACGTATACTATGTGTCTTATATCCTTCTATGGCTCGCTTTCATCGGTTTGTGCAGACGAACCGCAGAGACTTCGCGTTTCTGGATACAAGTCCTTCTTCGATACTATTTCCTACTGCGTTGTTTACGCGCTGGTGCCGCTGCTTCTGCAGGTGTTCAAGATAAACATAGATAAATTCGTATTCATATGCCTGCCTATTATGCTTACTATCTCCATCCCATTGTTCCTTATAAAAGAGGGGGAAAAGTACGGTTATCCCGAAAACGATGGTATGGTTCCGGAAAAGATAAGCATGATAGAGAGCTTGAAGCTTACCTTTTCAAACAAGCTTTTTATGAAGTGGCAGCTAGTCAACGGTTGTACCTATTTCGGACTTCAGATGTTCCTTGTGGGAATGAACGCGATGATAATAGGTGGAATGGGACTTACCAGCGGACAAATGGCGATAGTTAATACCTGTGCTTTTGCTCCTGTGCCCATAATGCTTTATCTTTTCAATAAGGTCAAGGCGAAGAAAGGAATACGCTTTACCTATCAGACCTGCCTCGCTACCTTTGCTGTTGCAATATTCTCCTTCTTCGCAGGCTCGACAATGTTCTGGGGAGATAACGCTCTTCCCAAAATAATAATCGGCGCAGTGGGTGGTGTTTTCGGAAGCTGGGCCATCGGCGCATTCTTTATGATGCCCTTGCTCGTTCCCGCGCAGATATCAAGCGTTGAGGAAAGACTCACCGGTAAAAACCATTCGGCGATGTATTTCGCAGTGCAGGCACTTATTTCTTCTATCGTCAGCTCAATCTCGGGCGCGCTCGTTTACGAGAATATCAAGATGCTTTACGTAAGCAAGAAGTTCGACAAGATTGTAAGCGCTGTTATTCCAGACGGAAAGAACGAGATAGATTTCGGTGCGACTGCCGAGAGTCTCGGTGTAACCTCTGATCAAATATTCAACTTCGGTCTTATACTTATCCCTTTTATCGTAAGCGCGGTATGTATTATCGGTATAATAATCTCGTCAAGATGGCCTAAAAACTTCTCACACAAGGAAGTTGCAAAGGCTCTCAAAAAGCAGGATCCCACTCTCGATATCAGCGCAGTGCTTGCAGAGCCTGATGAGTTTGAGACAGAGGAAAAGGGCGAGACTATATTTGTTCAGATTGGTCTTTCCATACTCTCCGGCTTCATTTTCGGCTTTATCTGGGTCGGCTTCCTTCTTAAGTCGATAAAAGAGATCACGTCCAAGGGTAAGAACGCCCTTATGTGGGTTCTCGCCTGCTTGATTCCCTTTGCCGGCGCGTTCGTCGCTGTAAAGATGCACAAGGAGCTTTCCGAAAAGGCATCCGAGCTTGGCGTGAAGCTGGTTGGCAATAACGCTCTTTTCATCATCCTTTCGATAATCTTCCCGCTTCTTCCGATAAACGTGATCACTCTTTCGCTTATTCAGAAGAACGTCAATACAATATATAACGCGGAATAATGCTGTACGTTTTATTTAATTGGTTTTTAAAAATAACAGGCTTCATTCCTGCCCTGTTTGCTCTGCCCTTCAAAACCCATTATTCCAATCGCAAGGTTCAAAGCAGGAGAATAAAGGGCAAGGCAATAGTCGTGTCAAATCACCGTTCAGTATGGGATTTCGGTCTGATGATATTCCTTTTCTGGTCTCGCACGCTACGCTGTGTTATCGGTGAAGTAATGTTTCAACAGAATCGCCTTATGAGCCTGTTTCTCCGCGGTCTCGGTGGAATAAAGGTTGAGCGCCAGGCACACGATTTCACCTTTATCGGTAAGTGCCAGAGGATACTTGACAGGGGCGGTGTCGTTGAGATATACCCCGAGGCTATGATAAACAAGAGCACCGATGAGGAGCTGCTTGAATTTAAGCCGAGCGTGGTATATCTTGCACTTGAGAGCAACGCACCGATAATTCCCGTTTACAATACTGCTAAATATTTCTGCGGTAAAAGATCTGAGGTTATCATTGGCGAGCCCATATATCTTCGTGAGCTCTATGATGACAATCTGACGGAAAAGCAGAACATAACCAATCTAACTCAAATACTTAGACAAAAGATACTGGAGCTCAAGGATGAACTCGAACAAAAACGTGAAAAAGAAAAAGCGTGAATGTGATTTTTTCTATCACTTTGTTAAGATAACGGGAGCTATTCCCTCGCTTTTGTGGGCCCGTCAGAAGGTCTATTATATTTCCGACGGAAAGCTCATAAAAAGAAAGAAGATCAAGGGTAGCGTGCTTATCTGCTCTAATCACATAGGATTTACCGATCCGCTGTTCCTGAATTGTGTTTTCTGGTACAGACGAGTGTATTTCCTTGCTATGCAGGAGCTGTTTAACACAAAGCTCAAGCGCTTTTTCTTCAACGCGGTGAAATGTATTCCCGTTGATAGATCAAACTTCAGTATGGCAACCTTTCACGCCGTCACGGACAGGCTTAAGAGCGGAAAGGCGGTGCTTATCTTCCCCGAGGGGCAGGTAAACCGTAAAGAAAACGAGATCCTGGCATTCAAGTCCGGAGCCGTCCTTATGGCCGCAGCCAGCAACGCGCCGATTCTGCCCGTCTATATAGTCAAGCGTGAAAAGTGGTATCACCGCGGACTTGCATTCATCGGCGATCCGATCGACTTTGCTGCGCTGTACGGCGAGCGCCCCTCGATGCAAAATATGCGTGAGGCAAGCGAGCTTTTGCACAGCAAGGAAGAGGAGCTTATGCACTATTACAACGAGCATGTAGCCAAAAAGCAGGAAAAGCGATGAGATGGGAGCTTACCGAGCCAAGGCTCGGAGATATGATACGCGTGAAGATCGGTGACCTATACCATTACGGAATTTACGTTAATGACAGTGAAATATTACAGTTTGGGCTTGCGCCGTCGGTGCGCACTGTTCCCGATACTGAGGTCGAGGTCTGCGCGAGCGATATAGATGCGTTCCTCGCAGGCGGCTTTCTTGAGGTTGGCGTGCTTGATAGGCAGGAGCGCAAAAAGCGTATACCACACGAGCGTAGCGTGGATACAGCACGCGGACGCATCGGTGAGCGCGGATACAATATCCTTTTTAATAATTGCGAGCACTTTGCGCACGAGTGCGTTTTCGGTGTAAAATACTCCACGCAGACTGAGGCTTTTCGCGAACGTTTTCGTGCCCTGCCCACTCTCGACGTCTATCTCGCGCGCATACCGGATGAATTTGAATTTAAGCCTCTGTATCCCAAGCAAAGGTATAAGGAAGTACGCTCGGTTAAAAACGACGAGGTGCGCAAGCATAAATACTTTGCTTGGGTGTTGCTTGAATATGCTCTGATGCATACGTTCGGGTATGATATTAAACGGCTGATGCTTACAAAAGCGCCAAGCGGAAAATGGATATGCCCCGATTGCGAGCTGTCTATCTCGCACAGTGGCCGCGTGGTCGCCGTTGCCCTATCAAGGAGGCCCGTAGGTGTCGACGTTCAGCTTCACCGAACCCTTGTCTCGTCCGGCTTTGAGGAAAGAATGCTTACCGTGGCAGAGCGTGCCTCGCTCCCGACACACGGCGATGCCGATGAGCAATCAGAGCAACTGATAAAGCTGTGGTCGAAAAAGGAAAGCATATTTAAAACCTTAAATTCCGATAAATATATTCCGGCAGAAATAGAAACAAACAATTATAACACTTATAACGAGATCTTTGATACAGACGGCGAGCGCTATTATCTTTCGGTTGCGGGAGCCGATATATCCAAGATCAGAGTATTTAAAAACATAAAGCTATAATACTGAAAGTGAGGAATGAAAATGTATTGTACAAGATGTGGAAAAAAGATTGATTACGATTCATTCGTATGTAACGAGTGCCGCGCCGCAGAGGAAGCGCTTGTTAATCAGTCTAACGAACCTGTTGCAGAGCCCGCCCCCGAGGTGAAGGTTGAGTCCGAGACTGTTGCGCCCGAAACCGCACAGCCTGCCGCCGCTCCCGTGGAGGAGCCTAAGACCGAAACCGCAAATCCGACTCCGACAAATCCGCAGTATTATTACTCTGCTCAGAGCACGAGCTACGCTCAGTATCAGGCGCCCCAGAACGCACAACCCGTAAACGCGCCCGTTGGCAACCCCAGAATGATAGGATTCGGCAAGGCGCTTGCCTCTGCTATTCTCTCGGTCGTTGGATACATATTTGCCCTTGTAGCCTTTTTCGTTGCTGCTGAAGGCGCAGTTTCCAGCGGACTCGTTCTGTTTATGATGACTCTTGGTATGGTAATACCTGCGCTCATACTCGGTATTCAGTCCATTAAGACCTCTGCACGCGTTGCCTCTCAGAATCTTCCCCGTCCGATCCCCACACTTGTGCTGGGCATCGTTGGCGCGGCGTTCTCCGGCCTTTCGCTCTTCTATTGCTTCTTGACCTTTATTATGCTGGGGGTTGCTTAATATGGAATCACAGTTTACTAACGAAAACTCCAACGAGCAGGTTAACGAGGGGTATACGTATTACACAGCACCACAGCCGGAGGAAATAGTCGTTCCCGACCCAGAGGGTCGCAGATACGGCCTTGGTCGTGCGATCGCCGCGACGATCATATCTGCCGTTTCTGTAATAATTGCTGTTATAGCGATGTGTTTTTCCTTCTTCGGTATTTCGGGTGTAGAGCCCGATCTGTACGAAACGGGTGTTGCGATGCTGATCGCAGGGTTCTTCTTTACTCTCGTAGCCGCCGTAACGTCCATTGTATCACTGGTTCTCGGTGTAAAATCGATCCTTTGCTTCAAAAAGAAGCAGCCGCGCCCTATCGCTACTCTCATCCTCGGCATCTGCTCTACGGCTACGGCCGCCGAGTCGCTCGTGGTCGTATTTTGCGATCTGTTGTTTGCGGTGATAGTATTATCGATACTTATGGTTGCATAAAAAAACATCGCCATAGCCGTTTAGGCTATGGCGATGTTTTTTGCTTATAATTGTTTTTCTTTACGCTTGCGCGCGCTCTTCCACAGGTTGAAATAAACTATTATTCCGCCTGCGGCAAACAGCATACCGACAAGCAATCCGCATTTCATTGCCAGCTGATCGGCAGTTATTCCAAGCTTTTCGGCGAAGCTGAAGCAGGCATCACTTGCGACTACTGCGTCTGTTACCACGCCCACGAGCTGAGGCGCCACGGAAGCTCCAAGATCACCGCCTGCAGCCATCATAGCGTAGATGAATACACCGCCTGTCGGCATTTTGTCGGAGGCGACTATAAGGCTACCGGGCCAAAGCATAGAAACGCAAAGTCCGGTTAAACCGCACGCCAACAGACCGATAACCGGTATCGGAGATAGCGATGCTATGAGGTAGCAGAGCGTTGCGCCTATTCCGCCCAGCAGAAGCACGCGTTCGACGTTTTTGCCCCTTTTTGAGTAGGCGGTACGCCCGATACCGAGTGTAAGCGCAAACAGAGCCGCGCCGAAAATATCGCCCCACATCTTATCTATGCCGAACGACTCCTCAAGGTAGCTCGAGCACCATTGTGCCATAGTACACTCGCTTGCACCGCCGAGAAATATGGCGAGCACGCATATCCACAACTCCTTTTTCTTGAGAAATTCGAGTGTGCCGGACACCTTTTCGGGTGTATCTAGCTTGGGCAAGCGCGCCCGCAAGAACAGTATCGATGCTATGAGCGGCACTATAATGAGTGATAGCGTGAGATATTGCCAGCTTTCCCTGCCAAAAACAAACAGGAAAACCGTACTGTATATTATCATCGCTACAACTCCCCAGGCATAGACTGAATGCAGCTTGCTCATATCTCTTTCGGGGTTATCGCTGGGCAGAGCGGCAATAACGGGGCTGATAAGAACCTCGGCAAAGCCACTCGATGCCGAAAATATTACCGTTCCTATTACAAGACCAATATACGGCTCGTTGTTAAATATCCACGGTGCAGCCGCAAATACCGCCAAGCCGAATATAGCGATCAGGGGTGTTGCCTTTACGGCCAGAGGAATATTGAATTTATGCGAGAAGAAAGAAAAGATCAGGTCTACGGTCAACTGTGTTACGAAGTTGATCAGGACAAGTAGTCCAAGAAGCGAGTAGGAAATGCCATACGTAGATCTGAAAGTTAAAAATAATAGCGGAGACAGATTTGCCACTACCGACATCGTGACGTTCGTCGAATAGCAAGCAAGCCTGACAAGCCTATCGTTATTCATTAGGATATTCACCTCATATGCTTTAACGATTGTTTCCTACAAAGTATAGCATATAATCGTTTGCCTTTCAAGTAAAAATCATATTTTTGTCAAAAAACATCAAATTTTATTTGACATTTCGTCATGTTTGTATTATAATCTAATAGGATTTAATAAATTTTAATATTCAGCCAATGAACGGAGGTTTAAATGTCCTCAAAAAACAAGAAAAAATGGATACGCCTTCGACATAAGATCGTACGTAGTATAGCCTACGCGATCCTTTATCCCTATTCAGTAATTCGTTACGGAATTAACATAAAGCGACTCAAGGAGGGGCGCGATAGGCAGTATCTGATACTTTATAATCATCAGACGGCCTTTGACCAGTTCTTTGTCGGAATGGGATTTAAAAGCGTCGTATACTACGTAGCATCAGAGGATATATTTTCAAAGGGATGGATATCTTCCCTTTTGCGTTATCTTGTCGCCCCGATCCCAATTAAAAAACAGACTACGGACGTCCGCGCCGTAATGAACTGTATACAGGTAGCAAAGGAGGGCGGCAGTATTGCCATTGCCCCGGAGGGCAACCGTACATATAGCGGTCGTCTGGTTAACATAAATCCCGCGATAGTTCCCCTTGCTAAAAAGCTTGGTCTTCCGATTGTTCTTTACAGAATAGAGGGCGGATACGGTGTTCATCCGCGTTGGAGTGATGTTGTTCGCAGGGGAAAAATGCGCGCATACGCCTCTCGGATCATTGAGCCCGAGGAATACACCGCGATGTCCAATGAAGAGCTTTATGTGGCGATCGTTGAGGGACTTGCAGTAAATGACGGTGCAGTCACGGGTGAGTTCAAGCACAAGAAAAACGCGGAGTTCCTCGAACGGGCGATCTACGTCTGCCCGAATTGCGGTCTGTCGACGTTTGAGAGCCACTGCGATATCATTGAGTGTAAAAAGTGCAATCGCAGGATCAGACATCTGCCGACTAAAGAGCTTGTGGGAGAGGGATTTGACTTCCCCTTTCGTTTCGTTGCGGATTGGTACGACTATCAATGCGATTTCATAAATTCTTTCGATCCTGCGGCTCACGCGGACGAACGGCTGTATCTCGATAAGGCTACCGTGCACGAGGTTATAGTATATAAGAGGAAGGTTAAGCTTTGCAACGAGGTAGAGATCGCTCTTTACAGTGGCAAAATGTTTATCGGCGGCACTCCCCTTTCCTTTGATGATATTACGGCGCTTTCAGTCCTCGGACGAAACAAGCTTAATATATACTATGACAAAAAAATATATCAGTTAAAGGGTGATAAGCGCTTTAACGCCTTGAAATACGTAAATCTTTTCTACCGCTACAAAAACGTAGCAAAAGGAGATCAGAATGAAAAATTTCTCGGACTTTAGTGTCTGAGATAATGTCAAAACGAGCGATGCATAATGCTGCACCGCTCGTTTCATTTTATAGGTCATCTGCATCCTGTATCGGCATTTCGTACGGATCATTTGGTGTTCCTGTCCAAGAGCCGAGGGGATCTGTGTTTATTTCGTTATCCCTTGTGCTCATTGGGGCATTGTTGGTTTTCTTTTTTCTTTCGTTTTTCATACTTACCCTTCGATTTATATTGACAGTATTTTTCTTTTGTGATAGAATAATATTGATAAATTTAAAAGCGAAAGCAAGGTGTAAATTAATGATTGGATGGATAATCCTTGGCGTGATAGTAGCGGCTGCCGTGCTCGTCCTCTCGGTAACGCTGTATTGCTTTTTCAGAGTGTTTTACTCTCCGAAGCGTACGCCGCTTGGCCCTGATGAATATGCCATTCCCGACGGTGAGATCTACGAGGCACACCGTGATCAAATAGTCGATTGGACTAAAGAGATACGCGCGTTCAACTACGAAAGTATGTCTATAAAGTCCTTTGACGGCTTGACTCTGCGCGGCAGATATTATGAATATGCGCCCGGTGCGCCGCTTGAGATACTGTTTCACGGCTATCGCGGCAACGCCGAGCGTGATCTGTGCGGTGGCGTCGCCCGTTGCTTTGCGCTTGGCAGAAGCGCTCTTATAGTAAATCAGAGAGCATCCGGAGACAGCGAAGGACACGTTATTTCCTTTGGCATAAATGAGCGCCGCGACTGCGTTTCTTGGGTCGAGTTCGCCGTATCGCACTTTGGCCCCGACATTAAGATAATCATAACCGGTATATCAATGGGCGCTGCAACTGTAATGATGGCCGCCGCCGAGCAGCTCCCCTCGAACGTAGTATGTGCACTTGCCGACTGCGGTTATACCTCCGCCGAGGAAATAATAAAAAAGATCGTCGCGGAAATGAAGCTCCCACCCAAGCTCGTTTATCCATTTATAACCCTTTCCGCACGCATCTTCGGTCGCTTTAACCTTAATGAAACAAGCCCACTTGAGGCTATGGCGAATGCAAAAATACCCATAATCTTCATTCACGGAGAGGCAGATGACTTCGTGCCCTGTGATATGTCCAGGCGCTTGTATGATGCCTGCGTTACGCAAAAAAAGCTTGTCACGATCCCCGGCGCCGGCCACGGCCTCGCGTTTCCGGTTGAACAGGCCGGATATGTTGAAGCGCTTAGAGAATTTGAAGAAGAATGTAAATTCTAATTAGAAAAACCGCGGCAGAACCGCGGTTTTTCTAATTAAGAACTTCTATTCCTTACTTTTGCTCGCTTTATCGTGTATATTTCTTCAGTCGCAAGTGAGAGCTTTGTTACTACGTTTTGCTTTGTTGGGTAGCAATAGAAGGAATCGTTTTCGGTTGATATATCAACACAGTCGAAGGGTTTTACGTGGGGGAAGTCATATTCAACGTGCAGACTGTTAGTCTGTAACGGCATACGGTGTATTTCATAGTCTTGACCGTTGTAGTGACCCTTGAGAACGAATCCGTTGTCTACGTCGTGCGTAAGGGTAGCCGTGCCAAGCAACTCGAATTTCCAACATCTCGGC
This sequence comes from uncultured Ruminococcus sp., assembly GCA_964596195.1. Classification (GTDB taxonomy): domain Bacteria; phylum Bacillota; class Clostridia; order Oscillospirales; family CAG-272; genus UBA1740. The sequence continues at coordinate 22,826 of CAZQTN010000017.1, forward strand.
ATGGAATAGACGTCAACCTCGTCGCAGAAGGAGTAAGTTCCCTCCTCGATCTGACGGCGCACCTGTGCACGTTCCCATTCAAACCAGTCGGGAATATGCGCAAATTCGGTGTTGCCGTTCTCTGCACTTAAGGTTCCTTCCTCGTTAAGCGTCCATCGCTTGCCGCATTCCGTGCAAGCGAGCGTGGTACCCTCGGAGGTCATTTTTGATTCCGTCATACAGTGCGGGCATTGATACAATATCTTGTGCAGCCCCTCGGCGCGGTACGGCTCGGTTATTTTAATACCGTTGTCTAACTGATATTTATACTCATCGTACTGCAACGCTTCATTTATTTTTGCGTTTATTTCGTCAACCGATAGACGGCAGACGTCATCTGCGCTTAAAATGCAGGTCATCGTAGAATGCAACGGCACTTTTCTCTTCTTTCTGAAATTCCAGAATGGAGCGTGAAGGTAATTTCCACGGTGAACTATCGTTACAACAGGAACCTTGTTCATCTTTACTATCATCCCGATCGAATCGGGCAGATAAGAGGTCGTTCCGCAAGGTGAATACCTCGCCTCTGGGTACATACAAAGTATATCTCCACGCTGAAGAACTCGTTTTATCGATTTGATCAAGTGTATATCCGTGGTAAACTTTCGCGTACAGATCGCTCCTATCCACGTCATAAGCCACGGTCTGCGGTAATATCCGTCGATATTTACCACGTTATTCACCCTGTGCGGGTGAGTCAGTAGGGCTGTCAATTCAAAGTCGATAAACGACATATGATTAGAAAGCAGCATATACGGTGGCTTGATGCCATCCATATTGATCTTCTCTACCCTGTGCTTTTTGTTCATCAACATGATCTTGGATAAAATCCAGATCAGCCAAGTAAGGTACCACGGTTGTCTTATCGGATATTTTGCGGTCTTGTACCTCTTTGGATTTTTATAATTAACGTCCATAAGTCCATTTCCTTTGCAGTCATCCCGTATATTCTACACTTTTTTTGACAAAAAGGCAATAGGTTTAAAGAAATATAGAACATTTTTTAAAAGAATTTCCTCAAAAAGCGAAAAAATCTATTGACATTTTAAAAATCATCTGCTATAATATAGTGGTCGCGAAAAGCGATAGCATCTTGGAGAGATGGCCGAGTTGGTCTAAGGCGCACGACTGGAAATCGTGTATACCCTAACCGGTATCATGGGTTCGAATCCCATTCTCTCCGCCATAGAACAAAAAACAGCCCAATCGGGCTGTTTTTTGTTCTATCATGTCGTAGCGAATGAGGATTTGAGCCCATCTTCTTGCCAGCGGCAAGAATTGGGTTCGCATACCACGTCTGAAGATCGATGAGCTTGCTCATCAGGCGCAAGACGCAGGTATCTTCGCAAAGGCGAATACCCCATTCGTCACCCCAATCGGGCTGTTTTTTGTTCTATCATGTCGTAGCGAATGAGGATTTGAGCCC
>CAZQTN010000018.1:0-23967 GCA_964596195.1 uncultured Ruminococcus sp.
GTTGATATGAACGACCGTCAGCTTCGCTTTGTTACCGACGGACTCGGCGGCAGAGTGAACGGCGTTCCTCGTGAGGACGGCTACGACATCACCGTTGCATCCGAGATAATGGCGGTGCTTTGCCTTGCAAGCTCTATGACCGATCTTAAGGAGCGCCTTGGCCGTATCATCGTTGCATATACCTACGACGAGAAGCCCATCACAGCAAAGGATCTTAAGGCGGACGGCGCTATGACCGCCCTGCTCAAGGATGCACTTAAGCCTAATCTCGTTCAGACCCTCGAGGGAACACCTGCATTCGTGCACGGCGGCCCGTTTGCAAATATCGCGCACGGCTGTAACTCGGTTATTGCTACTAAGACCGCGATGAAGACGGCAGATTACGCCATCACCGAGGCAGGCTTCGGCGCGGATCTCGGTGCAGAGAAATTCCTCGATATAAAATGCCGCATGGCTGGTCTTACCCCCTCTGCGGTAGTTATCGTTGCAACCGTACGCGCACTTAAGATGCACGGCGGTCTTGCAAAGACCGAGCTCGCAAGCGAGAATCTCGAGGCGCTTGAGCGCGGCATCCCCAACCTTCTGCGCCACGTTTCCAACATTAAGAACGTGTATAAGCTCCCCTCGGTCGTTGCGGTAAACAGATTCCCGACCGACACCGACGCGGAGATCAACTTTATTATTGAAAAGTGCCGCGAGCTCGGCGTAAACGTCGTTCTCTCTACCGTTTGGGCAGAGGGTGGCAAGGGCGGAGAAGAGCTTGCACGCGAGGTTGTACGCCTCTGTGAAGAGGAAAAGGGCGATTTCACCTACGCATACGAGCTTGACGGAACAATCGAGGATAAGATCACCGCTCTTGTCAAAAAGGTCTACGGAGGCAACGGTATAACCGTTCTCCCTGCCGCCAAAAAGCAGATAGCCGCGCTCACCGCGCTCGGCTTTGACAAGGTGCCCGTATGTATGGCAAAGACGCAGTATTCCTTCTCCGACGACCCCACCAAGCTCGGCGCACCCACCGACTTCACCGTCACCATCAAGAACGTTAAGGTCTCCGCAGGAGCCGGCTTCGTCGTCGTACTTACAGGTGATATTATGACTATGCCCGGTCTGCCTAAATCCCCTGCCGCAGAGCGCATCGACGTTGACGAGAGCGGCAAGATCACAGGACTGTTTTAATCACTATGAAGCTTATAATTGCATCAAATAACAAGCATAAGATCTACGAAATCAAAAAGATCCTCGGCGAAAGATTCGATCAGATACTCTCCCTCTCCGAGGCGAATATAACCCACGAGACGGTGGAGGACGGCACCACCTTTATGGAGAACGCGCTTAAAAAAGCGCGGGAAATCGCGGAAATTTCCGGATGTGCCGCGCTTGCCGATGACAGTGGCATTTGCGCCCACGCGCTCGACGGTGCGCCCGGCATATACAGCGCTCGCTTCTCGGGCAAGGGGGATCAGGCAAATAACGACCTTTTGATCGCCTGCCTCGCCGATAAGAGCGACAAGGGTGCGCACTATACCGCCGCCGTTGCACTCGTATATCCCGACGGTCGTGAGGTGACCGCGGAAGGGTATATGTATGGTGAAATAATTGACACGCCCCGGGGGGAACGCGGTTTTGGCTATGATCCTATCTTCGTTCCGACAGGGGAGACGCGCACCGTTGCTGAGATGACTGATGAGGAGAAAAACGCCATAAGCCACCGCGCGAATGCGCTGAACGCCTTGGTGGAGAAAATATGAGGACGTATAATGAATATTGAGATGCTCTTTTTGATTCTTGAGCACCTTGGAGTTATTGCCTTCGCGATCTCCGGAGCTCTGGTCGCAATAGATAAGGAGACCGACGTTTTCGGCGTCGTCTTCCTAGCCTTCATAACCTCGTTTGGCGGCGGTATCCTGCGTGACCTTATACTTAATCATTCCATACCGCTCTTTTTCACAAAGGGCTACACATCGCTTATTCTGACCTGTCTGATCACCGCGGTGCTCGTTATAGTGTTCGCCGCCTGCTTCAAAAACGTTTTTGTCAAAAACGAGAAGCTCATCGACACGGTCAACAACTACATAGACGCCGTAGGTCTCGGAGCGTTTACCGTATCCGGTGCGAAGCTTGCTATCTCGGTCGGTCAGACCTCGCCGTTCGTCGTTATAATGATGGGTATGATCGCCTGCATCGGCGGCGGTATGATCCGTGACGTCCTACTCGGAACCATCCCATTCGTCCTTCGTAAGAGGATATACGCTCTTGCGGCGGCAGCAGGTGCGGCAATGTACTATTTGCTTTGGTATTTCAGCGTTGGCGAGGCCGCCGCTATGATTGTCGGCGCACTCACCACCGTACTTATCCGCGTGCTCGCAACTGTTTTCAAGCTCAACATACCTAAGGCTATAAATTTCAGCAAACTCCGCGACGATAAGTGAATATGAATATATGTAGTGTTATTCTCTTTTGCCTACGGAAAGGAAACGATAATGACAGAAGATAATCTCATGGCCGTCGACACCGCCGAGGCCTTGCGACTTGCAATCGACAACGAGAAAAACTCGCTGGAGGAAGTTCGCACGGAGCTCTTTGGCTGCTCGAAGGACGTCATAAGCTCGCACAAAAGATATTCGCGCACAAGGGGCAAGGTCAGCGAGAAAAGATCCCCGCGCAATCTCGCTCGCCTCTCAAGGGCCGAGACCCAGCTTGGAGCTCATATCGATGCCTATAACGTCGCACGGGGTAGGGTGCAGGGTGCGCTTGGGTCTGTGGTAAGTGCCCACGACAAGTACTTGGAGGCACTATCCTTGTCAGATGACGTCGCCACGGCCAAAAGATCCGCAAGGTCGATGGATAGCTACGTGCGCAAGATCGAGCGGTTTCTGGAAAAAACAGACGACTCAGTAGCCTGCATCTCCTCTCACTACACCCTGCGCATACGCGCGGCCGGAGATGACGGGGATGATGCCGATTTGTCGCCAAATTCGACAAACGTTGCGCGAAAATCCGTGCCAAGTCCCTCTTTTGTGCACACTAATGAGGTTGCAGTGCCTCCCGTAAGCATAGATATAGGGCCGACCGTCGAGCGCGCAGTCGAGCGTGCGATAGCCGAGCTTTCCGATGCGCTTGAAAAAAGGATCTCAGAGACGTTGCATACTTTTGAGCTACCAACGGCAGAGTCAGCTGATACAGATGCCCTCGCAGAGGCGGCAGACCGACTTGTCGCAGTCAGCGCATCGCTTGGCGAGGTGCTTGAAAGACTTGATAAGATCGTCGCAGACACCGGGAAGATGGCCGAGAAATGCCGCGCTGTCGTTGAGATGCAACGTAGTGCCGCTCGGGAAATGCAGGGAATTGAGGTCAAGCAACGGCTTGTAAATCAGGAGCAGGCCGAGCTCGTCGAGGCTCAGGAGGTCGTCCTTCAGCATCAGAAGCTGATAGCCGAGCGACACGCCGAGATCGCCGAGGCGCAAAAGCTTTCAGCAGATGCGGTAAAGCAGATCGCGGAGGCGCAAAGAGCGATAGATTCCTCACTCAAGGAATCACTCAAATCGCAAAAGGCGCTCCTCTTAAGCAATTCAAAGTACAGCGGAAGACTTAACAAGAAGATAGAAGAAAGCGAAAACGTTAACGCGGAGGAAACTACAAATGGATAAAAAAGTAATACTTATGTCGATAGACGGTATGCGCCCCGACGGACTTATGCAGTGCGGCAGTGAGCACCTCGAAAAGCTTAAGGCTATGGGCTCCTATACCTTTAATGCACAGACGGTATTTCCGTCTAAGACCCTGCCGTGCCATATGTCGCTTTTCCTCGGCGTTCCCCCGATGCGCCACGGCATTCTGACCAACACCTTCGTGCCGCAGGTACATACCATCACCGGCATTTTTGAGAAGATCCGTGCCCTCGGCGGCGAGTGTGCCTTCTTCTACGGCTGGGAGCCCCTGCGTGACGTTGCATCCCCCGGCTCGTGCAGATATGCAACTTACTTCAATGCGTATATGGAGGAGAGCGTTGATAACATCCTCACCGATGAGGCGATCAAGCTTATAGAGTGGAAGAAGCCCGACTTTGTATTCCTCTATCAGGTCGACACCGACGAAAAGGGTGGCCACGACTGCGGCTGGATGAGCGAGGGCTACCTCTGGCGCATTAAGAACGCGATAAACAACGCTATGCGCGTTATAGAAAAATTCGGTGACGAATACACCGTTATTATCACCGCAGACCACGGCGGTCACGACCGTATGCACGGTACCGACTTGCCCGAGGATATGACCATCCCGATGTTCTATATCGGCAAGGATTTTGAGCCCGGCCGCGAGCTTGACGGCGTGTCGATCCTGGATATCGCGCCCACTATTGCAAAGGTAATGGGTCTCGCCCCCGAGAAGGAGTGGGAAGGTAAGGCTCTGTGCTGATTTGCTGAGCCACCAAAATGATAAATAAAAAGCGTAGGCATTGTGATCAACGATGCCTACGCTTTTTGGTTAAATCAACTTTTATACAATGTACGCTTGATCATTTTCCGCTTCGTCGTGCTGGGATGCAACGAGCTGAACGTGATATGCATCGATAACGGCTTCCTCAAGCTGCGCTCTGAACTGCGCGTTGATGGGGTGTACGATATCGCGGTAGGTTCCGTCGGGATTCTTTCTCGAGGGCATAATAATGAAATATCTCTCTCGTGCGTAAATGACCTTTACGTCGTGGAGCGCGAGGCAGTCGTCGAGAGTTACGGAAACGATGGCCTTCATAGGACCCTCGTCGAAAAATTTTCTGATCTTGATGTCGGTGATCTGCATTGGGTTAGTTCCTTCCTTGGAGTAATCGTTTTTTGCTTTGCCGAATATATTATACAATGAGAATATGAAGAATATTCCTTGAAATGATTAAGACTCTAAAAATTATTTGTTCGTTTTTTTGAACTAAAAATGTACGAACGGTTAACAAGGGGCGACAGGAGCAAAACTATGTCAAAAAACAACTCTTCCTTTGGAATAAATAACATCTTGAAAATAATATCGAACGAAGGCGCACACGTCCATTTTCTCGGCGTCGGTGGAGCGGGGATGCACCCTCTCTTTCGCCTCTCCGCTCACTTTGGCATCTCCGTCTCGGGCTCGGATGCCGCTCGCGGAGAAGGGCTGACCTCGCTCGTTGCGGATGGCGCGTGCGTGTGGTGCACGGCGGAGGTTGCCCCCACTCTGCCACAGGGGACGACGCTGCTCGTTTACTCCCTCGCCATTGACGAGAGGGATGCGGAGCTCCTTGAGGCGCAGTCGCGCGGTATACCGACAGTATCAAGGGCGGAGTACCTCGCTGCGCTTTGCTCTTGCTTTGGTCGTACCGTCGCCGTGTCGGGAAGCCACGGGAAAAGCACCGTTACCGCTATGCTCTCCCACGTTTTTGAAGCGGCAGGCAAGCACCCAACTACCCTATCCGGCGCACCGCTTTTTGAGAGCGGCGCAGGATATTGCATCGGTGCACTGGACCACCTGATTTTCGAGTCCTGCGAATATAAAAATTCCTTTTTGATACCTAAGCCCGACGTCGCCCTTTTCCTCAACCTTGAGCTCGACCACGTCGATTGGTTCGCAAGCCTTGACGAGCTGTCTGATGCGTTCTGCTCCGCTATGAACAGGGCGGGGCGCGCGGTGATAAATATTGACGACTCCGAAATAGCTAAAATCGCGCCAAAACTTTACACGCCCCCCATCTCGTTTGGCAAAAGCATTGATGCCGACTACCGTATCGTAACTCACTCGGAGGCTCCGCGCGACTTGAGGTTTTCGCTTGTTCACAAGGGCGTGACTCTGGGAGAGATCAGACTGCCTATGATAGGCGCATTTAATATCTACAACGCCGCGGCGGCTGCAGTCGCCGCAATTGAGTGCGGTGTATCCTTTGAAGAGTGCAGGGAGGCACTTTCCCACTTTTGTGGCATAGGCCGGCGGCTGGAGCACATAGGCGACTATCACGGTCGCCCCGTCTATTATGACTACGCCCATCACCCCACCGAGATCGCAGAGGGCATAAAGGCCGTAAAAAGTGACACGGGTGGTGCTGTGACCGTCATTTTTGGCCCTCATACCTACTCGCGCACCAAAGGACTGTGGCAAGGCTTTGTAAACTCGCTCTGTATGGCTGAGCATATCATTTTGACCGAGATTTCCGCTATACGTGAGTCAAAAATCGAGGACATAAGCTCCGAGAGACTGGCCGCAGAGTGCGGTGCCGTAGTGGTAAGCGATCCGGGCGATATTGCCGAGCTTCTCGTACGCACCGAGGGCGCGATCATAATAATGGGCGCCGCAAATATGAACGGCGTAAAAAAAGTTTTGATTAAGGGTTGACATACGCATAAAAAAGTAGTAAAATTTTCACATAAAAGCTGCGGGCTTTACAAAGGATAAAGTGAGGTGAATATCGAGTGGACGTCGGCCGAAGTAGCAAACCCCGACAACGAAAATACAGCATCCGACGTGCATCGGTCGCGGCGTAGCACCGCCTTTCCGTCCGCACTCGGAGGAAAGGAAAATGAATGGAAGAAAAAAACGATTTACTCAAACCGGATGATGAACAGCAAATGGGGCTCTCTGTCGAGGAGCTGATGCCTACTCCGGATGAGCTTATACTCCTGCTTGAGGAGAAAAAATACGGCGATTTCATTCGCCGCATTCAATGCGTGCCCCCCGTCGATATAGCCGAGCTGTTTGACGAGGTCGGCAAGCCGTACCGCCCCATTTTTTACAGACTTCTGCCAAAGGAGCTCGCCGCCGACGTTTTCGTCGAGATGGACACCGATTCACAGGAGGACGTGATCGCTTCGTTTACGGACAGTGAGCTTGCCTCAATGCTTAACGAGCTGTATCTTGACGATACCGTTGACATCATAGAGGAAATGCCCGCCAGTGTCGTTAAGCGTATCATCAAGAACTCTACTCACGAGAACCGAGCTCTTATCAATCAGCTCCTGCGCTACCCGAAGGACTCTGCCGGCACGATAATGACTACCGAGTACGTCCGCTTCAGGGGCAGCATGACCGTTGGCGAGGCACTCGACCATATCAGATGCGTCGCTATAGATAAGGAGACCATCTATACCTGCTACGTCACCGATCCCTATCGCCGTCTTGAGGGTATCGTTACCGCAAAGGACCTTCTGATCTCCAGGCTTGACACCGAGCTTTCCGAGATAATGGAGACGTCGGTCGTGTTCGTAACCACGACCGACGATAAGGAGGACGTGGCCAACAAGTTCAAAAAGTACGGCTTTCTCGCACTTCCCGTCGTTGACAACGAGTGTCGCCTCGTCGGTATAGTTACCGTCGACGATGCTATCGAGGTCATCGAGGAGGAGGCGGAGGAGGATTTCGCTAAAATGGCGGCCATCACCCCCACCGAGACCTCGTATCTTAAGACCTCCGCCCTCGGTATATTCAAGTCGCGTATCCCGTGGCTTCTGATACTGATGATCTCGGCCACCTTCTCAAGCACCATACTTAATTTCTTCGAGGCGAATCTCGCCGCCGTTTTCGTCCTCTTCGTCCCTATGCTTATGGATACGGGCGGAAACTCCGGCAGCCAGGCCTCAGTCACCCTTATCCGCGGTATATCTCTCGGCGAGGTCGAGTTCCGTGACGTTTTGCGCGTCCTTTGGAAGGAAATTCGCGTCGGCATTCTCTGCGGTCTTGCCCTCGGTGTGGTCACCTTCGGCAAGGTGCTTCTCGTTGACAGGCTCATAATGGCAAACCCCGCCGTTACTCTGAGCGTTGCCGCCATAGTAGCTATTACGCTTGCCCTCACGATAGTTATCGCCAAGATCATAGGCTCGATGCTTCCGCTTCTTGCGGCCAAGATCGGCTTTGACCCTGCGGTAATGGCTTCGCCGTTCATAACAACCATCGTCGATGCGCTTTCGCTTATAGTCTATTATTTCATCGCATCATCGACGCTAGCGGGCGTTTTCTAGAAAATTTAAAAAATATAAAGGTATTTCGATCAAAATTTTGCCAAAAGCATTGAAATACCTTTATTTTTGTGTTATACTACTGTATTATATAAAATATTTAGGGAGAACAGAAATGGAAAGAACTCTCATAAAAAGCATTTATCAGGACAGCGCGGCATTTGGCGGCAAGAGCGTTACGCTCGGCGGTTGGGTGAGAAACCTGCGCGACTCCAAGGCCTTTGGCTTCATCGATCTCAACGACGGCTCCTATTTCAAGAGCATTCAGGTAGTCTTTGAGAGGGATAAAATAAACAACTACGACGAGATCGCATCGCAGAACGTCGGTGCATCCCTTATCGTCACGGGTATACTCACCCTGACCCCCGGCGCAAAGCAGCCCTTTGAGCTCAAGGCGACCGATATCGCGGTAGAGGGCACCTCAACCCCCGATTACCCCCTTCAGCCTAAGCGCCACACCGTGGAATTTTTGCGCGAGCAGGCGTATCTGCGCCCCAGAACAAACCTTTTCTCCGCAGTTTTCAGAGTGAGAAGTGAGGTGGCCTTCGCCATTCATTCCTTCTTCCATAGCCGCGGATTCGTTTACGTTCATACCCCCATCATCACCGGATCCGATGCAGAGGGCGCAGGTGAAATGTTCAGGGTTACCACTCTCGATATGGACAACCCTCCGAGATGTGAGGACGGCACCGTTGATTTCTCCAAGGATTTCTTCGGCAAGAGCGCAAACCTCACCGTTTCCGGTCAGCTTGAGGGCGAGACCTATGCTATGGCATTCGGTAATATCTATACCTTTGGCCCCACGTTCAGAGCAGAGAACTCCAACACCGCCCGCCACGCGGCAGAGTTCTGGATGATCGAGCCCGAGATCGCGTTTGCCGATCTTGATGACGATATGCAGCTTGCGTGGGATATGATCAAATATATCATCAACCACGTAATGGACAACTGCAAGGCAGAGCTTGAGTTCTTCAACAGCTTTGTTGACAAGGGACTCCTTGAGCGCCTTGCCGCTCTTCGCGATGCGGACTACGCCAAGGTTACCTACACCGAGGCTATCGAGATCCTTGAGAAGGCAAAGGCAGACTTCAAGTTCCCCGTATACTGGGGCGTCGATCTGCAGACCGAGCACGAGCGCTATCTTACCGAGCAGGTGTATAAGAAGCCTATCTTCCTTATCGACTATCCGAAGGAGATAAAGGCGTTCTATATGCGTCAGAACGACGACGGCAAGACCGTTGCAGCAATGGACCTCCTTGTTCCCGGCGTTGGCGAGATCATCGGCGGCTCTCAGCGAGAGGAAAGACTTGACGTGCTTTCCGCCCGTATGAAGGAGCTCGGACTTAAGGAAGAGGACTATTGGTGGTATATGAATCTGCGCAAGTACGGCGGAACCAAGCATGCGGGCTTTGGGCTCGGATTCGAGCGTATAATTATGTACCTCACCGGTGTTTCCAACATCCGCGACGTGCTTCCTTATCCTCGTACAGTAGGCAACGCTGAATATTAATAAAAATGCAAAAGGCACACGATTTTTCACATCGTGTGCCTTTTTTTTTGTGACCAAATTTACGCAAGACCGCCATCTTTTATGTATTTCGCGATAAGATCGCGTGCATAAACGCCCTCGCCGTACGACTCGACCACAGTCAGCCTGTTCGGGGCGTATTGTGCGCAGTATGAGTCGGTTACGATATAGTAGGTGGCACTCGGGTCGATATCCAAGGCGCCCCCCGAATATACGTAGTAATTATCGTTGCTCGTGTTTATAAACCTTGATAAAAGATCCTTGCCCGAAATGGAGCAGAGCAGTATATCGTTATCAAACGGCAAAAGGCTTCCAAGCTGTGAATATTTCACCTCGCCGGCCTGCAGCTCGTATGGGCTTCTGACCGAAATATAGCCACCGCCAATGGCTATATCGTACTCCTCACCCCATTTTTCCAAGCCGTATTCATAATAAAGCTTGGCGACAAGATTTTTGAGCTCGGTGCTACCCCGTGTAACTTTATTTGTGCCGCATATGACCTCTCCGACGGCAATTTCGTCGGCATATTTATCCAAAAGATCATCGATCAGCACGTCACCCTCAAGATCGTCGTAGACTGACTCTCTTACAAATTCTGCCGTATTGACACCCACTGAGCCGGTAACGTAATTCAAGTCTATCTCCGCGTGGGTTATTCCGTCGTTATCGCCGCCGCCCTGCAGGTGATACACACCGTACGAGTCGCGCAGAACGTAGGATTGATGCGTGTGTGCCTCAAATACCACGTCCACCACACCGCGAGATAGCGATGGGGAATAGTAGGATGAGATCTTATTGCCGGGAACGCTCGTCGTTCCGCTTGAGCTTTTTGTGTAGCCGTCGTGCAGGGAATATACGATCAGGTCAACCCCCTCGTCACGCAGTCTCTGAGCCTCGTTTGTAACAAGCTCGGCGAGCTCGTCGCCCGTTTTGAAATATATATCCTCAACCTTATCCTGCGATATAGAGGAATAGCAATCTCCGATAGCGCCTATAATGCCTATCTGCACCTTGCCAAGGTCGATCGTCACCGATGCATCGCAGTATTCCACGCGCTCGCTTGTTTCTCTGTCAAAGATGTTTATGCCGAGGAAAGGGAACTCTGCCGCCTCAGCATTCTTCAGAACGGCCTCCTCGCCCCAGTCGTACTCGTGGTTGCCCATCGTCATCGAGGCAAAGTTTAATTCGTTCATCCAATCGGTTATAATGAGCCCGTCTGTCAGATTAGACTCCGACGTGCCCTGCCACATATCTCCGCTGGAGAGTAAAACGGAGTGCTCGTCCGCGGCGGCTGAGGCTTTAAGATACGTCGTTAGCTCGTCTATGCCGATATCGGAGTCCGAGTCGTTAAGCTTTCCGTGCAGGTCGTTTATAGCATACAGATCGACTGTAACCACGACCGAGCCGGCGCATCTTTCGCACACTCCGTCGTCGTTTTCGTCCTCGTGATGGCAGTCGGACGGGTCCCGTCCGCACGAGCCGAGCACAAGCACCAGCACGAGTAGGAGTGCAGTTATCTTCTTTTTCATTAAAGGCTCACCTTTCAATCAAACAATCCGTTGTATCGCCCAAGGCATTTTCGGTCTATCGCGCCGATAAAGCTTGATGTGTTATATATTCCGTAGTCCCAGATCCTGTCGCCCGGCTCCAGTTTTCGCGCACCGTCAGTAGATTTTTTGTTCTTTCCGGGTAAAACGCTCACTAGCTTATCATCGTCGTACCACGCGTGGTCAACGTACGTGCTTTGCGTAGCGTAGGCACACTTGGGGACGGGATTGAGAATGATTATCTTGTCACCCTCTCCCTCAAAGTCGTATTCAAACTCCCGTAAAAAATCAAAATGATGATTCTTCGTGCCGAATCTATGTAGGTAATGTGCGTGCTTGTTAGAGGTAAAGTACATCGGCGCGCGGTGCAGATACGAGCCAACGAAGCGGCAGGAGAAAATCCTATCGCCGTATTTGAGAGTAAAGTTGCACTCGTTTATCGGCTTGAACAGGGAAGCGTACGGCCGCGATATCTCCGAGAGCTCGTAGCCTGAGCTTTCGGCGACCTTTTTCAGCTTCTTTAACAGCTTCTTTCTTATCCTTATCGCGTGCAACATAGTAAATAGGAAAACAAGCAGTATGACCGAGGCGATCACCGCAATTATGCCGATCACCATCATACCGTCAAAGAACGTGCCGAAAATTCCGAACACGGACAGATATGCCATTATTATCATAGGCGCAAAGGGATACACGAATACGTACGCAAGCACGAGCAAAAGCGCGCTGAAGATCAAGCGCGGAATACTCTCAAGCGAGCCGAGCGCATTCGTGTGGTCGAGCCAATGCCACCTGCGCCTGACCTCGTACCTTTGCCACAATCCTATAATGAAAAACGAGGGGATAATGAAAAGGATCGGAATGAGCGTCAGAATCCACGAGGGGGCACCCGTGTCACGAAAAACGCCTGATATTTCGTGATAAGCACCGAACAGCGATGCCACACAGGCAAAGATGGTGCAGGAAAGAGTCTCGGTCAGGAATTCGGGGGATCTCATCACGGCCGAGAGCTGGTTGCGTATGGTTATCTTCGTCAGCTTCAGCGCAAGAAGTGAGCGCATAACTCGCTTGTCGTGCAGGGCGAAGATGTGAACGACCGAGCCGTAGATGAACAGCGTGCCGACGGATATTATAAGATAGACCGCCCAACCGGGGAAGAAGGAGAAGTCGCCCCTTGTGCCTGTGTAGATCACAAGCGTGAATAGTGACGAGCACAGCTTTATCAAAAGCGTAATGATCGATATTCCGATTCCCCGCAATATATATCTTCCGAGGTTGAAGCTGTTATCCTGTGCGTAGTTGTCCATAGATGCTCCTCTCTTTGCAGATCATTGGTTGTCCGCATCGGTAGCGGGCTGCTTTTTTCTTTTGAGGTTTGTAAATAGGCCGATGAGCGCAACCGCAAGAGCGGCGAGCGCATCGATTATGAGATCCTTCATAGTGTCGGCTAATGCCGCGTTGCCGACAAGGGGCGTCCCGTCCTCAAGCCTTGCCTTTTGCATATTCAAGCCGAGGATAGAGTCAAACGAAAACTCGTACACCTCCCACAGCGTGCCGATCATAAGCGCAAAAGAGAAGGCGAACAGCGAGACGAAAAGCGGGTTCATAGACAGCTTAACGTGATCGTCCTTGTTGAGCCAATCCACGAGGATAAATCCAAGGGTCGAGAGCATTGCGGCGCTCATTGCGTGCAGTATCGAATCCCATATCGGAATGCGGTAGTAAAAGGAGAAAATTTCTCCGAGAAATATCGCGCAATAGAGAAATACGTAATAAAGAATGCACATAACTCCGGGCACCATCAGCTTGAAATGCCTGGTAATTATAGTAGGTATCATCATAACGACGAGTCCGAGTGCACATTGCGTGAGCATCAAAAGGTAGTCACTCTTGAGCTTTTCAAATTCCGCACCTTCGGGCAGAGCCTCGGGCGCCAGAAGAAACCTTACGAAGGAGTAGACAACGGAGAAGATCAAGGTTATAAAAAGAATAAAGGCAACCGCGTCACGCGCGGAGGGCCTTGCTCTTGCCGGCTTGATCTTTTGTTTCATTTTTTAAGTTAACCTCCTTATATTTTAATTAAATGGGTAAAACCGATATATCCCGCAAGCGTCTCCACCACGGCCGCGACGGCCGCAAATTAACGGCGTGCTTACACTTCCTCGATACGGGTAACGTGAAGAACCTCGTTAGTCACACGGAAGAAGATCTCATAGCGCGCAAACCTCATTCCGTATTCCTTTTCATCCGTCTTTTTGTACGACGGGCGCGGGTCATTTTCGAGCAGGGTAATAAGCTCCACGTCAAGACCCGTGTCAAGTTTTTCGCGCAATTCCTGCGGCAGATCCACCTCGATTTTGTAGTCCATGACCCCGTCGGCAAAGCCGCCTGTTGCATCAGGGTGGCTGTCGGTGTAGGCGAGGTACGGCTTTATATCGTATATAGGCGTGCCGTCAAGAATATCCGCACCGCACACGGTCAGGATCGGCCCCTGCTCCTTAGTATATTCCACCGACAGCAGCCTTACCGAGGACAGGCCGATCGGGTTCGGGCGAAACGGTGAGCGCGTTGCAAACACGCCGACACGCTTATTGCCGCCCAAGCGCGGCGGGCGCACCGTCGGCGACCAGCCGTCACGCTGTGCCTCGGAGAACTGCCATATCAGCCACAGATGCGAGTACCCCTCGATGCCTGTAAATGCCTCGCGCCTGCGGTACTCCGGCTCGAATATTATTTTTGCCACACCGTCCGTAATTCCGCTTTGTCTCGGGATTCCGAACTTCTCTTTGAACGCGGTGTGTATGCGTGCGATTATCTTCATATCGTTCTCCAAGAGCGTTTTTAATAATTTTATCACACATAAAGTACGCTGTCAACCCCGTCGCGCACGCACACGAGGGTAAAACCAAGAAAAAATGCAGAATTTTATCACAAAAAAATCATTATTCTGCCGTGCAATATATTGATTTTTCTAAATTTATGTGCTACAATATATGTGTATAAATATTTAGAAGCGCTTTTTGGGAGGATTTTCGTATGAATATCGATTTTTTACACAACCAAATAATTCGTGACACCATCACACAGAGGTTTATCGAAAGCTTTAACGAAAATCTTGTGCCGTATCTCATTTCGGAGTACGGTTCGTCGCTCGAGGAGGTTCAGTTTTATGAGGATCACCTCACCTCCGGCTTCAGAGTGGACGGCGAGTTTCATTATCCCCTGACTCTCGTTTGTGACGGCCGTTGCTTTACCCGTTGGATAAAGTGGCCTGTCGCAAATTACAGAAATTATGATAAATTCAATCCCTACACCTACAAGGGCGCTGAACTGTTGGAGTTTGAGCTTATGGATGAGGAGCCTGCCGACCTCAAGGCGGTTATCGCAGGTCGCCCGATATATGCCGATGGCTCCGCTATGCCGGTAGTCCTTTCCTCCGCCGTAGGTGACAAGACCTTCCTTGCAGGCAAATACTCGCAGGGGTTCGTTGATGCGCTCTCTCGCGCTATCACCGATGCGATCGAGGTCGACTTCGGCATCGAGGGACTTGCCGAGAGTGGCGTAGTCCTTGAGCTTCGCTTTATGCCCGGCACGTTTATGGAGCACGTAGTTGAGAATACGACCTACCGCCGCGTTCTTATAAAGGCGCGCGGATGCGCACCCCGTGACCTGTGGGTCAAGTGGACAAGACTCGACAATCGCGGCACCTACACCGTATCCGACAATGTTGATACCGACGAGATCATATTTGAAATAGCCGACGAGGTGCCCGGCAAGATCCGCGAGAAGGAATACAGATACCTCACCGCCGACACGGTTGAGAAATACCAGGCCGCGATGAGTAGGAAAAATATGACCGAGTGGCGCGAGATGATGCGCCGCGTTATCCGCCGCGGCGAGGTGGAGAAGAACGATACCGAGCCGAAGCTCGCTATTACAGCTCCCAAGGATGCACAGGAGCAGATAACAGAGACCGCTCCCGTAGTCGAGAGCGCGCCCGCACCCGAAGCACCCGTCGACGAGACCGATGCACTCAAGGCGCTCCTTGCCAGCCTTGAAAATCAGGACGAAGAGCCCGAGACCGAGGATGAGGACGACGATGATCTCTCCGATCTTCTCAAGACTGCCATTGGTATCACAGCCGCCGCTCCCGCACCCTACGCTCCCGCCGCCGTTGAGGAAGAGGACGAGTACGAGGAAATAGATGAGGATGAGGATATCGAGGCTGAGGAGCCCGAGATCACAGAGTCCGACGACGTGCCCGTAAGAGTCGCCATCGAGTCCATATCCGAGGACAGAGTGCGCCTTGAGCTTGAGCAGAAGATACGCGCCGAGCTTGAGGAGAAGCTTCGCCGTAAGCACGAGGAGGCAGAGGAGCTTCGCTCTCGCCTCGAGGCACAGCTTCGTGCCGAAACGAGAGAAAAGGAGCTTATGGCCGAGGCCGCAAGAGCAGCCATTCTCGAGCAGCAGAGGCTTACAAAGGAGCGTGAGGAGGCAGAGGCACGCGCACGCGAGGAAGCAGAGCGCCGCAAGGAGGAGGAACTCCGTGCACGCGAGGAGGCTCGTATAGCCAAGGAGCGCGCCGAGGAGGAGGCTCGCATCAGAGCCGAGCTTGAGGCGAAGGAAAGAGCAAGAAAAGAGGCCGAGGCCGCAGCCGAGGCTGAAAAGGCCAAGGAACAGGACGTTAAGTACGTTTCCAAGGTCGCCAAGCTCATCTTCCGTGGAGGCGTCGATCAGTCCGTAACCAAGCGCATCCATGAGATCATCCTTGCTACCATTAAGTATTATCACAAAGAGGACGTTTATATCAAGATCAAGGCAACAATTCCCGATTCATCCACGGTTAATCTCGAATTTGTCAAGATCCCCGAAAACGAGATGCCCCTTCTTGTCAACATCATCAAGGTGCTTGGCAGAAGCGATCTTGGTATCACCCGCGCAACCCTCGATTAAAAAATGCCTGTGAGTTTGACTCACAGGCACTTTTCTTTGCTGAATTTTTATTCCTTCGCTACACCGCTTTTTCTTGCCGCATCTATTACTGCGTCGGCCACCACGCGCGCCACACGCTTGTCAAGCGCCGAGGGAATGATATTCTCGCCCGAGAGCTCGCACTCGGGGATGTAATTTGCAAGGGCGTAGGATGCCGCCGCCTTCATCTCGTCGTTGATTTCGCTTGCGCGACAGTCGAGTGCGCCGCGGAATATACCGGGGAAGGCGAGCACGTTGTTGATCTGGTTGGGAAAGTCGGAGCGGCCGGTGCCCACGACCTTAGCACCTGCGTGCTTCGCAAGGTCGGGCATAATTTCGGGGGTCGGATTTGCCATAGGGAATACGATAGCCCCCTCGGCCATTGAGGCCACCATTTCCTCGCTTACGATACCCGGTGCGCTCACTCCGATAAATATATCTGCACCGCGCATCGCATCGGCAAGTGTGCCGCGGAGATGCGCCCTGTTGGTAATTCTCGCAAGCTCCGTGTGGGCGGGTGAGAGGGACTCGTCACCCTCGCAAATGATGCCGAAGCGGTCGACCATAGTAACGTCTGTAAATCCCACGGATAACAGGTGCTTGCATATCGCCGTGCCCGCCGCACCTGCGCCGTTTATAACGATGCGCACGTTGTCGGGCGATTTTTTCACCACCTTAAGTGCGTTTAACAGCGCCGCCGCAACGACTATCGCCGTGCCGTGCTGATCGTCGTGAAATACGGGAATGTCACATGTTTTTTTAAGACGTTCTTCAATTTCAAAGCACCTGGGGGCACTTATGTCCTCAAGATTTATACCGCCGAACGAGCCTGCGATCAGGCTGATCGTTTTTACTATCTCGTCGGGGTCCTTTGAGCGCACGCAGATAGGGAAGGCGTCAACGTCTGCAAACTCCTTGAACAGGGCGCATTTTCCCTCCCTAACGGGCATTCCGGCCTCGGGGCCGATGTCGCCAAGCCCCAGCACCGCCGAGCCGTCCGTAACCACTGCAACAAGGTTCTTGCGCCTTGTCAGTCGCCATACCTCGTCGGGCTCGTCGTGTATTTTTACACAAGCCTCAGCTACGCCGGGCGTATACGCCAAGGAGAGGTCCTCGCGACTCTCAATTTTTACACGGGATACCACTTCGACCTTTCCGCCCCACTCATAATGCTTGTCTAAAGATTGCTTTCTTATATCCATTTTTCAATTCCTCATTTCCGCTGTTATCCCTTGCGGTGTCTAGATTATAGCACGAATTTTCGAGGATTGCAATAGAAATGGAATTATATTTCTTCAATAGAAATCATTATGTATCTTTTTTTGCCGTAATAGCCTGTTTCGCGGCTCGTGCGCATTCCCATACTTTCAAGCGTTTTCAGCGACTCGGTAAGGAACTCCTCAAATCTGTCCACGCGCTCTCTTTTCGGCGCAAGACCGATCAGCTTTGGGAGCTTTGCCTCGACAAGCAGGTCAACTGCCGCCTCGCACTCAGCCACGGTCAGATGTCGCGTGCGCACCTTGCCGATCACCTCACGCATTTTATCCTCGTCATCCAAGCGCAGTATGGTTCTCGCGTGCCTCTCACATAGCCCACTCTCGATTATCAGCGCCTGTATCTCGTCGCTGAACTTCAAAAGGCGCAGCTTGTTTCCAACGTAGGATTGACTCACCCCAAGCTTTTTGGCTATTTCCGCCTGCGTCATATTGCACATTTTTATCATACCGTCAAGCGCGCGTGCCTCGTCAAACATATTCATTTTGAACGTCCTCCTTGTGGATCATATCCACCCCAATTTTACCACCTCGGAAATAGCGCGAAATGTCGCATTGTGCCCACCCCGTGTGAAATTAACGCAAAAAAGCCGACGCACCACCGTGCGTCGACTTTATATTACAATATATTGCATTTACAGCGGCTTCTTGCTTATCTGCGCAAAGGCTCTGGGGTAGGTCGCGGGCGTTTTCTGCTTCTTCTTCACGTAGATCAGGGGATGACAGAGTGGCTCGTCGCGTCCGTTTTTCAGCACCACGTCCTCGCTTTTTGCGTCCCCACCGCCGAGAATTGCTATGGCGCGCTTTGCCCCCGTAAGCTCAAACTCGGCATTCTTGCCCTTCATAGCCACCATCTCACCGCCTACCTTAACAAGCGGCAGGCACAGCTCACACAAAACGCGCATCTCGGCTACGGCACGCGCCGTAGCGTAGTCAAAGCTCTCGCGCATAGCGGTATCCTTGCCTGCATCCTCTGCGCGCATAACGGTGCACGATACGTTCGTAAGGCCGAGCAGCTCTGCGCTCTCCTTGACGTAATTTACCCGCTTTGCCGTCGAGTCCATCGCCATTATCTTGAGGTCGTCGCGCACAAGCGCAAGCGGCAGGGTCGGGAAGCCCGCACCGCACCCGACGTCAACGATGCTCGCACCCTTTTTGAGCCTTGAGGCGAGGGTTGCGCAATCGGCGTAGTGGTTTAGTATTATCTTAGACGGCTCGGTGATAGCCGTCAGGTTGTATTTTTCGTTTTCGGTCAGCATCCTCTCGGTCAAGAGGTAGAATTTCTCGCTTTTTTCCGCATTGAGATACGAGCCCATACCGTTCATCTTGAAGACTCGGTTCAACTCGGATATAAAGGCTTCCTTGTTAAGCTCCATAATTACGCTCCATGTTTCTGATAGATATATTGTATCGTCTTTTTCGCCTTTTGTCAATAAATCGCTTGACTTTATTTTTTCGAGGATATATAATTAATAAAAAACCACCGAGGTAATAAGGCTATGAGCGACATTTCCAAAATAGATAAAAATTTCGTCCTTGATTCGAGCGTACAAAGAGACGGTGTGGTTTTCTACAATGTCACCGAGGCTCCCTTTTCCGTCCACGGCCTCATCCGTGAAAGCGATGCCTGGGCGAGAATGCCGGCCTCCGTCTCCGACAACGTCAACGACGGTGTTAAGTACCTTGCTCACAACACCGCAGGCGGCCGTGTCCGCTTCATGACCGACAGCCCTTACGTTATAATCAAGACCGTTCAGCCCGACGTTTCCGCCTTTTCACATATGGCCTTTTCCGGCAAGGCCGGCTTCGATCTTTACTCCGGCACTAAATACGTCAAGAGCTTCATTCCCCAAATCGGAATGAAGGGAGGCTTCGAGGCTGTTATCGACCTTGGCGAGCGCAGGGAAAGGCTCTTAACCATAGATTTCCCCCTCTATGACCACGTTACCGACCTTTTCGTCGGTCTGCTTGGCGATGCATCGCTCTCCAAGGCACCCGACTATACCGTAAAAAAGCCGATAGTATATTACGGCTCGTCTATAACTCAGGGCGGTTGTGCCTCTCGCGCGGGCACGTCATATCAGGGCTTCCTCTCGCGCTGGCTTGATGCCGATTATATAAACCTCGGCTTCTCTGGCAGCGCACGCGGCGAGAAGATAATGGCCGACTATATAGCCTCGCTCGATATGTCGGCATTCGTCCTTGACTACGACCACAACGCCCCCTCGAACGAGCACCTTGAGCGGACTCACGAGGCACTCTTTAAGTGCGTTCGCGCGGCACACCCCGATATCCCAATCATCGTAATGAACCGCCCGAAGCTCTATCTCGGTGCAATGGAGCTCAATCGCCTCAATATCATTATGCGCACCGTTGAGAACGCGCGCGCATCTGGTGACGAGAACGTGTATTTCATATCGGGCAAGGAGCTTATGGCGCTTTGTGCGGACGAGGGCACGGTCGACGGCACTCACCCCACCGACCTTGGCTTTTTCAGTATGGCAAAGGCGCTTCTCCCCGTTCTGAAATCCGCACTCAAAATATAAAACAAACGGTCAGCACGATATTTGCTGACCGTTTTTCTTGCAATTATTGCTAACAGTGCCTCGAAAAGCCAAAAACCGCCTTTATTTTGCAAAATCCTGCAAAAATCATGCTGTAACCGCCTGCCTCCGGTCGATCGCCGAGACTTGCAAGGGTAGTGCATTTTTCTTTTTGCGTGCGAATAGAGCCGAAAAAGGTCAATTTTATCAATAAGGCTCGAATGAGCGCTTCATAGCGCGGAATTTTGCCTTCAAAATCTTAACGTCGCCAATCCCCGAAAGGTGATACAATAGTTACGAGATCGGTGCAGCCGATGACCTTTTAGGGAGCGTGTGTGACTATGGATGTATGTGCGTGTATGCAAGAGGATGAATTTTTGGATTTTTACAATACCTACTCAGGGGCGGTCGCCCGCGCGGCGATCCGCTTTCTTGGGGATGAGGGCGAGGCGCTTTGCGTGACCGACAGCACGATGTGGTACGCCTTTTGCCATCCCGAAAAGTTCAGGGGCAGGGAGCACTCCTCGGTTGCGTCATATCTGTTGAGGATCGTGTACACGGCATCCATCGACCACATCCGTCGCCGTAGCCGCATCACCGTGGTCGACGACGATGTCTTAGACTGTATCGAGTACTCCGCAGACCGCGAGAGCATAGAGGGGTGCATTGAGTCGGATGAGCTCAGGGATATTATCAACAAATGCGTCGGCTCTATGCCGGAGGTATATCGTGAGACCGTGCTTATGCGCCTCTTTGACGGTATGACTGTAAGGGAGATATCCGAGCGGCTGTCAATCCCGCTCGATACCGCAAAAACCAGATGGCGGCGTGGCCGCGTAATGCTCCGCGAGAGCATCTGTGCATATTTATCATAAAAAAATGACGCAGATCTGCGTCATTTTTTTATTTCCTTAAGCTCGCGGTAGCTTATCATCTTTATGCCGAGTGAGCGTATGAAATCCTTTGTACTCGGATCGCTGAAAAGTCGGTGCTCCCACACCCGTCTGTGCCACATCGGCGTGATCGCCTTTATCTCGTCGCACTCAATAGCGGGGTGAATGTAGGTTTCCGTCACTCCGTTATCAAAGCCGCGGTACATCTCGAATATATATTCTCTGAAATTTTCATATGACCTATCCTGCTCGCCGCGCCAATCTCCGGGCACGAGATAGTCGGGGGTCGCCACACTGTACTCCTTTGCTAAATCGGCAAATGAGCCGAGCAGCTCGCGCACGGTCGATTCGGGGATCTTTATGTCCAGCGTGCCGTTTGATGCCATCCCGTGTGAAATTTTCGCAGGGAATCTGAACGGCAAGCCGTACCTGCCCGCTATCCTGATTACCAACTCAAGCAGGCTGAAATCCCCGTTTGCCACGCCGTACAGCGAGCCCATATGGTTGTCTATATGCGACGGGTCAAGCCCCATTGCGCAAAGCAGCTCTATCTGCGCGATAAGCTCGGCCTCGACCTCGTCGGCTCTTGCCATGCTTGCAAACTGTGCACTGCTGCGCGGAAAGCAGCCATCACCGTCGATCAACGACTCCGCCTTGCCCGACACCGGCCCCCAACGGTACGTCTGCCACTCGGCGGTCGTCGTCAGATGCGCGCCGATCGCGTATTGCGGATTTCTCACAGCAAACTCAACCGCCTCGCGCGCGGCAGGGCAGGGGGCCATCACGGTCGCCGAGGTTATCCCCCCGCACCCGAACAGCTCCATCGTTGCCGCGTTGTGCGCGTGACACATTCCGAAGTCATCGGCGTTTATAATAAGATATTTATCCATTATTTCCGGTATCCTTCAATTAATTTTATTATTTGCATATTTCCGTTATATTCGTGGGGGGGGATTAGAGTCACCTTGATAGATTCCGATATAACTTGTTCGCCCTCGGCGATTGCTCAAAAGCACTTTCCGCTCTTGCAATCCTCGGCTACCCCCTTGCGGAAGCAGACCTCGTTCTCGCATTGGCCGTTTTTAACGAGCCGGGCTATATTTTCCACAGTGGTCTGGGCAATATTTGACAGTGCATCCTCGGTTAAGAACGCCTGGTGCGAGGTCACGATGACGTTCGGCATTGATATCAGTCGAGCAAGCGTGTCGTCCTCAAGGATGTGACCCGAGAAGTCCTCGAAGAAAAAGTCCGCCTCCTCCTCGTAAACGTCAAGGCATGCCGCACCGACCTTTCGTGACTTTATGCCTGCAAGAAGAGCCTCCGCATCGACCAGCGCACCTCGCGAGGTGTTCAGGATAACGACTCCGCGCTTGCACTTGTCAATGGCGCTCTCGTCTATCACGTGGTATGTCTCCTCGGTCAGCGGGCAATGCAGGGAAATGATGTCGCTGCTCCTGAACAGCTCGTCAAGCGGAACGTACTTTACCGTATCTCCGTTGTCAAGCCCCGGGGCAGGGTACTTGTCGTATGCCAGCACCCTCATTCCAAATCCGCGGCAAATGTCAATAAAAACGCGTCCGATGCGGCCCGTGCCGATGACTCCGACCGTCTTTCCGTGCAGGTCAAAGCCGGTCATACCCGCAAGACTGAAATTGAAATCCCTGGTACGTATATATGCCTTGTGTATACGGCGGATAGAGGTCAGCAGCATCGCCATCGTATGCTCCGCAACGGCGTACGGTGAATATGCAGGCACGCGAAGGACGTGAACACGCCCGAAAGCATATTTCATATCCACGTTGTTGAAGCCCGCGCAGCGAAGCGCAACTATATTTATATCAAATTCACACAAGCGGTCGATCACGCGCGCGTTAACGGTGTCGTTTACGAATACGCACACCGCGTCGTACCCCGATGCCAGCTCCACCGTATCCTCGTTGAGCTTCGTTTCAAAATATTTTATCTCAATGCCGTTTTCCGAGCCGTATTTGTCAAAGGACGGCTTGTCGTAAGGCTTGGCGTCAAAAAATGCTATTTTCATTCGCTTTCCTCTCTGAATTGCGTGGTAGGGTAAAAGCACGGCAGAGCCGCCACCGACGGTATTACTATACGTCTTTTATATCTTTTGCCATCAAATCCGAAAGGCGCACGCTATCAAGATAACCGGTTATCGCCTCGTGAAGCTTTTTCCACATAGGCAGAGTTCTGCATTCATCGCGCCTATCGCAGGGCTCAGCTTCGCATTCAAGGCAGGCAACGGGTGCAAGATTTCCTTCGGTCAAACGGAGAATCTCTCCAACCATGTATTCATCGGGCTTGCGCGTCAAGCGGTATCCGCCGCCCTTGCCTTGAATTCCCTCGACGATGTTATTTTGTGTCAGCACGGGCAGAATACGCTCAAGATATTTAAGAGAGATTCCTTGCCTTTCGGCGATTTTTTTCATAGCAATATATTCACCTTTTCCGTTTTCGGCCAGGTCAATCATGACACGCAAAGCATATCTTCCTCTTGTTGATATGATCATAACGTTCACCCCCTTCAATAGCTATCACTTAATTATACCATACCTCGATTGGTAAATCAAGCCTTTTTACTTCGTCAGGTGAAAAGCGGCGTTGATAAGTATCTGTCAGCTGTGTCGGGGAGCAAAACCACAATCGTCTTTCCCATGTTTTCGGGGCGCTTTGCAAGCTCTATAGCTGCATATGCGGCGGCACCCGAGGAAATACCCACGAGCACGCCCTCGCTCTTGCCGATAAGCTTACCCGTGGCGAAAGCATCCTCGTTGGAAACGGGGATGATCTCGTCGTAGATGCTTGTATTCAACACGTCGGGAACAAAGCCTGCGCCGATACCCTGGATCTTATGAGGTCCTGCGACTCCGGTGGAAAGTACAGCCGAGGAAGAAGGCTCAACCGCAACAACCTTGACGTTGGGCTTTTTCGACTTGAGATATTCGCCCACGCCCGTAACAGTTCCGCCCGTGCCGACACCGGCAACGAAGATATCAACCTGTCCGTCGGTGTCCTCAAAAATCTCGGGACCTGTGCCTTCTCTGTGCGCCTTTGGGTTTGCCGGGTTTACAAACTGCCCCGGGATAAAGCTGTTTGGTATCTCGACGGCAAGCTCCTCGGCTTTTGCAATAGCGCCCTTCATGCCCAAGGCACCCTCGGTCAGCACCAGCTCCGCGCCGTACGCTTTCATAAGCTGCCTGCGCTCCACGGACATGGTTTCGGGCATTACGAT
>CAZQTN010000019.1:0-6488 GCA_964596195.1 uncultured Ruminococcus sp.
CCCTTCCACTCGTGAACGTCAGTACCGCAAACGCCGCAGCCCTCAACGCGCACGAGAATGTCGTTGTCGCCGACCTCGGGAATGGGGTATTCCTTGACCTCTATCTTTTTGGGTGCGGTAAGCATAGCGACCTTTGCGGTCTTGGGAATGCCTGAGGATGCCTTGGGGCTGCCCGACATTTCACCGATGATCTTACGAACTATGCTCTCGACCTGAGATGAAGAAATGTTCATTTGTCGTATTCCTTTCTTGGATTTTACCTTAGATGATGCGGAAGCTTTCGCTCATTACGCAACGGCGGTATCTGGTGAAGCTTCTTGCGCTGGTGAGACCCTCTCCTGTGGGGCCGGCTATAGTGAAGGTGGTGTGGCCTTCACCGCCAAAGCCAATGCCCGCATAGGAGGGGGCGTTTTTAACGAAGATCGTGGTTTCTACGGCTCTTGCAAAGCGAGTGAGATTGTCGATATTCTTGGAATGCATATGAGCCGTGTGACGGTTGCCGTGCTCTGCCTTAACGGCGAGGTCGATCGCCTCGTCGATGTTCTTCACCCTGACGATGGGAAGAATAGGCATCATAAGCTCGTGCTGTACGAACGGATGATCAAAGTCGGTCTCGCAGATTATTGCGCGGATATCGTCACCGACATTCACACCTATCTTTGCAAGGAGAACCTTTGCATCTCTGCCGACACAGTCACGGCATACGGTCTTTGAGATCACGCCGGTCTTGGGGTTCTTCTTATCAACGAGAACGATCTCGGCAAGCCTTGCCGCCTGCTCTGCATTGATCTTGTACGCACCGGCCGCGAGCATAGAGTCGATAAGCTCGTCTGCGATATTCGCAAAGGCGAACACCTCCTTCTCGGCGATACAGGGGAGGTTGTTATCGAAGGTACAGCCGTCAATAATATCCTTGCCTGCCTTGCGTACGTCGGCGGTATCGTCAACGATAACGGGGGGATTGCCCGCGCCCGCGCCGATAGCCTTTTTGCCGCTGGAGAGCACGCTTTTTACAACTCCGGGGCCACCCGTGCAAACTAAAAGACGGATAGCGGGATGCTTATACATAATATTTGCGGTGTCAAGCGTAGGCTTCGCAACCGAGGCAACGAGCACGCGTGGGCCGCCTGCCATAGCCGATGCGCGGTTGATCAGATCGACCGCGTAGTTGGAGGTTGCAATAGCACCGGGATGGGGGTTGAACACCACTCCGTTACCTGCCGCGATCATACCGATCGAGTTGCATATAACGGTCTCAGAGGGGTTGGTGCTGGGAGTAATACTGCCAACGACACCGAAGGGTGCCATTTCCGTAAGGGTGAGTCCGTAGTCGCCAGTTTTTACGTTTGCGACTATGTCGGAGGTGCCGGGGGTCTTGTCGGCTACGAGAATATGCTTGGCGATCTTATGATCCACCCTGCCCATCTTGGTTTCGGCGACGCCGAGTCTGGCCATATTTGGGGCCTCATCACGGGTGAGGGTGCGGATAATTCCGATCAGCTTTTCTCTTTCCTCAAGGGACATCGCGCGTATCGCCTTATAGCCTGCGGTTGCGGCGTCGATAGCGTCGTTCATATCGGCATACACGCCGATAAGCGGCCTGCCCTCGTATTCGGTAGACGACCATTCGGTCTTTTTGGCGGCAGGAGCTTCAGCACCGAGATTCTTTATGACGGAGGCAACGACCTCCTGTATCTGTGCTTCTGTCCAATTTATAGCCATTTCCGTTCTCCTCGATTATTTGCCGAGTGCTTCAAGAACCTTCTTGGTGATAAGAGCAACGAGCTCCTCGTTTGCGGGTGCTGGGGTCTCATCATACTCGATTCCGGGGTGACGGCCGGGAAGGTTCATCTTCTTTCTGAGCTCCATAAGCTTCTTAAGCTGATCGTTGGGGATCTCGTGAACTGCGCCGAGCTCCATAGCGTTCTTACAGATCTTTGCGTTGAACTCAACCTCCTCCATAATGAAGAGCGCCTTCATAAGGTTGCAGCCTACGGTAAGTGCACCGTGGTTCTGAAGAAGGAATGCGTCGTGATTCTGGATGTAGGGCTCAAGAGAGTCGGGAATCTCCATAGTGGAGGGAGTGCCGTATGCACAGGTGGGAACCTCGCCGATGGTAAGAACTGCCTCGGGAAGGATGTACTGATCAAGATCTACGCCTGCAACGGTGAAGGCGGTAGCGATCGGAGGATGAGCGTGAACGACTGCGTTAACGTCGGGGCGCTCCTGATAAACTCTCATATGCATCTTGATCTCGGAAGAGGGATTGAGCTTACCCTCAAGCTTGTTACCGTTCTTATCTACCTTTATGATCATATCGGGAGTAAGAACTCTCTTGGATACGCCGGTAGGAGTGCAGTAATACTCATTGTCGCTGACCTTGACGGAGATGTTACCGTCGTTTGCTGCTACGAAGCCGAGCTGATAAAGAACGTGGCCGACTTCACAAATTTCTTTTTTGATTTCGTAAGGTGACTGCATAGTGTTATTCCTTTCGGTTTATATATTATTTTTTAATTACTTGGAAAGATTGTAGGTATCGAGGGCTATCATATACTCCTCGTTGGTGGGAAGAACGAAGGTTCTTACCTTTGCGCCCTTGGCGGATATATCAATATCACAGCCTCTGGGGGCGGTGTTGTTGTACTCCTCGTCGATCTCGATGCCGAGGTAGGACATATCCTTACAAACCTGCTCTCTTATGTACTTATCGTTCTCGCCGATGCCTGCGGTAAAGACGAGTGCATCAAGTCCGTTCATCTCCGCTACGTAGGAGCCGATGATCTTCTTGATATTGTGGATAAGCACCTTCTGTGCAAGGGCCGCTCTCGCGTTGCCCTGCGCGGCCGCGTTTGCGATATCGCGGCAGTCGCTGGAAACGCCGGAGATACCGATAAGGCCGGACTGCTTGTTAAGCATATTCTCGACCTCCTCTGCACTCTTGCCTTCCTTTTTCATTATATAGGTAGCAATAGTGGGGTCGATCGAGCCGCTTCTCGTTCCCATAGGAACTCCCTCCTGGGGGGTGAAGCCCATCGAGGTATCAACTGCCTTGCAGCCGACGCTTGCGGTGATGGACGAGCCGTTGCCGAGGTGGCAGGTGATGATCTTTGCATCCTTGTTGCCGATGAGGTCTGCGGCCTTAGCACAAACGTATCTGTGCGAGGTGCCGTGGAAGCCGTAACGGCGGATCTTATACTTTTCGTAAAGCTCATAGGGTATGGGATAGATGTAGGTGTGATCCTTCATATCCGAGTAGTAGGAGGTGTCGAACACGCCTACGTGATTGATAGAGGGCATAACGCTCTTGCAGGCCTTAAAGCCGCTGATCGCGGGCGGGCCGTGCAGGGGGTTGAGCTCTGCGATCTGCTCAAGATATGCAACCTCATCCTCACCGAGGAGAGAGGATTTGCGGAGCTTTTCGCCTCCGTGTGCGAAGCGGTGTCCTACTGCGCCGATCTCATCGGGAGATGAGATAACTCCGAGCTCAGCATCGCAAAGAAGCTTAAGCACGAGCTCGATGGCCGCCTTGTGGTCTGCGAGGGGCTCGTTTGCGGAGTAGTCCTCCTTACCGGGACGCTTGTGGGTGATAACGCCGTCAATTCCTATTCTCTCGCAGTTACCCTTTGCCAGAACCTCGTTCGAGGTCATATCAAAGAGCTGATACTTAAGAGAGGAGCTGCCTGCGTTTACTACGAGAATTTTCATAGCTTTGGTCTCCTTTTTCTGCATTTATTATTATTTATTCAATTATTCGCTTGGATTGAAGCTCCGCCTCGCCCTCGCCGATGGTGAATGCACTCTGCGAGTTGCGATAGACGATCTTGTAGCACAAGGCATCTATGACGATAAGCCTTGAGATATGGGAATTAAGTCCGAGGGTGCTGTGCCTCGTTTCCTCCGTATCGGTGAGAAGCAGTATATCACTCTGGCGCGTTATCGGCGATCGCTCACGCGAGGTGATCGAGATGGTCGTTGCACCGTGGTTACGCGCGATCTTCATAGCCTCGACTACGTCCTTTGACGAGCCCGATTGCGATATGCCGATCACGACGTCCCCTGCCCTGAGCTGGGAGACCGCGATTGCCTGCATATGCGTATCGGCATAGGCGCTTGAGTTACAGCCGGCGCGAAGCAGCTTATTGCTTGCGTCCTCTGCGACCTGCGCCGACGTGCCAAGTCCTATGAGCACTACCCTGCGCGCGTCGGCTATCGCCTCAGCGGCGCGGGTCATCGCCTCGGCGGACAAGATCTTCTTAGTTCGCTCAAGCGACATATACGCGTCGTTACATACCTTTTCAAATATAGAGAAGCAGTCGTCCGCGCCGGTTATAGTCGGCTGGATGACTTTTTTATCATGCTCCTTCGCGAGCGTGATCTTAAGCTCCTGATATCCCGAGCATCCGAGTCGCTTTGAGAAGCGGACTATCGTTGCCTCACTGCTGTCGCATTTAGAGGCCAGATCGGATATGGAATACGGAAGGATCTCTCCCGAATGGGAGAACAACCAGTCAGCGACCTTCTTTTCAGACTTGCCCATATCGTTGTACATAAGCTGCGCCTGAAGTAAAGTCCTGTTCAAAAATCGGCCTCCTTTCTGCGATTTTGAAAATTATTTTCATTTCTTTAGCCATAATTTCAAAATTTGCGCATAATTTTGAAATTATTTTTCGAAAATTATGAAAATTACTTTCACAATCCCAATTTTAGCATATAAATACTGTATTGTCAATATATTTCTTGATATTTTTCAAAAATTATCTTAAAAAGTTATTTATACATAGAATTTGTATAGAAAGCCGACACCCTGCCCCGCCAAGTATTTTTGAAAATAATTTTCATTTTTTCGCAAATTCGTGAAAATTCGTTTCATTTTTGAAAATTTCATTCATTTACGGAAAATTCATAAATTTAGGGCTAAAAATGAAAATTTGTTTCAGAGATTTTGCTGTGCTGAGGCGGGTGGTTTTATATAATGTTAAAATTTGGCAATTCAAAAACCGCACTTCCCTGTCATGCGGTTGAATGAATGAGAGTTGCGGCCGCTTTCGGCTTCGGCGCAGAAATTCTTTGAAAAAGCGCTGCCGCAGACCGCGACTTCGCGCATCAAACCGATACCCATTTCCCCAAGGTTATCTGATGCTTTTACAAAGAACTCCTGCGCCTTGCGCCGAGGGAAAATGAAAAAAACAAAAAGCCCTCCTCCGCAAGGCGGCCGTATCTATTGTAGGGGCGAGTGGATGCAATGCATCCGCGTGAATCGCCCCTACGTTTATCTTATACAGTTGAGGCGAGCGATCCCCGCCCTCTCCGTCACGCGTTCGCGTGCCACCTCTCCCGTAGTGAGAGGCTTGCCTTTTTTCAATTTTTGCAAAACATATTGATATTTCGGCAAATATGTGGTATAATAAGCCTGCGAAACAAAACTAAATATTTTTATGGGTGTTTTCTATACAGGGGTATAGTATGCCCTTTTTTCGCCTATAACATCTTTTGGATATGTTAAAAATGCAAACTCCACGAGATGGTTATGGGTAACACCTACTATTTAGTTTTGTTTCGCGACAATCGGAGTTTGCGTTTTTGCGCCAACCTCGGTTGGCGCTTTTTATTTTTGTAAAAGGAGTTTAAATATGATTCGTTTTACCGAGGAATGTAAGACTATTTACCTGCTCGCCCGTCTTGATGCAGGCATTCGCGACGAGATAAACGGAGGTCATTTTCAGAACGTATCGGGCGCTTTTACGAGAGTGCAGGTATATATGGAGGATCACCGTGATGAGCTTGACACCGATGATTACGATGAGCTGTACGAGGAAACTATGCTTCTTAAGGCTATGGCGATAGCAGAGGAAGATAATTTTGATTTTGACAGTGCGGACAAGCTGTTGGAGTTCGCAAAAAACTGCGATAATGCAGAGATTCGCGAGCTGCTGAAGATGGACGGCATCCCCTGTGACGACGATATGTGCCCTAACGAGTTTATGGAATATCGTAAAGCGCGCAAGAAGCGTTGGGAAAAGGGCTACAAGCTCACGCGAGAAATATTCAATCAGCAACCGTCCCTTTCGCGCAAATAAAAAATGCTCTGCCGTGCGGCAGAGCATTTTTTGTATGTGAACGAAGATCAAAAACGATCAAGATCGAAGAGTGGAAATTTTGATGTATAAGCGTCGTTCTTTCACCCGAAGGCGTAGTTACCTACGTCGAGCTAGGTGAAAAACGGCGGTTAAGCGCAAAATTAATTTTGATGAAGTTGGCGGTTTGTTCGCCCCTGCGAAGAGCGGAAATTTTGATGCATAAGTGGGGTTGTTCTGCCCGAAGCAATAGAAACCTATTGCGAGCTTGGCAGAAAACGCCGCTTAGGCGCAAAATTTACCTCTTGGAGAGGACTTCGGCTTCATATATTTCGACATCCTTTATCCAGTCAGGACCTACCGGAACGCCTTCGCGCTCACAGTACTCATCCCAGACGTCGCCGAAGGGGA
>CAZQTN010000019.1:6588-23130 GCA_964596195.1 uncultured Ruminococcus sp.
CCTACCGGAACGCCTTCGCGCTCACAGTACTCATCCCAGACGTCGCCGAAGGGGAAGGTCTTGAATTCCTCGCTCATAGCGAGCATCTTGGTGTAATTTGCCTTGTCCTGATAGCCCGCAAGCTTCTCGTTGGGGAGAAGAAGGGCGTTGAGAAGCGCCTTCTGCATATTTCTTGCACCTACCGTCCAAGCGGCAACGCGGTTTACGGATGCGTCGAAGTAGTCAAGGGCGATGAAAACGCGGTCAAGGGCGTTGTTTCTGACGATCTCCTTGGCGATCTCCTTGGTCTCGTCGTCGTAGATAACAACGTGATCGGAGTCCCAACGAACGGGACGGGTTACGTGCAGAGCGATCTTCTCGTTAAAGAGAAGGAGCGAGGAGATCTTATCGGAAACGACCTCGGTGGGATGATAGTGACCGTTGTCCATAAGGGGGGTAATGCCCGCCTTGGTGGAGTAGGAGAGGCAGAACTCGGCAGAGCCGACGGTGTAATTTTCAAGTCCGATACCAAACACCTTGGACTCGAGGGTTATGTAGACCTTGGACTTGTCGTAGGGGACGGAAAGGATCTCGTCAAGAGATTTCTTGAAGCGGGCGCGAGGGCCGAGACGGTCGGTGGGGATCTCCTTGTATCCGTCGGGAATCCAGATGTTCATAACGCAGGGCACGCCGGTCTCAGTCGCGAAATACTCGGAGATCTTAAGGCAGGCCTTACCGTGCTCTACCCAGAACTTTCTCGTTTCCTCGTCGGGCGAGGAGAGGGTGAGATTGTCCTTTACCTTGGGGTGGGAGAAGAAGGTGGGGTTAAAGTCGATACCCATATTGCGCTCTTTAGCGAACTTGACCCACTTTGCAAAATGCTTGGGCTCAAGGGCATCTCTGTTAGCGTACTCGCCATTCTCAAAAATCGCGTAGCAGGCGTGGAGATTGAGCTTCTTCTTTCCGGGGACGAGGGAGAACACCTTGTCCATATCCGCCATAAGCTGCTCAGGTGTGGTTGCCTTACCGGGATAGTTACCGGTGGTCTGAATACCGCCGGAGAGTGCCTCCTTGGAATCAAAGCCAACGACGTCGTCGCCCTGCCAACAGTGTATAGACACAGGAACGTCCTTGAGGATGTTCATAGCCTTTTCGGTATCTATGCCGTATTTTGCGTAATCTACCTTTGCGCTTTCGTAATTCTTCATATTATACTTTTATACCTTTCTCGGGGTGACCCCGTGTCAAATTATTCCGCCTTAGATGCCTTGATCTGTATCTTGAGATTGCCGATCGCGGTGGCCTCGATGGGCAGGGCGACAACCTTCTTGCCCGTGGCCTTTTCGGTCAGGTCGTTGAGGTAGCCGTTCTTTGCGCCGCCGCCAACGATGTAGATGGCGGGATAAGCTTTGCCGGTGTTTCTCTCAAGGTCGAGTATCGCCTTTCTGTATCCGTCGGCAAGGCTGACGTAAGCCGAGTTGAAATAGTCTGCCATCTCCTTGGGGGCAGGAAGTCCGCGAGAGGTGAGGTAATCGGATATTGCCTCCTTCATCGACTTGGGAGCGGTGAATGCATCGTCGTTTACGTCGAAGATCTCACGGTAGTCGGACTCGGCCGCCATTGCCGCGATGTCGCCGTAAGAGGTATCGGGGCACATCTCCTTACGCAGGCTCTGTATGATCCACATACCCGTAATGTTCTTCTGATAGCGGTTGTACCCTACTCCGCCCTCGTTCGAGTAGCCGGATGCGCGGCTGTTTTCGTCAGTGATGGCGTGCTCGGTCTTAACGCCGAGGAGCGACCACGTGCCCGATGATATGTAGGGGGCGTTCTCGGTCATTTCGATCGCCTCAACGGCACTGCCCGTGTCGTGGGTTGCGCAAAGAACTACGTTGAGATCACCGCCGACCTCTGCCTTTACCTCATCGGTAAGTCTGCCGACGAGGGTGCCGGGCTGATATACGGGTGCCGCAAGGTGCGCGGGATATCCGAGCGCCTGCCATATTTCCTTATCGATCTGAAGCGTGTCGCTGTTTATAAGGCCCATAGTCGTCGCATCGGTAAATTCCTTTTTCTTCACTCCTGTGAGCTTATACATAAAATACTCGGGGAGCATAAGAAAATCGGTAACGCCCTCAAATCTGCCTGCGAGCTTATCGGCGTAGAGCTGATAGACGGTATTGAAGCTCATAAACTCGATGCCGGTTCTTGAATAGAGCTCGGCGAATGGCACGATCTGGTGCACCTTGTCGATCACGGCATCCATTCTGCTATCGCGGTAGGCGTATACGGGATAAACCTCCTCGTCGCCCTTAAGAAGCACGTAGTCAACGCCCCAGGTGTCGATAGACATACTCTCGATCACGGGGTATTTCTCAAAGGCGATCTTAAGACCTGCCTTTATTTCGTTAAACAGACGGGCGGTGTCCCACACGAGGTGGCCGTCCACCTCATCCATACCGTTATAGAAGCGGTAAAGCTCCTCGGTCTCGATTTTTCCGTTCTCGACCCATCCGATGATGTGTCTGCCGCTTGAAGCGCCGATGTCAACGGCGAGATAGTATTTCATACTTGACCTCACAAAAAAGTATTGTTGAGTTAATTATACATTCAAAACGCGCGCGTGTCAACAGATTTTTCTGAAATTGTGCATCCAAAAGCGGCAGACCGCTTTTACCTACATCGCGATTATCTCACCGCACGCAATCTTCTCGCCCGAGCCGCCCGACGGCTGAGTTGTAAAATCATCGGGCATAGAGTGCACGACCACCGTGCGCCCGATGATCTCCTCCACTCCAAAGCGATCGGTCATTACCGCAAGAAAAGCATAGCCGCCGTTTTCAAAAAGCGGCGGCAGATCTCCTGCGTGATATGGGTGGGCAAGACCGCGCGGATTGTAGTGCCCAAGGGCGGCCGAAAAGCTATCTGAGCAGCCACCCGTGCAGCTTTTTCCTTCGTGAATGTGGCATCCGAGCACGCGCCCGACGCCGCCATCATCGGTTGGCAATCCAAACGCCTCTATCGCGACGAGCACGCCTCTGTCCGTCTCAAAGAAATCTGCCCTGCCGTGAATTTGTGCATAGCCGTTGCCGCCCTTGATCTCGGCGGTGGCAGCGGCTATGCCGCTTTCGCCCGTAATAAGTCCGATAATATCGTTGCTTTCGTTCATAAAATCTCCTTCCGTCGGTCATATTGACCCACAGTATTTTATGAATTAAAGCGAAACTTGTTTCAAAACGCGTCGCATATAAGGGCGGATTCGCCGTGCCCCGGCAGAATAGTTATATCTCCGTCCATAGCGGCAAGCCTACGCAAGGAAGCCATCATATCAAGATCCGAGCCGTACTTGAAATCGGTGCGGCCGTAGCCGTAGCGAAAAAGCGTATCGCCCGTGAGCATCAATCGCTCGCCCCGCGAATAAAGGCATATACTGCCCGGGGTGTGCCCAGGGGTGGAAAGAACGCGGTACTCCGCGGCACCAAGGGCGAGCGCGTCGCCCTCTTTTACCGTCCTAGTTGGATAGCCATAGCTACGCGGTGTACCGAAAAACTGCGATACGTTAGCCACAGGATCGGTCATAACGGCCACCTCACGTTCGTGCACTATGACCTCCGCATCGGGCAAAAGGCGGGCGTATTCGTCCACAAATTCAGCGTGGTCGTAGTGCGCGTGAGTGAGAACTATATATTTGATCTTGAGGCTAAGCTCGCGCGCTACGCCGAGCGGATCACGCGGCGCGTTGCCGCAGTCGACGATCATCGCCTCACGGCTTTCCTCGTCGTAAACGAGATAGGTATTTGAGCCGAGAAGCCCGACAGTAAAGGTTTTATACATATTTTCACCTCATTTTTGTGACACGGGTGGGCAGCTATTAGCAAATTTCAAAGCCATCGACCTACACTTAGACACAATCTTTGCCGAACAAACCATCCGCGCTGACAAATTGGATTTTAAAATTTATTTCCTATTATCCGAGGATTATGATCAGCGCGATCACTATCGAAATCACGACCCATACAGCGGACGCAAGCGACATTATGAGCCAATGCTTAGCACGAGCGTGCTTTGCAGAGCGAGAGTTCACAATTCCTTTAACTAGAGGCCATACGGGGAGCACAATGCCAATAAGCACGAATACCACCCAGAAGCCAACCTTGGCAAGAGTAACGCCGTTGATATTGAAGCCATCGAAAATGTCGGTCTCGTATTCGCTCATACCGTAGTAATAGTAGAAGCTGTCCTCTGCATCGAGGATCGTTGAGTAAAGTGGCGTACCGTCCACTTGATACATAGTCACAGCTCCACGACGGTATGAAAAGTTTCCGTCTGAGTCAAAATACTCGTTTGAGAGCCTGTCGTAGTTAAGATACCACATGCTGCCCTCGTACTCATACAGCGCACCGTAGACGTAATAAACGCTGTCGGTTGAGTCGTAGGTTCTTATTTCGTAATAGTTAAGATCCTCAAGCTCCGTGACCTGCACCTCGGCACCCGTGTCAAGGGAATCGAGCCCCGCAAGGGTATCTGCATCAAGATCGGCAACGTCGCCGTAGTTGTAAATACGCACGCTTGCGTAGCTGCCGCCAACGAGCGCATCAATAGATGCACGACCCAAATCGGTTGCGTAATACATCCAATCATACTCATATCCATAATCATATTCGAGCTCGATTATTTCGCCATCGCGGGCGTACGAGGATATGCTGCCCTCAGAGCCGTTTATATCAACCACGCCATCAAAGTAATAATACTGACGGAAATCAACGTTGTATCCAACAGGCAGCTCGTAGAGGTAATATTCGCGATCGTCGTTCCATACCATATTGCCGTCGGTAGTGGCATCCCACTCGTACACCTCGGGCTCTGCTGTCTCCTCTGCATTGACGCATACCGAAAGCGAGCAGATAAGAAGCATCGCTATGAGGAGCACGCTTAATATTTTTTTAGCTTTCATAGTGCACCTCCTTAAGTAACGTTGAGATCATATTTCAGCCTGTCACGAGCATCGAAGAACAGGTAAAAATTGAACACGGCAAGTAAAATAATAAACACGAGTGGGCTAAGCACGCCGATCACCGCAAACGCACCGTCCGAAATCGACTCGGTGCTATAAATAAATCCACTCAAGGATAAGAAAAGAGCTATCATCGCGCCGAAGCCGCAGGCAGCGCTTATTCCTATACTCATACCGATTCCGGCGCCGGAGCGACATCTTATAACGCAGTAATTTACCAGCACGACCGAAAAAAGATTGAGCTCAAGGAGTATCACGATAACGCAGACAAGAAGATACACGAACAACAATCCGCCGCCCGCTATTTCCTCCTTCAAAAACGTGCCGACTGCCTCAAACGCCTCAGTACTGATCAATCCGCTTTCGGGAGTCGGAATGATAAGCATATACACGAGCACGGTAAAGACGAGTGCCGCAGTCGATACGCCGCCCCATATAATGGAGTTCAGGAATTTCGACATATAGAGGGTATCTCGGTTAACCGGAAGTGTGAAGGTAAGCTGCCCCTCGTCTGAGAAGAAGTTAGAGGCTGTGCGCCTTGCTACAAATACCATATTTACTATCGACGAGGCGAGTATTGCAAACACAGCAAGCTCAAAGTAGAGCATCGCAAAGACGCCAAGGGCGACATTGAGCGAGTTGCCCGTCATCATTTCGGGCGAGTTCATATATCGCATTGCAATAGCAGAGGTTACAGCAAGCACGGGCACAAGAATGCCAAACACGCGCCACAGCTTGATCATCGGGCGCATATCGTATTTAAGAAGCTTCTTTAACATCCGAACACCTCCTTAAACAGCT
The DNA here is from genome assembly GCA_964596195.1 of uncultured Ruminococcus sp. Lineage (GTDB taxonomy): Bacteria > Bacillota > Clostridia > Oscillospirales > CAG-272 > UBA1740. Next base: position 12,383 of record CAZQTN010000019.1, read on the forward strand.
CGTCAAGCGACTGGCCGCGCTCCTCACGCACCTCGTCTGCGACTCCGGCGCAGACTATCCTGCCGCCCGTTGTCATAAACGCAAATTCATCAAGGACGGGCTCAATATCGTAGATAAGGTGCGTTGTTATAATGATCGTAGCCTCGGGGTTGTAGTTGCCTATGATGGTCTTAAGGATATAATCGCGTGCCGCGGGGTCAACGCCTGCGATGGGCTCGTCGAGCAGATAGAGCTTTGCCTTTCTCGCCATTACCATAACGAGCTGTACCTTCTCTTTCGTTCCTTTCGAGAGCGTTTTAAGCTTTCTGGATGGATCTATCTCAAGATCGGTAAGCATTCTGCGTGCGGCCGCCTCGTCGAAATCGGGGAAAAAGTCCTTGAAATATCTGATTATCTCCTCGCCCGTCATAGAAAGATCAAAATACGTGCGCTCAGGCAGATAGGAAACGTAGGCGTTGGTCTTTTCGCTTCTCGGCTCACCACAGATCTCAATCTCGCCCGAATCGGGGGTGAGAAGACCTGTGATAAGCTTGAGGAAGGTGGACTTGCCGCATCCGTTAGGGCCAAGCAGACCGATGATCTTGCCGGACGGTATGTTCATATTGACGTCCTCAAGCACGCGCTGTGAGCCATAGCTTTTGGACAGATTTCTACACGTCAAAACCGGTGTACTCATACGTTATTTCCCTCCTTTTTTATAAATTCAATTACGTCGTCGTTTGTAATACCCAGCGTGTGCAGCTCGGAAACCCAAGCGCGCAGGGTCTCCATTTGCATCTCCCTCTTCACTGCGGCGATCATCGCCGTATCGGGGGTTACGAACTTACCAAGCGTGCCGCGCGTTACGATCAGGCGCTCATCCTCAAGCAGCTGCAGCGCCTTCTGGACGGTGTTGGGATTGACCGACATATCGCACGCAAGCTGGCGCACCGTGGGTATCTGCGTATTCGGTGGATACTTCGCGCAGATGATGTCCTTTTTGATCCTATCAAAGATCTGCAAAAACATCGGAGCGTTTCTATCCAGTTCCCTGTACATTGCAAATTGCCTCCCTTCCTTGTACTATTGTACTAACACAATAATACAACACTTTTCACTATATGTCAATGCCATTCACAAAATGTTTTCATTTTTCCGCACCGCCCTACTTGACTAGGCGTTCAAGAGATGATAAAATAACAAGTGTTATATAATAATTTCATCAGTTGTATAACAGAAAAGGAAACGATATGCCACCTAAAACGAAGATAACCAAAGATGCAATAATAAGCGCCGCGATCGAGCTCGTGCGCGCCGAGGGCGAGGGTGCACTTAACGCACGCGCGCTGGCGGCGAGAATGGGCGCATCAACACAGCCGATATTTTCAAACTTTGCATCTATGGACGAGGTGCGCGTCGCGGTGATCAATGCGGCGGCAGAGATCAACTACGAATATTGGCAAACCGAGCTGCGCACGGAAAAATACCCGGCCTATAAGGCAAGCGGTATGGCGTACATTAAATTCGCCAAGGACGAGCCAAACTTATTTAAGATACTGTATATGCGTGACAGAACGGGCGAGAGGCAGGACGAGCTCGGCCGCTTTGACGAGGTTATCGGCATCATCAAAAGCAGTGTGGGCATCGGAGAGGACGAGGCGCGCAGGCTTCACCTGCAAATGTGGACGTTCGTGCACGGCATTGCCGTAATGCTGGCGACCTCCTATCTATCGCTCGATGAAGATTATATCAGCGGTATGATCACCGATATATACTCGGCACTTGTGCAGATATATACCAACAAAGCCAAATAATTTAACACGGGGTGCCTTATGAACGCAATTGAAATAAGAAATCTCAGCCGATCGTACGGCAAGATAATGGCGGTGGACGATCTGTCCTTCCGCGTCAGATGCGGAGAGCTTTTTGCCTTTCTCGGTGTCAACGGCGCGGGAAAATCCACCACCATTAATATAATGTGCGCGACGCTCGCAAAGGATAGCGGAAGCGTGGTAATAGACGGGCACGATCTGGATACGGAAACGGATGCCGTCCGCGCGAGCATCGGAGTGGTATTTCAGAGCTCCGTGCTCGATAAATCACTGACCGTATATGAAAATTTGCGCAACCGTGCCGCGCTTTACGGCATTTCGGGCACGGAGCTTGAGGGGCGCATTTCCGAGCTTTCGGCTATGCTGGAGCTTGACGAGCTGCTGCCACGCACCCTAAGCAAGCTCTCCGGGGGTCAGAAGCGCCGCATCGACATCGCACGCGCGCTGATACACAAGCCAAGAATACTGATTCTGGACGAGCCGACCACGGGTCTCGACCCGCAGACACGCAAGCTGCTTTGGCAGGTTATAACCGATCTCCGCCGTAGCGAGGGACTAACCGTTTTCCTTACTACTCACTATATGGAGGAGGCGGCCGAGGCCGACTACATCGTGATAATCGACAGCGGTAAAATAGTCGCCGAGGGAACGCCCCTTAAGCTTAAAAATCGTTACACGGGTGACTATATAACCCTCTATGGAGCGGATGAGTCGGTTGCCGAGGTGCTCGAGAGTCCCTATGAAAAAATGCGCGATGCAATACGCATAACCGTGCCCGACACGCTAGCGGCAACCAAGCTTATAATATCCCACCCCGAGCTTTTCTCGGACTATGAAATAACCAAGGGAAAGATGGATGACGTATTCCTTGCCGTAACGGGCAAAAGCCTTGAGCACGACGACGGAAAGGAGCAAAGAAAATGAAGCTTACACTCGCTATGATCAGGCGCAACACCCTGCTCTTCTTCAAGGACAAGGGACTGTTTTTCACCTCGCTGATAACTCCCCTGATACTTCTTCTGCTCTACGCCACCTTCCTTGGCGGAATATATCACGACTCTTTCGTGACCTACGTTCCGGGAATAAGCGACGAGCTTGCTAACGCGGCCGTCGGCGGTCAGCTCATATCATCCATACTCGCCGTCAGCTGTGTTACCGTATCCTTCTGCTCAAATATGCTGATGGTACAGGACAAGGCCAACGGATCCATCAAGGATCTTACCATTGCCCCGATCAAGCATTCATCGCTCGCGCTGGGCTACTATATCGCCACCCTCTTATCCACGCTGATCATTTGCCTGAGCGCGACCGCGGTGTGCCTTATCTATATCGCCTGTGTTGGGTGGTATCTTTCCTTTGCAGACGTGCTCGTGCTTTTGGGCTCGGTGATCATGACGGTGATGTTCGGAACGGCGCTCTCATCGGTTATTAACTTCTTCCTCTCTAACCAGGGACAGATCTCCGCCGTGGGCTCGATCGTCAGCTCGTGCTACGGCTTCCTTTGCGGCGCGTATATGCCGATATCGCAGTTTGGGGACGGACTGCAAAAGGCGCTCTCGTTTCTGCCGGGTACGTACGCGACCTCAATACTTCGCAACGCGAGCCTTGGCGGAGTGATCGCCGAGATGGAAAACGCGGGCATCTCCGCCGAGGCGATCGATGCTTTCAAGACCGCCACCGACTGCAATATATTCTTTGGCGACAATACCGTCCCCCTGCCTGTTATGTACGTCATTCTGATCGGCTCGATTATTCTGTTTCTCGGCATCTACGTGATGCTTAACGCCCTTAAATCCAAGAAAATACTCAAAATAAAGTGACACGGGTCACCGTTTATTGCAAAAAATCCCCACTCGAGCCGCATAGCGCCGAGTGGGGATTTTTATCAGATGAAGGGTCTGCGATCGAGCACGAGCCGCAAGGGTCTCGTGCTGACTATTTCCGACGGGAGAGCGGCCTGCAGCTCTGCAAGGGCACAAACGGTGCCGAACAGCATATGCAGATCGTTTACTCCATCGTCGGTTTCAAAATCAAGCAATTCGAGGTACTCAACGAACTTGCCCGTGAAATCGCGCAAACGCTCCTTAGCCTCGTAGAAGCGATGCGGAGTCTGGCGGGTTGCGCGATTAAGTGCATACACCCAGTCGATCTCGCAGAAGCCTATATAGCGTCCAAAGGTCTTTCCGAGCATATTTTCGTCGTACATTCTGATGCAGGAGTCAATGAGGCGTTCGGGGTAGTTGAGCGGGCGCTTCGCGTACTCCATATTGAACATATAGTGGAACCAGCCGTACAGGTGGTGGCACGCAGGAGCGGTGCCGCCGTCCACCGTGTCGGCGCGCGACATTCCCCATTTCTCATCGGTGGCGTCGGTTATGAGCTTGAAATAGTAATCCTGCCACTCAAGGCTGACGCTGTCCGTCAGCACACCGACCACGTACGCGCCCGCGCCCTGATGCGACTGAGGCCACGGGTTTCCGCACCAATCAAGTGAGTCAAGCAGCTGCTTTATTCCCTCCTTGGTGAAGCAGCCTTGCATACCAATGACGGGATATCTTGGCACCTCGTCAAACAGCTCGATCGCGGCAGTACAATGCGCCGTGGTGTGTATGTAATGGTGCGTTTCCTCGACGAAAAGGCCAGTCTTGGGATCCTGCAATCCAAGCAACGCCTCAAGGGCCTGCGCACGCTTCTCTCCCCTCGGGAAACGGCCGATCGAATAAAGTATATTCATCGCATCGGCACAGCCGTATTCATTTATACCCATCTTGCGGCTTCCCTTTTCGTCCTGCCACAGATAGCGCGCGTAAGCACCGTCGCCAAGGTAATGACGCTCGACCACGGTGTATATTTTTTCTATAAGCGAATCAAGATTTATCATAGCGCCTCCGCATTTTACATCGTAATAGAATTATAGCACGGCAGGAAAAATAATGCAACATATTTTTAAAAAAGAGTTGCGCTGCCCCTCTTCACGTGTTATAATAATATATAGCCGCGTGCATCGCGGCAGGTAATGCAAATATTTATTTACATTTTTGGTTACAATCCTGACCCGTGTAAAATTCGAGGAGAAAGGAAACAAACAATGAGAAAAAACATAGGCCCCAAAAGCGCCCTTTATCCTATGCCCGTGCTTATCATCGGCACCTACGACGAGCACGGCACCCCCAATGCTATGAACGCCGCTTGGGGCGGCATCAGCGAGGAGTGTGAGATCTCCATCTGTATAAGCGAGGATCACAAGACTACCGCCAACGTCCTTACGCGCGGTGCCTTTACCGTCAGCATTGCCGACGCCCCCAATCTCGTAGCGGCCGACTACGTTGGCATCGTCTCCGGCAACGACACCCCCGACAAGCTTGAGCGCGCCGGATGGCACGCTGAGAAAAGCGCACGCGTTGACGCTCCCCTGTTCGCCGAGCTGCCAATGGCGATTGAGTGTCGCCTCAAGAGCTACGATGCGGCCACCTGCCGCCTTGTGGGTGAGATCGTAGACCTCTCCGTGGACGAGAGCATTCTTGCCCCCGACGGCAAGATCGACCTTACCAAATTTCACCCCATAACCTACGACCCGATCCGCCACGACTACGTCGCCCTCGGCGCCGTCGTGGGCAAGGCCTTCTCCGCCGGCCTTGAGCTCAAGAAATAAGGACGAACCTGCGCGAAATCAGCTGGGCAAGGAAACTTTATAAGCACAAAAAGAGAGAATAAATCGGTTTTTGGCCGAAATATTCCCTCTTTTTTGTTGGTATTAAGATGATGTTCTTTGCTCGTGCAAAAAACGGTATTGCCTAGTTTATGTCGACCTGCCCGATCACTCGGGCAGGTCTTTTTTTACGAGAACGGGTACTGGCGCCCTCGTATATCTCAAAGGCCAAGCTTCCCTCAGGCATAGAAGCCGATCACACCAGCAGTCAAGAGAATGTAACAATGGTGGTGGCCTCAAAGACCGATCTGACAGCCTAAGCTCTGTTAAGCCGCAGGCTGATCCTCGATGACTACGGGATAGTTTTCAAGGTCGGAAATTGCGAACTGATGTACGTACTGAGCACCGATAACCGTGGTTGCGTTAGCGAACATCTGGTTGTACGAGTTGACAGCCGTCAGTGCCATGGACGTATCCTGTCCGTTTGCGGCAAGCTCAGCAATTCTCTCTGCGTAAGCAGAATTGACCTCGGCCTTGTATTTAGCAATAGCGAGAGTATCAAGAGTGCTCTTGCCGTCAGCATCAACGAACTTGCATCCGTCGGTGCAATAGTTAGCCTCGTAATCTGCAACGAGAGTTTCAATAACCGCGATGGTATCAAGAGCGGTTGCTGCATTGTCCATATTTATCTCGCCAAGGCCTGCGATCATCGAGTTGATGACCTCAGCTGCACCGTCTGCCTCATCGCACTTGGTCTTGCAATCAGTCATAGCTGCATCAAAGGCGTCAACGGTTTCCTGCTCCTCGAAGATATATGTCATATCACCCTTGTAATAGGTTGCTACGTATGCATCGTATGCTTTCTTAACTGCCACGAAGTTGATCTCGGTATCCTCATAGGAGTGGATATCGTACTTTTCGGTCAGAACCTTCATCTCGGTCTCAATAGCTACCCAAGTCTCCTTTGCAGCGGCGTAAGCTGCTACAACGGTCTCGTCAGCGGTCTTGATAGCCGTATATTCATCGGCAACTACGAACGAGTAGGTCTCGCCGTCGGCACCGAGAATATGAATGTTCTGAATTGCATCAAGAGCAGCAACAACGTCACCATTTGCAGCCCCTACGTCAGCGGCAAGGTACTTCTCGATCCAAGCCTCAAGTGCCTCGTAAGAAGCAACGATGGTCTCATAGTTGTTGATGTCGGTGCTGTCAAGCTTGATCGCAGCCGCGATTGCTTCCTTAACAGCTACAGCTGCATCCTGAGCCTCGAATGCATTGAGTCCGTACTCGTTTGCAGCGGTTATGTACTGGGACAGAAGTGCAGGTATATCAACCTCAATGTCGCCGGAAACGGTGATGAGCGTAGCATCTACGACGCCCATATTGATAAGCGACTGCAGATCAGCAATAATGCCGTCGATCTCTGCGCCGTCCTTAAGGAGCCACTCGATGTTGTCAAGTCTGCTCTTAACTGCGGCATAAGCCTTTGCAACCTCTGCGGTAGCGCCGTTATACGCCTCAATAAGAGCTGCATAGCTGGTCTCTGCTTCGGTTGACATAGCGGTGAGGTTCTCTGCCTCGAGAACGAGGTAGCCCTCAAACGTCTGTACGTCCTCTGCAACCGTCTCATCCTCTGCGATCTCTCTTACGAGGAGAGCCTCAACGTAAACGGTGTTGAGTGCGGTTCTGAATTCCTTAATAGCTACGTAGTCGCTGATAGCAACGCCGCCCTCCTTGCCAAGAAGCTCAACCATTGCCTTATTGATCTCGTCAATAGCTGCCTTAGCATCGATGAGCTCACCAAGACGGTAGCAATGGGTCTGGAAGCCCGCGAAGCGATCGGTGCCCTCGGCCTGACCGTCAGCGAACATTGCGGAAAGGTTGCCGTCAACGCCCTCGTTATAGCCTTCTACGCTCGCGATAGCCTCAGCGACAGCTGAATAGCCGTTGTAGTAGGTTTCGGTCTCTGCGATATCAACATAAAGCGGATAATCCTTTGCAAGGAGTGCATCAACACCTGCGTTAAGAGCCGCAACGCCCTTCTCGGCGAAGACGGTGTTCATAGCAGTAGCGTATACAAGCGCACGCTCGAGCTCGGTATCATCACCCTCGTAGATAACGGCAAGGTTCTCCTCGTCGATCTCGTAGGTCTCGATCCACGCCTTAACAGCCGTATCATTAGCTGCAAGAGCCTCATAATCGGTGTAAAGAGGGCATTCTGCGAATGCGGCCTCAATAATTTCGGGAGCAACGCCCGCGGCCTCAGTTACCTGATCAAGGCGCTCTCTGTATACAACGAGCTCATCGTAGCCCTCTATCAGAGTGGTCTCATCATCCTCGTAGTAAGCAGTATAAGACTCGTTCGCGAGATAGGTCTCAATGAATACGTCAACCGCACTCTCAGCCGTCTCAACGGCAGTCTCGCTTACGGTATAAACGATAGGAGCTTCGATAGCGTCGATAAGGTCCTCAACGGTGGTATCCTCATCTGCTGCAACGATATTAGCGTATGCATCGGTAACAGTCTTGTATTGTGCTGCAAGCTCCTCGGAGAGCTCGATCGAGTTAAGCTCGATCTTCTCGTGGATAGCCACTGCCTTAGAGATACAAGCCTCATCAACGGTTATAACCTTGATGGCATCAAGCTCCTTCTTCAGGCTCTGCTGAAGAGTGGGCATAGTATCTATAAGCTGCTGGAGCAGCTCAAAGTTTTCAATAACGTTGGTAACGGAAACAGCGCGGTTAAGGAAGAAGCGAATATCCTCTACGGAGCTCTCAAACTCCTCGTAATCCTCGTCAGCGTAGTAGTTCTTGTCTATAGTAGCAACGAGTCTGTTGAAATACGCAAGAGAATACATATCCTCCACCACGGTACCGTCCGCAACGGTGTATGACTGACCATTTACGAGAAGCTCGGTTGCGGCCTGATAATCGTTACGGAACGAATCGGTCGAGCCGGTGATCTCGCCGAGTGCCTCCTGAAGTGAGGCAACGGTGCCCTGAAGTGCGGTAATGGCGGTATTGATAATAGCAACGTCCTCCTCTACATCGGCAACCTTCGCGGAAATGCCCGCAAGCTGCTCACCGATCTTGGTGATCTCAGCGTTAAGCTCGGTCTTGAGAGCGGCGATCTTGCCATCTATAGCAGTATTAACCGCTGCGATCTCATCAGCGAGCTTAGTCTCAAGTGCGGTCACCTTACCCTCAAGGGCAGTGATGCTTGACTGAAGTGCGGTTGTATTGTCACTAATGCTCTTTTCTAGGTTGGCTACCTCGTCTGCAAGAGCCTTTTCCATAGCAGCCTTATTGTCGGCATCCGCCTTCTCAAGCGCTACAACCTTTTCGTTGATAGCACCGATGCTTGCAGTAACGGTGTCGTTATTGGTCTTTACGGTATCTTCAATAGCCTTGATTGCAGCTGCATTATCAGCGTCTGCCTTCGCAAGATCAGCTTTTGCATCTGCAATTGCCTGCTCAAGAGCAGCATTGTTCTCTGCAACGGTTTTGGTAAGAGCCTCAAGAGCAGTCTTAACGTCTGCATCACTAGCAGAATTGGTCTTGAGGAGTGCATCAAGATCAGCAATCTTGTCGTTAACCTCGGTCTTGTTTGCTGAAATGGTTGCATTGATGGTTGCAACTACATCGTCAAGAGCAGCCTTGGTCGCTACGCTATTTTCAAGCGCAGCAATTCTGACAACTGCTGCTTCAAGAGCCGTTGCGGTCTCTGCATCCTTGGCAGCATTAGAATCGATCAGCTCCTCAAGTGCCGCTTTGGCTGCCGCAATGTCCTCTGCCACCTTAGCGGCATCAGCCTTCACAGCGATCGAAGCGTTCAGCGCTGCGATTGCCTTTTCAAAATTTTCGGTAGATACTGCCGCCTTGGCAATAACGTCTACCTCGTCAACAAACGCCTTGAGTGCATCGTAGGTCTCTTTATCAACCTTACCAGACTCAAGAGCGTCAAGCTCGGTGTCTACGTTACCCTTAAGCTGCTCTAAATCTTCCGTACTCGCGCACGCGAATAAACAAGACATAGAAAAAGCAAGGCAAAGCATTACAACCAAAGCTTTTACACAAAAGTTTTTGCGTTTCATTTGTTTTCCTTCCTTTATCAATTATATTTATTTTTATCCTTCGTATTTGCTACCGATGCTTGCAAAAACGCGCGGTCTCATCGGTTAAGACCCCGCTGATCTATTCTTGCACCTCCTATATTCAAAATTGGAGCATAAGCAACACGACAAGAATATTTCACTCCAGTTATTTGAATTATATCATAGCTTTTCGCCTTTGTCAAGTATTTTTTATCATTACTGATAATTTTTTCTTTGCGATATTAAGGTATCATAATAGTAGGAGTTACTATCAGAAAGGAGGCCTTTATGGTTTTGAACATAGCAGACCGTATAAAATATTTAAGAGAGAGATATGGTATGACCCAATCCGACCTCGCCAAAAAGCTTGGCGTTTCGCGCAACGCCGTCAATCTGTGGGAGATGTCCGTTTCCTCACCATCTATCTCAAACCTTATTGAAATGTCCAAGATATTTGGAGTAAACGTAGATTACCTTATCAGCACCACCGACAAAATTTCTATCGACATAACAGACCTCACGCCCGAGGAGCGAGAGATCGTCATGAAGCTGGTTGAATGCCTAAAGAAATAAAGCTTCTTGCGCTAAAGTAAGAAAAGGATAGAATTCCGCGGGCGCGGTATCTATCCTTTTGTTATAAAGTAAGATCGAACGAGTTGTATTGGAATACGGTTCATCTGCGGAGAGGCCAATCAAGCCCTCCGCCGTTTTTTAAGCTTTGCCTTTTTACTGCGTACCGAAAATATCGCGAAGCATACTCAATGGCCAAAACTGTATTTCCTCACTACCCTACGCCCCCAAGAAGCCGTCCTTTACGGCACCCGGCCTGGCAGAATTGCCGCGAGCTCGAAACCTGTTACATGAAAAACAAAATAAATATTTAAGATTTTTTCATTCTTGGCTAAATAAGACAACCACCGCAAGGAGAAAAAACGTTTTCGGTGGTGAATACAGACCACCGATCCGTCCTGCGCAAGCCGCAACGCGGAGCGTACCGCTACATTTTTCAAAGTTTTTCTTGCTTTTTTCGCAAAACCCCTTGACTTTTCCATAACTCGGTGATATAATATAATGGCTCACGCGGTAGGCGTGCGCAAGCGTACAATAAAATCTGGGTGTGGCGCAGTTGGTAGCGCGCTACCTTGGGGTGGTAGAGGCCGCAAGTTCAAGTCTTGTCACTCAGACCAAAAATCG
>CAZQTN010000020.1:0-22980 GCA_964596195.1 uncultured Ruminococcus sp.
CGCGTCATCGGATGCTCTGTGGTGGTGGAAATCCTCAAGTGAATAGTACTTGGCTATTGTATCGAGCTTATGGTTTTTAAGCTCGGGGTTTACAAATTTGGAGAGGCCGACTGTGTCGAGAAAGGTGTTGGCAAAGGGGAGTCCGTGACGCTCTGCGGCGACTCTGATAAAGCCGACGTCAAAGTTGGCGTTATGAGCGATAAGCATACGGTCGCCTGCGAATGCAAGGAACTCTTCGACTGCCTCGCGCTCCTTGGGTGCGCCGGCTACCATCTCGTCAGTGATAGAGGTAAGCTCTGTTATCTCGGCAGGAATCGGCATTTCGGGGTCGACGAAGATATCCATCTCGTCAATGACCTCGCCGTTTTTGATCTTAACGGCACCTATCTCGATTATCTTACAGGTACGGTTGGAAAGACCCGTCGTTTCTATATCGAAAACGATCATCTCGTCCTCGAACGAGGGATATACCGAGCCGAACATACATCTGGCGGTATCGTTGACGAAATAGGCCTCGATGCCGTAAAGCACCTTCAGATCGGTGTTGCCCGATTTTTCAAGGGCGAGCATTACCTCGGGGAATGCCTGCACGTTGCCGTGGTCGGTGACTGCTATGGCCTTGTGTCCCCATCTTATGGCTGTATTGACTATTTCGGCAGGGGTGATCACGGCATCCATCTGCGACATATTTGAGTGCAGGTGGAGCTCCACGCGCTTTTCCTCAGCAGTATCCGTGCGCTCTATCTTTTTAAGAGTCTTTATGCCTCTAAAGGATATAAAGGGCTCATTATCGAATTTGTCGCGTATCACACGGCCGAAAATGGCGACGTGCGCGCCCGACTTGAATTTCTTTACCCATTCCATCTCCTCAGCGGTGAGGGATTTCTTGGCGTATGTAGCGCTGGCACCGTCGGAAAGACCGACCGTAACCGTGGTCTTATCGCCCGTACGGGTCTCCTTGGTTTCGACCGAGAATACCGTACCGAAGAAAACGGCGTTGCCGCGTGCTGATTCGATATCTGCAAGGGGGGTGGGAGATGAGAGGTCGAAGTCCTCGCCGTAGACGACGCTTGACTCGGCGGCGGAGTAGACGGTCGCACCAACGCGCACCTTATCCTCTCCGAGCCTTTCGTATATACCCGTAACGCTGGAAATGCCCGATTTTCTATCAAAATCGAAGTGAGGGTCGTTCTGCCGTGCGGCCTCCTCTTTATCCCTTGCAGCCTGCTCGCGCTCGCGGATGAAGTTCTCGCGGCTCTGTCTTTCCGCCTCCTCCATAAGGCGCTCACGCGCCTCGGCAAGCTTATTTGAGTGCTGCTCTACGGTAGCGGCATCGCCGGTGCAGATTTTTATACTCCTCTTGACGCCGTAGCGACTCTCAAGTATACGCGAGAGGATGGCCTCGGTATCGGCGTTCTTGACGAAATCGACACCAAACAGGCTAAACGGAAGATATGCGGTGATGGTCTCGCCGTCGTCTGTGTACTCGGCATTTGAGAAAAAGCCGTTGGTGACCGCGCCGCAAATGGCGGCCTCGGCAGTTATCTCGTCAAAGCGGGATATGTTAAACTCCTCGGTGGGAAAATGCGGTATTATCTTGAACGACTCGGCGCCGTAGAACTCGCGGCACTCGTCCTCGATCTCGTATATCAGCTCAGGATCCTCGTGCTTATCAAAGGTGAGCTGAACCTCTACGCGCATAGGATTCTTTGCGTATCTGAATATAGCACTGTGACCCCGTTCGAGCATAGCTCGCTTTTCCGGGGTTGGGTCATATTTAGAAAATACCTCAAAAAATCCTTTTTCCATCTTTATCCCTTTACTGTGTTATGAGCTTTATCTCCTTGATAAGCTCGTCCACAAGCTCGTTTTCCTTTATTTTTCGTATTATTTCGCCTTTTTTAAAGAGCAGTCCCTCGCCCTTGCCGCCCGCGATGCCTATATCAGCCTCGCGCGCTTCGCCCGGGCCGTTCACGACGCAACCCATAAGGGCGACCTTGATGCTCTTTTTATCCAGCCCCTCAGCCTTAGCGCGAGTCTCAAACTCCTCGACCAGGCGGATGAGATCAATTTTGGTTCTGCCACAGGTCGGGCAGGAAACTATATCCATTCCGCGCTCGGTGTCGATCTCAAGGGCGCGGAGTATTTCGCGTGCGGCATATATCTCCTCGGTAGGATCCTCGGTAAGGGAGACCCTGACGGTATCACCGATTCCGCGCGAGAGAAGCGAGCCTATGCCTATGCTGCTCTTTACGACGGCGCGGCGGCGTGCACCTGCCTCGGTAACGCCGAGGTGAATGGGGTATGCGCACTTATCTGCAATTATGGAATTGGCGGCTATCATAGTCTGCACGTCGGAGGCCTTGACGGACACGGCAATATCGTGAAAATCAAGATCCTCAAGTATCGAAATATGATAAAGCGCGCTTTCGGCAAGCGCCGCGGCAGTCGGCGAGCCGTATTTTTCGAGAATGGAGCGCTCCACCGAGCCGGAATTGACCCCGATGCGTATGGGCAGTCCGCGCTCACGGCAGGCCTTAACGACCGCCTCGGTCTTGTCGCGGCTACCGATATTGCCGGGGTTGATGCGTATTTTGTCGGCACCTGCCTCTATCGAGGCAAGAGCTATTCTGTAATCAAAGTGTATATCCGCGACAAGTGGGAGCTTAACTCCCTCTCTTTTGAGTGCCGCGAAGGTTGCGGCGGCCTCGACATCGGGCACGGCAAGGCGGACTATATCACACCTTGCCGCCTCAAGCGCCCTTATCTGTGCGAGAGTGGCGGCAACGTCGTGGGTATCGGTGTTGGTCATAGACTGGACGGTAATGGGGGCATCGCCGCCGATAGATACGCCGCCGACGCTGATTTTTCGCGTTTGTCTTCTGAAATCGTTATACTTCATATCTTCATCCTCAGATAATGAGCTGGATTACGTCCTTTATCATAATGATAACCGACAAGCCGAGAAGGAGTGCGAGTCCGACGGCATTTATGATTCCCTCGATCTTAGCAGGGACTCTCTTTTTCGTTATCATCTCAAAGAGCACGGTGATAAGCCTGCCGCCGTCGAGCGCGGGAATGGGAAGCAGGTTCATAACACCGAGGTTAATGCTGATGAGAGTTACCATGCTGAGAAGGGATGCAAAGCCCGCCTTAGCGGCATCACCAATGGCGCTGGAAATGCCAACGGGGCCCGACACCGCGGCTATGGTATATCTACCCGTTATGAGATCGTAGAGCGACTCCCATACCATACGGACGATGAGGCAGGAATTTTCAAATGAGTAGGCCAGCACGGAGCCGAAGGTCTTATCGGCGCGCTTGACTCTGAAATCTATGGTACCAAAAAGCTGTCCCTGCGACTCAACCGTGGGGAAAACGACGTCCTCAAGAATTATTTCCTCACCGTTTCTGATAACGGTGACGTCGAGAGGCTCGTAGCCCGCTCTCATAACCTCGTAGGTCATTTCGTCGTATATGGTGACGCGCTTATCACCTATACGTATTATCTCATCGCCGACCATAAGCCCGGAGTCGGCAACGCTGACCTCGTAGCCGAGGTGCTCCTTTAAGGTGGTGCCGTCGTCAAGCTCGTACGAGCCAACGACGTTTGAGGGCATTACCGTCACGGCGGTGACTATTATCATCGCGAGAAAGCCTGCGACGATGTTTACGGTCGCGCCTGCCGCGGTTATGATAAAGCGCTGCCACGCCGGCTTTCTGTCAAATCGGTTGGGATCGTCCGTGGGGTTGTTCTCATCCTCCTCGCCGTTCTCGCCCGCCATTGCGACAAAGCCGCCGATGGGCAGAAGGGCAAGCGAATAGCGAGTTCCCGTTTTCTTGGACACGCGGGAGAGAATGCGCGGACCCATACCGATAGAAAATTCGTTTATAGTTACCTTGAACAGACGTGCAGTCGCGTAATGACCAAGCTCGTGTATGAATATGAGAAAGCCGAATACCAAAACGGCTACTATTATCGTAAATACAGTTCCCAAAATGTTTCTCCTGTTATTTTTGTGCGAGTACAAGCTCGTGCGCTGTTTTCCTTGCCTCACGGTCTGCCGCGACAAGCTCCTCGACCGTTTTGGCGCCTCTGCCCGTCATACGCTCGTAGGTTTCGGCTACGACCTCTGATATGCCGAGGAAGGAAAGGCGCTCCTCGAGGAATGCGGCAACGGCCACCTCGTCGGCGGCGTTGACTATTGCGGGCATTGCTCCGCCCTCTGTCATAGCGCGCTTGGCAAGCGAGAGAAGCGGAAAGGCCTCGGTATCCGGGGCGCGAAAGGTGAGTGCGCCGACGGAGAAAAGGTCGAGCTCGGCCGATGTGGTGGGGCATCTGTCGGGATAGTCGACGGCGTACTGAACGCACATACGCATATCCGGAACGGAAAGCTCGCCGATCACGGTATTATCAACGTATTCCACAGCGGAGTGAAGTATGCTCTCGCGGTGGATAAGCACCTGTATTTTATCGGCAGGTGTGCCGAAGAGGTGTGCGGCCTCAATTATCTCAAATCCCTTATTCATAAGGGTTGCAGAGTCTACTGTTATTTTCTTGCCCATTTTCCACGTAGGATGGGCGAGGGTGTCGGATAAGGTGACACGGGTGAGCTCCTCCCTGCTCTTTCCGTAAAACGGGCCGCCCGATGCGGTAAGCAGAATACGCTTGATCTCGCTCCTCTTGCCCGATTTTAAGGACTGGAAGATAGCGGAGTGCTCGCTGTCTACGGGGAGAATCTCCACCCCTCTCTCGCGTGCTCGCGCCATTACTATTTCGCCCGCGATGACGAGCGACTCCTTGTTGGCGAGGGCGAGTCTTTTGCCCGACTCTATGACGGCGAGGGTAGGTTTAAGTCCGGCCTCACCTATTATGGAATTTACAACCACCGATGCGTCGGAGAGTGCTATACCCTCCTCTACTCCCACGTCACCCGAAAGGACGGTGACGTCGGTATCGGCAAGGCGTGCCTTGAGGTCGCGCGCCGAGGCCTCGTCAGCCATGGCGGCGTATTTCGGCTTAAACTCGCGCACGAAGGCCTCCATCTCACGGGTTGCGCGGTTGGCGCTTACATAATCGACGCGGTAGCCGCGCGAGCGCGCGACGTCGAGCGCTTGAGTGCCAACGGAGCCCGTAGCTCCGAGTATGGCGATCGTTTTCATAATCTTCTTATCCTTTCGAGGGGTGTTGTGGGCGGCCCGCCGTCAATGCAGGTCGCCCACTCTATGGCGGTATTTTTTAAACGAACGGCGGGAAAAGCATACAGATCGTGAAGAGCACGGGAGATACCGCGAGAATAGAATCGAATCTGTCAAGAACGCCGCCGTGACCGGGGAATATAAATCCATAGTCCTTTACGCCGTGCTCACGCTTTATGAGCGAGGCGATGAGGTCGCCAAATATCGAGACCACCGAAAGGATAAGGCCGAGTATGGCGAGGATGACGTAGTTCGGACGTATATCCGTCGAAATGAAGGATACTATAATGCCGTAAACGAGGAATGCTACGACGGTGAAGAACACGCCTCCGACGGCGCCCTCCCACGTCTTTTTAGGGCTGATCTCGGGGATCATCTTATGTCTGCCTATCGCCCTGCCGACGAAGTAGGCAAACACGTCGGACACCCAGCTGCCGACGAACACGAGAACGAAGTTGTAGGCTCCGTTTGGCAGATATCTGACCAGAGTGAGCGCCGTGAACGAGACCGTGATATAGGTGAACGTGGTAAAATGCGTAGCGATATCGGCAAATTTGACCTCGCCGCGCCTTACTACGGCGTAGCCGAAGAGGTAAAGCATTACCGCAATGATGACAACCAGGCCAACGAAGATGAAATCCTTAACGTCGTGGCTGAAGAAATATGCGAATATCGGCAGAGCCAGAGCGACGGCATAGGTGGGGACGGTGAGCGCAAAATTCTTGCGAATACCGATGACACCCGCCATCTCAAAGAGCGCAACGACCGAAAAGACACCTGCGGCGATCGGGTATATGATATACTGCGAAAAGATCAGAAGCGGTAATCCGAAAAGCGCCATAAACAGGGCGGTTATAATTCTCGTTTTCATTTATTATCCCCCTTGCTAAGGCCGCCGAAGCGGCGATCGCGCTTGTAGAATTTGCGAACGCATTTCATAATCTGCCTGTCACCGAAGTCGGGCCAGAGCGTTTTAAGTACTATATACTCGGAGTACGCGCCCTGCCACAGGAGGAAATTAGACACGCGGAAGTCGCCGCCCGTTCTTATGATGAGGTCGGGGTCGGGACTTTTTGCGGTGTACATATACCTTGAGAGTATTTCCTCCGTGAGGGGTTTATGACCGTCGGCGATAGCGCAGTTTGCGGCGTGGACTATCTCGTCACGACCGCCGTAATTGAGCGCAACGTTACAGGTGAACTCGCGGTCGCCCGCCATATTCTCCACCTCGTAGCACTTAGAGCGCAGGGGCTCGGGGAGCTGATCCTTATCGCCGAGGAACTTCATACAGAAGGTCGGATCCCTTTTTATCTTCTCTATAACCACCTCGTTGAGGTACTTGTAGATAAGCTTCATAAGGCCGTCGACCTCTTCCTTGGGGCGCTTCCAATTCTCGGTCGAGAATACATATACGGTAACGTGGTGGACGCCTATGCGACGGAAGGTTTCGAGAATAGGCTCAATTCTTTTCGCGCCGGCGATATGCCCCTCGGAGCGTATAAGACCGCGCTTGGTCGCCCAACGGCCGTTGCCGTCGCATATGATAGCAACGGAGTCAAGACGATCGTCGGTCATTATATCCTTGGTTTTGTTGAAAAAAGACAATTTATTTCCCTCTTTCAAGATCAGATCTCCATGATCTCCTTGGTCTTGCTTGCGGTGATGTTATCGATCTCTTTAACGTACTTGTCGGTGAGATCCTGGATGAGCTTATCGGACTGCTTTGCCTCGTCCTCAGTCATCTCGGAGTCCTTCTTCATAGCCTTGATCTTGTCGTTGGCATCGCGGCGGATGTTGCGGACTGCAACCTTGGAGTCCTCACCCATCTTGGAGATCTGCTTGGAAAGCTCGCGGCGGCGCTCCTCGGTGGTGGGGGGGAAGTTAAGACGGATGCAGGTACCGTCGTTCTGAGGATGGATACCGATGTCGGAGGTGAGAATAGCCTTCTCAATGCCCTTCATAGCCGACTTATCCCAAGCGGTGATAACGATGGTGCGCGCATCGGCAACCTTGATCTCTGCGATGGATGCGATGGGTGTGGGCGAGCCGTAGTAATCAACGCTTACCTTTTTGAGGACGTCGGGATTTGCTCTGCCCGCTCTGATGGTCGAGAGGTTCTCGGTATAAGACGCAATGGTCTTTTTCATTTTTGCTTCGTAATCTTTGGTATCGAGTTTCATAGGTGTTCTCCTTATGTTATGTTTTTTCTTTTTTAATTATTCCGGGGTGACTATGGTGCCAACGCTCTCGCCGTCTATTGCCCTTGTAATATCGGCGGGATCCTTAAGGCCAAATACGTGAATGGGCATACCCGTGGAGAGGCAGAATGCGGTGGCGGTGGCATCGAGCGCCTTAAGATTCATCGCAAGAACCTCAGAGGCCTTAATGCGCTCAAGCTTCTTGGCGTTCGGATCCTTTTTGGGGTCGGCGGTGTATATGTAATCGACGTTCTTGGCCATAAACATAGCGTCCGCCTCGATCTCTGCCGCTCTGACGGCACCCGTGGTGTCAGTAGAGAGGAAGGGGATGCCGAGGCCTGCACCGAATACTACGATCTTGCCCTCGGATAGATATTTCTTTGCAAGCTCAGAGGAATAGTTCTCCGCCATGGGAGCCATGGGCACGGAGGTCATTACCGCCGCATCGGAGCCTGCACGAATAATTGCATCCTTCACGTAGATAGCATTGATCACGGTCGCAAGCATACCCATACGGTCTGCCGCCTGCCTGTCCATTTCAACGCCCTGTCTGCCGCGCCAGATATTACCCGCGCCGATAACCAGCGCGATCTCATAGCCACGGTTTTTTGTTGCTACGAGAGCCTCGGCAACCTTATCAACGAAGTCGGCATCGTAAATATCGCCGCTTCCTGCCGAGAGCGCCTCACCGGAGAGCTTAAGTAAAATTCTTTTCATTGTCGTGTACCCCCAAATAGGCTTATAAATATTTTCTCTATATATTTTACTACATAAAGTAGGATTTGTAAAGGGATTTTTTTGAAATTTTTGACGGAGAGCGAATATCGCTTGATAAACGGTCAAAAAAAGACCCGTCGGCGTACATTTGCCGACGGGTCGGAGTTGTTTATTTCTTCATTGAAATTGCGGCCTTTGCCTTTGCTACGATGTTAGCGGCGGTGAGGCCGTACATCTCGAGAAGGGGGGGTACCTTTCCGCTTCTGCCGAACTTATCCTCAACGCCAATTCTTAACACGGGTACGGGGTAAGCGGCTGAAAGCGCCTCGCAAACCGCGGCTCCGAAGCCACCGATCACGCTGTGCTCCTCGGCGGTAACGACAGCACCTGTTTTCCTTGCAGACTTGACGAGAAGCTCCTCATCAAGGGGCTTTATCGTATGTATGTTGATGACCTCGGCGTTGATGCCCTCGGCGGCGAGAGTCTCGGCCGCCTCAAGTGCGAGATGCACCATATATCCGGTTGCGGCAATGGTAACGTCGGTGCCCTCGCGGAGGGTGACACCCTTACCTATCTCAAACTTATAGCCGGGCACCTCTGCGGTGATCTGAGGTACGGCAAAGCGACCGAAGCGAAGATACATCGGGCCATCGGTCTCTATTGCGGCCTTGACTGCGGCGTATGCCTCGTCTGCATCGGCGGGGTTGATGACCGTCATACCGGGGATGGTACGCATAAGGGCGATATCCTCATTGCACTGATGTGTTGCGCCGTCCTCACCTACGGTGATGCCCGCGTGGGTCGCGCCGATCTTCACGTTGAGGTGGGGGTAGCCGATGGAATTTCTGACCTGCTCAAAGGCTCTGCCTGCGGCGAACATAGCAAAGGTAGAGGCAAAGACGACCTTACCCGTGGTTGCAATACCTGCAGCAACGGACATCATATTACCCTCTGCGATACCGCAGTCAAAAAATCTATCGGGGAATTTCTTTTTAAACATTCCCGTTTTCGTAGCCGCGGCAAGATCCGCGTCGAGAACGAGGAAATCGTATTTTTCGCCAAGCTCGGCAAGCGCTGCGCCGTAGCTTTCTCTTGTTGCTTTCTTATCTGCCATTTCCCTGTCCTCCTTACTTAAGGTTTTCTTTAATTGCGGTGAGATCAGCGATGGCGACCTCGTACAGATCCGCCTTAGGTGCCTGGCCGTGCCATTCACACTTGTTTTCCATATAGGAAACGCCCTTGCCCTTAATGCTCTTCATTATGATGGCGGTGGGCTTGCCCTTGACCTCTCTTGCCTGCTTGAGGGCGGCCTCGATCTCGCCGAAGTCGTGTGCATTGATCGAGATCACGTGCCAGCCGAAGGCGCGGAGCTTTTCATCGTGGGGAGTGGGGTTCATTACCTCAGCTACGGGACCGTCGATCTGCAGACCGTTCCAGTCAATGATAGCAACGAGGTTATCGAGCTTATAATGAGCGGCGAACATTGCCGCCTCCCAGACCTGTCCCTCCTCGCTCTCGCCGTCGCCGACGACGGTATAAACGCGGTAGGATGCGCCGTCCACCTTTGCGGAAAGTGCCATGCCGCAGGCGGCGGAAATGCCAAGGCCGAGAGAGCCCGTGGTCATATCAACGCCGGGTATACCCTTCATATCGGGGTGACCCTGAAGCCGGGAATCTATGTTACGGAGAGTTTTAAGCTCTTCTACGTCGAAAAAGCCGCGATTGGCAAGAACCGAATAAAGCGCGGGGGCTGTATGGCCCTTGGAGAGGACGAAGCGATCTCTGTCCTTCTTCTTCGGATCCTTGGGGTCGACGTTCATCTCCACAAAATAGAGGTAGGTGAGCATATCCGCGATCGAAAGTGATCCGCCGGGATGGCCACAGCCTGCGCTGTAAACGCCCTCGATAATGCCGAAGCGCACGTCGTTAGCAATGCGCTTAAGCTCAAGCTCTCTTGACTTGTTCATAAAAATCTCCTTGGTGCTTTTTTGATAGGAACATTTTACTATAATTTATTGCAAATGTCAATACGAAAAATAAAAGAAAGAGTCCGAGTCGTTAAGAATTCGACATTTTGGCATTCGCTTGACAGCGAAGCCTGCGTGTGTACTAACGAAATCGCGTTTTTGTTAAAGTGAGGCGCAGAGTACCGGATTCTTGCCCGAAGTGGCAGTCTGCGGGAGCCTTCGAGGTCGAGCCGTGCGGTCTGTCCGCTATCCGCGATTTCGGTAAAATATACGTAGGCAAAGCGGAGATAGAGGCACTTTGTGCTTTGTCCGCTCTGCACAGGAATTCTTTTCGAAAACACGCTCTCGCAGACAGGGACAAGCCCAAGAAACCGGTAGTTGGTATTCTCACTTTATCCGACGGGTGCTTTCGCTAAGAACACCCGCGCAGAGCGGACAAGGTTCTTGATCTTAACCTTCTATAAAGTAAAAGCGCAGACGCTACATTTAACGTCTGCGCTTGATTTTAATATCTCTGTCTTGTTTTGTACTGGAACACGAATGCGGGAACGGCGACCATAAGGGTTATTACTGCCGCGCCGACCCATGGGGTGTCCTTGAGCCACTCGAGGCTCTTGTAATCGTAGATCATACATCTGATAGTGAAGGAGATGAGGTATCCTCCGAGAACAGCGGTGCCGATCATCTCTATGTATTTGATGAATATGAAGCCGACGACAGTCACGCCGATCGCAATGGCTAAGCAAACGAGCGACTTGGACATAGTGTGCTCCGCACCCTCTCGCATATAGAAGCCCATATAGCAAAGCATATATACGCAGTAGGTGATGGTGAGGGCGTAGGCCGCGTAGTAGATGAAGCGGTAAAGCACCGCAGCGATGATCGCAAGGACGAGGCCGCAGATCCACGGCGGAACGTTGATAATGGACATCAAGCTGGGGCCGATGAAATAGACTCCGCACACGAATCCGACACAGAAGCAAGCGCCGAATTTTAACACGGGCATAAGCTTCTTGCCGAAAAAGGCCATTATGAGACACAGGATAATGATTATGTAAGGAACCGCGCCGTAGATGGGGTCAAGGACTTTCATAAGAGCGTTCCAGATGTTCATCATATCGGGTGCCTTGGTGACTGCGTAGTAAAGATTGACGAAATATTCCCAAAGCTGGTAAAAGCCGAATTCACCCTCTGCAAGAGCTGAGAAAAAAGCACCTATGCTCTCGAACATTATCCGTACCTCCTTTTTAAGTTTAGAGAAATCTGTGCCGTAAGGTTAATATACCATATATTGAGAAAAAAATCAAGAGGAAAGATGTGGAATTATCGCACCTTTCCTCAAAATTAACAAATTGGTAATTA
This sequence comes from uncultured Ruminococcus sp., assembly GCA_964596195.1. Classification (GTDB taxonomy): domain Bacteria; phylum Bacillota; class Clostridia; order Oscillospirales; family CAG-272; genus UBA1740. The sequence goes on from CAZQTN010000020.1 coordinate 11,444, forward strand.
AAGCACGGCTTTACGGTACTGCGTACTGTTCACTTTCCTGCTTCAAGGGCGGAATAGAGGTTGTATATTTCCTTTCCCATTTTGTCGGCCATAGCGGCGGTCTGCCCCGAGCCGCTGTCGCGGCGACCGAGATAGCAGATCATAATATCAGCACGTGAGGCCAGCATAAAATTGCGCTCACGAATGCAATTCGGCGTATATTCGTCCGAGGCGTAAACGACCTCGTCGGCCATGGACAGCGTATAACGGTATGCATCTTTTTGTGCCACTGTCCATTTTGCGTCCTGATCGATGCAGGGCAAAAGAAGGATGAGGCGCACGTCGGGATAGGCGATGCGGAAGCGGATGACCTCACGGGCGGCGATGGTATCAAAGCCCACTGCCCCGCCTGCCAAAAACTCGCGGCAGCCCTGCTCGTACGCGTAGTTGATCGCACGGCGAAGAAGGACGGGAAGCTTATCCATGTGCGAGTCCTTTATGTGTCTGTGCCCTGTGAAGGAGCAGGTCTTTGCCATAGGTCATTTCCTTTCGTCAAGCTATCACGTTCGGGGGTAATACTGCTCATTTCCCCACTCTATGCGGTTTTTGCCAATTTTAGCACAAAAAGCCCAATTTGTCAACAATAAAACAATAAAATAATTTCTGATTAACAATAAAATAATTTCTGATTAAATATTGACTTTTGTATTATCGTGTGATATAATGTTGTCCATATAGCGATGCCGCAAGGCAAATTTTTCGGAGGAATCATGGACGACGGCACAGGCGATAGTACCTGCTTTACCAACACCATAGACATATAGATGACTTAGCCGCAACTTCAGAGTAAAGGATGCGGTTAGGTCTTTTTTTGCTTTCTTCCGGAAGCTCGTTATAAATTATTACATATGAAAGGATTTTTAATTTAAAAATCATGGGCCCTGCCTTACAAACCGTAATCATTGTTATTTGTATCATTTTTTCTGCGTATTTTTCTGCGACGGAGACCGCGTTTTCCACTTTTAACCGCATAAGAGTAAAGAACCTTGCCGAAAAGGGCAATAAAAAAGCTGCAAAGGTGCTGGCATTGGCGGACGATTACGACAAGCTGATCTCCACAATACTCATCGGAAACAACCTTGTTAACATACTAAGTACCTCTATTGCAACGGTGCTGTTTATAGACCTCATCGGTGAGAGCCTCGGCTCGACGATCTCCACCATCGTGATGACCGTCATCGTGCTTATGTTCGGTGAGATAACTCCCAAGACGCTTGCAAAGAAGCGTCCCGAGGCGTTCGTGCTGTTCTCTACACCTATTATTAAGGTTATCCTTATTATACTCACTCCCCTCTCTTTCCTGTTCGGACTGTGGCAGAAGCTGATCTCCAAGATCATCAAGAAGGATGATGACGAAGGCGTGACCGAGGATGAGCTGATCTCCATAATCGAGGAAGCTGAGGAAGAGGGCGGCCTTGACAAGGAGGACGGTGAGCTTATAAAGAGTGCCATCGAGTTCAACGAGCTTGAGGTTGGCGAGGTGTTCACCCCCAGAATTGATATTACGGCGATATCCAAGGATGCCACCTACGACGAGGTATCGAAGGTATTCTCCGACTCCGGCTACTCCCGTCTGCCCATTTACGACGGCGACATTGACAATATTATCGGTATAGTTTACTACAAGGATTTCTTCAACGAGTCGTTCGGCGAGAATGATAGCGTTGTTGACATATCCAAGCCTGTTATATACGTTGCAAAGACTCAGAAGATAAACGACCTGCTTAAGGATCTGCAGAACAAGCAGATGCACATGGCGATCGTGCTTGACGAATACGGCTCTACCGCCGGTATCATAACCCTTGAGGACATACTTGAGGAGATAGTCGGTGAGATCTGGGATGAGCACGACGAGCGTGTCGAGGAGATACAGCAGGTTGGCGATAACGAATACATCGTTTCGGGTATGGCGTCGATATCCAAGGTGCTCGACACCTTTGACATTGACGAGGAGCCCGACTCCTCCAACGCAAACGGTTGGGCAATGGAGGTCCTCGGCAAGATGCCTGAGGTCGGCGACACCTTTGAGGAATACGGCCTCTCGGTCGAGATACTCGAAACCAACGGCAAGCGCGTTGAGCACCTCAAGATAGTTGACGTGCGCGAGGCCGAGGAGGACGACGAGGACTCCGACAAGAAGGCTGCCAAGTCCGACGAGGACGAAAAGGAAGACTAATTCAAATCTCCCTTTCGCAATGCGCGAAAGGGAGATTTTTTATGTGCTGTGTGCGCGGTGGGAAGATTTACGGTAAGGCGGGGCGTTTTTTTTGTCAAAATTGTAGACAAATGCGACTTTTTATGCTAAAATGACTACTATATTTTTTAAAATTCTATTTCAGGAGATTTGAAAATGAAGGCTGTTATAACCGTTATAGGTAAGGACAAGATGGGTATTATTGCCATGGCGAGCGCGGAGTGCGCAAAGTACGGTGCGAATATCGAGGATATTAGCCAGACGGTGCTTGACGAGTATTTTGCAATGATAATGCTCGTGTCGCTTGAGGGACTTACCGTTGATTTTGCAAAATTTGCAGAGGCTATGAGCCTTGCAGGAGGAGAGGCAGGCGTTGACATCCGCGTTATGCACGAGGATATATTCAACACTATGCACAGGATCTGATAATGCTGAATACACGCGACATACTTGAAACTATAAAAATGATACGCGAGGAGAACCTCGACATCAGGACGGTCACGATGGGTATTTCCCTGTTTGACTGCATTACCGACGAGCCTGCGCGTACCGAACAGAAGATATACGACAAGATAACCACGACGGCAAAGAACCTCGTATCCGTATGTGAGGAGCTTGAGCGCACTTACGGTATTCCGATCGTAAACAAGCGCATATCGGTAACGCCGATATCGTACGTTGGAGCAGGCTTCTCGCCCGATGGCTTTGTGAAGCTGGCGCGTGCGCTTGACCGCGCGGCGAAGGAGCTGGGCGTAAACTTCATCGGCGGCTATTCCGCACTCGTGCAGAAGGGCGCGACGAAGGGGGCCGAGGCTCTTATCGAGTCGATACCCACGGCACTTGCCGAGACCGAGCGAGTATGCTCGTCGGTCAACGTGGCATCGACGAAGGCGGGCATTAATATGGATGCTGTGCGCAGGATGGGCGAGATCGTCAAAGAGACTGCGTATCTGACGAGAGACAACGACTCGATCGGCTGTGCGAAGCTGGTCGTGTTTGCAAACATACCCGAGGACAACCCCTTTATGGCGGGTGCAATGCACGGCATTGGAGAGCCCGACAGCGTTATCAACGTTGGTGTAAGCGGCCCCGGTGTTGTGGCGGCGGCCATCAAAGAGGCGGGGGCGTGTGACTTTTCTGCCCTTGCAGAGACGGTAAAGAAGATCGCCTTCAAGATCACGAGAGTAGGCCAGCTCATCGCGGCAGAGGCATCAAAAAGGCTCGGCACGCCGTATGGAATCGTCGATCTTTCGCTGGCTCCCACGCCTGCGGCAGGCGACTCGGTGGCGGAGATACTCGAGAATATGGGATTTGAGCGCACGGGCACGCACGGTACAGTTGCGGCGCTGGCGCTACTCAACGATGCGGTAAAGAAGGGCGGCGTTATGGCTTCGAACCACGTGGGCGGTCTGTCCGGTGCGTTCATTCCCGTATCTGAGGACAGAGGAATGATCGACGCGGCAAGCTGCGGCACGCTTACGCTTGAGAAGCTTGAGGCGATGACGGCGGTATGCTCGGTCGGCCTTGATATGATCGCGATACCGGGCGACACCGACGCGACGACTATATCCGGCATCATTGCAGACGAGATCGCGATAGGCGTTGTCAATACCAAGACTACCGCAGTCAGAGTTATACCCGTATACGGCAAGGGTGTCGGCGAGGTCGCGGAGTTCGGCGGTCTGCTCGGCTATGCACCCATTATGCCCTTGAAGAAGGAGTCCTGTGCGGACTTCATAAACCGCGGCGGAAGAATCCCCGCGCCTATACATTCACTCAAGAACTAAAATAAAGAGGCCGCTTTATTCAGACATAACCAAACAAAAACAAGCATAGGCGTTGCCGATCGCAACGCCTATGCTTTTGCTTTATTAAAAGGTTAAAGCCGAGCAACCTTGTTCGCTCGGTGCAGGTGTTCTTAGCGAAAGCACGCTCCCGCAGGCCGCCACTTCGGGCATCAAACCGATACTCTACACCTCACTTTAACTGACGGGCGCTTTCGCTAAGAACACCTGCGCCCTCACGCGTACAAAGCCTCATTTTAACGGAAAGACCGCGATTTCGTTAGAATACACGTAGGCTTCGCTGCTAAGCGGGTGTCAATGCCGGATTTTTAATGACTCAGCGCCTTTTAGTTCAAATTATCACAGCCCTCAAAGGCATATTGGCCGACGTGGGCAACGTGCTCTCCGATCTCGACCGAAAGAAGAAAATCAAGGTCGTAGAAGGCGTAGTTGCGCACGACGTACGTTGCGGCATCCGAAATGGTGGGCAAGGTCAGGTTTTCGGCATTGCCGATATAGGAAACGAGGGTGTAATTCGTGCCGGAAACGTAGAACGCGAAATCGCCGATAAATTTGACACGGGTGCCTGCGGACGTGGTGACGTAGCTTGCGTAACGGGCGATCTGGCCGTAAGAATCGCCATACGATATTGGCAAGGGCGATTCGTTTATGACCTCGGTGATACGGTAGCAATCCGCAAAGGCGCCGTCGCCTATATTACGGACCGAGGAGCCGACGGTTACGCTGACGAGGGTGGACATATCCGAAAATGCATTTTTGCCTATCCCGGTAATACCATCGTCGATGTGCAGATGAGTCGGTGAAAGGTCGGAAAACGGAGAGGTGTCAAAGTCGGGTATTGCACCGTTGCCGAAGATAGTCAAAATGCTGATGCTGCCCTCGGCGACGAAGTAGTTAGCATAAACTCCGTCGGCAAGCGTGGCTACGTCACCGGGGAGCCCAACCTCGACAAACTCGATAGTACATAACGAGCATTCAACCCCCTGGATAATATGGCCTGTGGCCGGAATTTCACGATACGTATTATAATTTTCGCACCTTTTACAATATGCGTAGGCCTCGTGGCCGAGCTCGATACAGGTAGGCACTTTGGCGGCAACGGTAACTATATCGTGCGTCGCAGGAAGCTCACCTGCAAAGGTGGTGTATGAGCAATCCTCGCAATATTCAAACGCGGCGTACCCCGAGTCGGTACAGGTAACGGGCTTCGCCTCAACCGGGATAAGGTCGTGCGGCAGGACAGCAACCGCGCGGCTCTCGGTCTCGCCGCAATCGCAGCTACGGTATTCCCTGCCCTCAGCGGTACAGGTTGGCGCTTCGAGGATGTGCCAGCCACCAAAGTCACAGGTGTGGCCATCGTCGCAGGCGACCAATGCGAGAAGCAATATTATAAGAAGCGGTAGTAGTTTCTTCATCGACATAATTCCCTTTTTTGTGATAGATATATTCTATCATACACCCGGGAAAAATGCAACACTTAAGAGAGTTTTTTAACCTTGCGCCCCTTGATAAGGCTCGAGATGGGGAGATAAAGGGCGAAAAAGATACAAAGCGAGAAGGCGAGCTTAAGCACGAGCGCTACGGCGGTGGCGTTAGCACCGTTGAAAACGAACAGATGACGGCATGCCAGCGCAGAGATGGAGGCACAAGCGAGCGGAAGAAGGAAGGACGAGAGAAAGTTTATTTTAAACTTGATGCGTTTATACAGCCTTGTGGCCGAGAGGGTGAAATTGAACGCTTCCATAATCACGATCACGAGCGCATAGCCGGATATACCCATATTGGGAATGAGGAACCAAACGAGGACTATGGAGAGGAGCGAGTCAGAGATATTCACCCACATCGAATAAACGTGCTCACCGATGCCCTTGAGCATCGAGTCGGCGACGTGGTCAAGGTACATTATCGGCACGACACAGGCCATAAGAGATATGTAATGCCCTGCGCTGTACGAGTCGTAAAAAACGTAGCCGAGCTCCTCGGAGAACATTGCGAGCAAAACGCTTACGACTGTGGCGTAGGCAAGAGTGGTCTCCAGTGCTTCGCTAGCTATGCGGCGCATTCTGTCACACTCGCCTCTGGCAATACTCTCAGCAAATTCGGGAACGAGCAGACCTGAGAACGACGATAGGGGTGACATAGGGTATAAAAGCATCGGAAGTGCCATCCCGTGTAAAATTCCGTACTGTGCAAGCGAGTCAGAAAGGCTCTCGCCGCGATCGCGCAGGCGCTTTGGAATGAGGATGTGCTCAAGGGTCAAAAGCGCCGAGCGGATATATGCAGAGAGCGCAAGTGGGAGCGCCATAGAGGTGACGTCGGAGAAGTGAGCGGAGCCGCCTGAGCGCGCGTATCTGCGCTTATCACAGAGGAACTGTACGAGTCCGACGAGAAAAGCGAGAAGCTCTGTAAGGGTAGCCGAGATGCAGAGCGCCACGGTGGCGTGCTCCACGCCGTACTCTGCAAAGCGCACGACGGCAAGCATTGTTATGGCGATTTTGAACACCTGACCGAGCACCTGTACGGTGGCGTTGCGGCTGACCCTTTTTACACCGACGAAGTAGCCCGAAAACACAGATGACAGGGCGATCGGTGCAAGGGACGCAGCAAGTATGCGCAGGGGGAGGACGGTGCGTGTATCACCGAGCACGCGTATTCCGAAATACGGAGCAAATATAAAGAGAACAACGGTGGCGGTAAGACTGAATATAAGCGAGTATATGACCGCGTGGTGGAGAATGCGGCGCACGCTGTTTTCCCTACCCTCGCCGATTGCCGAGGCGACAAGACGGGTAACGGTGAGATTGATGCCCGAGGTGGCAAAGGTGATGGCAAATGAGTACACGGTCATTATGAGTGTATACACGCCTATGCCCTCGGCGCCCACCGTTTTTGTGATATAAGAATTAAATACCATTCCGACCGAGCGCATCGCGAGGCCGACTGCGGTCAGGAGCAGACCGTTTTTTAAAAATCGTTTTCTGTTTTCTGACATGTAAAAAAATCCTTTCCTCCAATTTTATGTATGGAGGAAAGGAAAAATGTTAATTGGCAGTAATCGGCTTGCGAATATCTACCTCGATGTCGCCCGTGCTTGTGGTTATCTCGCACCTGCCGCCTGAGGGGTCGGATGTGGGAACGTCCCTATCACCGGTGGAGGTATTGACCTCAAACAGCTTGCCTGTATAGAATATGGCATCGACGTCTCCCGTCGACGTCTTTATATAGATATTCGGGGCATCTGCGCCCTCTATCTCAACGTCTCCCGTTGAGGTAGTGATATATAAATTATCGGTTGCAACGGTGCGATGGAGTGTGACATCGCCCGTATCGCTCTCGACGCGTATGGAGGGCGCGCTTGAGGTGATATCGACGTCGCCCGTATCGGTTTCAATATTTATCTCTCCGCTTGCGCTTGCGCTGCAGGTGATATCACCCGTGTCGGTGCTGAGCGAGATGCTCTCAAAGCTAAGAGCGCCGATATTAACGCCACCGGTATCAGACTCTATATTAAGATTGCCCTGTATGCCCGATGGCAGGAGTACCGTGATCTTGCACTTGCCCCAGAAAATGCCTATATTCTTATACCAGGGGCGTTCGCCCGATTCGATCGTGAGCTTGCCGTTTTCGTATTTTACGTTATGCGGAGCGGAGCTATCCTGATAGACGTCTATATAGGTCTTGTCGATATCAGTGCCAACCATTATCTCAACGTCTACGGTCGAGGTGTCTATATCTATTTCATCGAAGGCTTGGGCATCTACGGTATACTGATCAAGCTTCATATCTCTGCCGTTGAAGCCGTTGTAATCAAATCCCGATGCGGCGAAGGCACACAGCAGAAGAATTATGCCTACGAGCATAGCCGTCACCGAAAAAATTACGGTTGATATTATTTTCTTTTTCATTTTCTCAATTGCCTCCCCTATCAAAGATTTTTCTGGATCACGGGCATAAGCTTACGCCCGAGGATACGGAAATATTTTATTGCCATTCTGATGGCGAGCCAGAATATCGCAGTAAAGCCTGCAAGGAATGCGGCGCCGCCGAGGAAGAGTAAGAACTGTGCGACCTCACCCGTGCAAATGAGGAATATCGAGCCTACCATCAAGCCGACCGAGGTTATCGCACAAACGCTTGCGCCAAAGATACAGCCTACCGCCCAGCACCAGAAAGCTATGCTGACGCAGATCCAAGCAATAAGACCGATAACGGAGAGCACCTTTTTGGTTTTGCGCTCGCTATCCGACGCTTTTGGCTCGGTTTTCGGGGGAACGGTGTTGTTTTTTTGCGCCCCTTCTTCCCTTTTAGGGGCGTACACCACGGGTGCTGAGTCGGCAAATATCTGCGCGACTATATCGTCGATCGAGCCAAGTGCCACGACGGCTTCCTCCTCTGTGAGGCCGTCCTCTATCCTGTCCTCTATCATCTCACTGTAATAGTCAAGGAAGCGGTCTATGTCTTCCTTTGAGAGTCCGCTGAGTCTTTTTCGGATCTCTGCTAAAAACTCATATTTATTCACTTGCGATGTCCTCCTTTACTACGAACTGATATATTGAAACGATCTCTTTCCATTCTCTCTTGAAGGTCTCGAGGCGCTCGAGTCCTGCGTCGGTTATATGGTAATACTTTCGCAATCGGCCACCGTGCTCTGCCGTATGCTCCGTCAAAAGGCGGGCGGATTCAAGGCGGCGGAGTATCGGGTAGAGTGTGGACTCGGATATCTCGATATACGGACTCATATCCTTTATTATTTTATATCCGTAAGAGTCCTCGCTCTTTATCGCGGCGAGCACGCAAACGTCAAGCAATCCTCGCTTTAACTGTATATCCATTCTTTCTCCTTTCTGCCCTGCTTTGGGCTGATAGATTTGATGAATGCCTCGTCTTGTATAATACTATACCACGCATAGTATTCACTTGTCAATAGTTTTTAGAAAGTTTTTTGATTGACAATAATATTTCTTTATGATATAATAGCAATGTAAGATTTTCAGCAAAGGAGATGTTGAAATGACATTTAATTTACGGGAGAGCGCAAAGGACCATCGCCTGATAGTGGCACACAGAGGTGTAGCGGGCGGAAATATTCCCTGCAACACATACGCCTCTTACGAAATAGCGCTGATGCAGGGTGCGGATATGATCGAGACGGACGTTGACTGCACGGCTGACGGTGAGCTTGTGATATTCCATCCGGGTATGGAACGCAACCATTTTTGCCTTGCGGATAAGCGCATACCCGAAATGACCTATGAACAGGTAAAGGAATTGAGATTTGTAAACTACGACAATACGGTAACGCAGTTTGGTGTAATGCGCTTTGAGGAGCTGCTTGAGAGATTTAAGGGGCGCTGTTACATAAACGTAGACAAGTTTTGGGGCAACCCAGAGGCGATATACCGCGCGATCAAGCGCCACGGTATGACCGAGCAGGTTCTGGTAAAGAGCGCGCTTAACCAAAACGTACTCTCCGTGCTTGAAGAGATCGCCCCCGATGTGCCGTTTATGCCCATCGTATCAGAGGAACACCCGATGCACTCTGAGCTTTTGAAAAAGAATATAAATTACGTCGGCGCCGAGGTGCTTTTCGGGAAGGACGACAGCCATCTTGCGAGCGATGAGTTCATAGATATGATGCACCGCGACGGCAAGCTGGTGTGGGTAAATTCTATCATATACAGCTACAAAAAGCAGCTTGCGGGCGGACACTCCGACGACAGCGCACTGTGCGAGTCAATGGAATACGGTTGGGGCTGGCTTGCGGATCGAGGATTTGACCTTATACAGACCGACTGGACGGGTATGCTTATAAGTTACCTTAAGGAAAGCGGAAGATATTATAGATAAAGAATAATGAAAAAATAAAAAAGTGAGACATGGCGTGTCTCACTTTTTGTTTATTCAAGAATTAGCCCTGAACCATCTTCTGGATCTCAGCTGCGAAATCCTCTTCTCTCTTCTCAAGGCCCTCGCCCTTGTCATAACGAACGTAGCCGGTAACCTTGATAGAACCGCCAATTGCCTTTGCTACGGACTCAACGTACTTAGCAACGGTCATGGAGTCGTCCTTAACGTAGAGCTGGTGAAGGAGGCAGTTGTTCTCGTAGAACTTGCCAAGCTTACCCTCAACGATCTTCTCAAGAACCTGCTGGGGCTTGTTAGCCATCTTGGGATCCTGCTGCATCTGCTTGATGAGAATTGCCTTCTCCTCAGCGAGAACCTCAGCGGGAACTGAAGCTGCATCAAGGTACTGAACGGGCATTGCAGCGGTCTGGAGTGCAACGTTCTTTGCGCACTCTGCGAACTCTGCCTTGTCAGCGCAGTCGGTGTCAAAGCTTACGATAACACCGGTAGCACCGAGGCCGTGGATGTAGGTGGATACAGCGCCCTCAACGATGGTGAAGCGGCGGATAGAAAGCTTCTCACCGATGGTACCGGTCTTCTCAGCAAGTGCATCGCTAACGGTAGCGGCGCCCTCGCCCTCGTACTTGCAAGCAAGGAGAGCCTCAACATCAGCGGGCTTGGATACGATAATGGTCTTAAGGACATCCTTTACGAATGCCTGGAAAAGTGCGTTCTTAGCAACGAAGTCGGTCTCGGAGTTAACCTCAACGATTGCGGTGGTGTTGCCGATAGTCATGATATCAACGATACCCTCAGCAGCGATTCTCGAAGCCTTCTTCGCAACTGCTGCCATGCCCTTCTCACGAAGGATCTTAACTGCCTGCTCAAAGTCACCGTTGGAGTCCTTGAGCGCGTTCTTACAGTCCATCATACCGCAGCCGGTCTGCTTTCTGAGCTCGGCTACGTCCTTAGCGGTAAATTCTGCCATTTCTAGTTCCTCCTTAGGTAAAATTACTCTGCAGCCTCAACAGTCTCTACTGCTGCTTCTGCGGTCTCTTCAGGAAGAGTTTCCTGTACGCCGCCGTGTGCCTCGATAACTGCATCTGCAAGTGCGCCTGCGATGAGCTTGATAGCACGGATAGCGTCGTCGTTACCGGGGATGATGTAATCAGCATCCTCGGGGTTGCAGTTGGTATCAACGATTGCAACTACGGGAATGCCAAGCTTCTTAGCCTCAAGGATAGCGATGTGCTCCTTGCGGGTGTCTACTACGAATACTGCGGAAGGAAGTCTGTCCATATCCTTGATACCGCCGTATGCCTTCTCAAGGTCTGCCATCTCCTTAACGAGCTTAGCAACCTCCTTCTTGGGGAGAAGATCGAAGGTGCCGTCTGCCTGCTTCTTCTCAAGATCCTTAAGTCTCTTGATAGACTTACGGATGGTGTTGAAGTTGGTAAGCATACCGCCGGGCCAACGAACGTTTACGTAGTACATTCCGCATCTCTGAGCCTCTTCCTTCATGGTCTCGGCTGCCTGCTTCTTGGTACCTACGAAAAGGATGGTGCCGCCCTCCTGAGCGAGCTCGGAAACGTAGTTGTACGCCTCCTCGAACTTCTTAACGGTCTTCTGAAGGTCTACGATGTGAATACCGTTTC